>CAZNPP010000004.1:0-7964 GCA_964574785.1 uncultured Chloracidobacterium sp. | reverse complement strand
CACGCCACAGATTACATTGCCCTCTTTCATAACATTGTCTATTCCGATCCTTGGCACACCTTATTTCTATGATTGTGTGAGGAATGACTCAATCCTTCCAAACACAAAGCTCCGCGATATGGACGGCACAACAATTATTCAAAGGCCAGCCGACCCACTTCCAGATGTATTGAGGTTTGTTGATGATCTTCAAAGCTTGCGTGGCTATCGTGCTCGTGTCCTGAAGCATTCGCTTGCATTCAGTAGATTGTATAGGAAGAAGCTAACAACCATGCAGATGGTCCTCGCACTTGGAAGTGGACTACTTATTTCCGCACAGCCTTTGTCTACATCCTTAACAGGACTGGGTTGGATCAAGAATCGACCCAAGTCTCGCACTTATATCAGCACTACTGAGCCGCTCGACCACATGTACACACCGGCCTTTCGCGTAGAGTCTCGCTTTGAAAGCTATTTCGATCCGACCATGGTGACAGATCAAAACGGCCAGCTTCATAGAGACATGCTCGAATCGGGTTTACTGGAGAGCATAGCCACCGGAAAGGTTGCTGCTCGAGCCTAATGGTAAATTCGTTGATTCGTCGAAGGAGGCAATTCACAAAACAATGAACCCTTATCGAATCATCACCTTTGATGGCGGAGGTGTCAGGGGTTCCCTAATGGCAACGCTCGTCAAGCGTTTGGTAGACCAGTTCCCAAACTTGCTAAAACAAGTGAACCTTTTTGCTGGCACCTCGACAGGATCTGTGGTCGCCCTAACTCTCTCGTCTGGACGTAGCGCGGAAGCGCTGGTTGATTTTTACTCTATCGCGAACCTCAAGTCTGCCTTTTCGCCTTCGCATTTCAACTGGTTTCGGCCCAAATATAACAACGCACATTTTAAGGAACTCCTCGAATCACATTTTCCGGGTAACCTTCGTTTGCGGGATCTCAAAGAACATAATTTCATGGCGCCTGCTTTCGAACTTGATAACAAGAAACGGAATGATTGGCGGCCTGTATTCTTTCATAACTTCCCCGACTCTCACCATTTGGACGATTTTGTCGTAGATGTGGCTCTGCGCAGTGCGGCCGCCCCAACAATTTTCCCATCGCATCAGGGGTTTATAGATGGAGGCATGATGGCGAACAATCCGAGCACCGCTGCGATTGCATATGCGTTAGGCCATGCGCAGCCGCGTCCCCATCTTGAAGACCTGCGAGTGCTTTCGATCGGCACCGGGTTAACGCCGACGATCGTCAAGGAGGATACCAGTCGATGGGGCGTAGTTCAGTGGATGCTTAATCCATTCCGCTCGCCTTCTGAGCCACTTTTGAACATTCTTTTCGATGGTGTTGTAGAGGCAGACGCGCTTATGAGCAAGCACTTGGTAAGGCCACGTTATTGCCGGCTAAATCCTCCTCTCGCCAAACAGACTGCGCTTGATGACTGGAAAGCCATACCGCAACTTATCGAGACAGCTAAGGACTTTGATCTGAAGCCAACCTTCGAATGGATTGGTGAAAACTGGAACTAACTCTTTCTTTTTGTTCGTTCGCGTTCTATGAGCAGTCGACGAAGGATCTTTCCCGCAGGACTCTTCGGAATCTCATTTGTGAACTCAACCTCACGTACACGTTTGTGAGGGGCTACGCGCGAAGCGACGAATTCCATGATCTCATCACCGGTAGCCTCCCCTTTGAGAACCACATAAGCTTTGGGAATTTCCCCGGCCTCTTCATTTTCAACTGGAATTACTCCCGCGTCGGCTACTGCAGGATGGGAAAGCAGGACGGCCTCGAGTTCCGCCGGGGCAACCTGCCGCCCCTTGTATTTAATTAATTCTTTAAGTCGATCGATAACGAAGAGGCTGCCATCGCCATCTACGTAGCCAATATCACCAGTTCGCAGCCACCCATCCTTGTCGATCATCTCCGCAGTTGCTTCCGGATTCCCAAGATAGCCTTTCATTACCTGAGGGCCACGCACGCAGATCTCACCTTTTTGTTCTGGGCCAAGTTCTGAGCCGTTAAGGGCCACAATTTTGCACTCGGTATTGGGTAGACAATATCCTACTGATCCTCTTTTGCGCTTTTCCCTGTTCGGACTGCTGACGTGAGAAAGAGGGCTCACTTCTGTTAAGCCATACCCGTATCTAATGTCGCAACCAAGGCGGTTGGAGCATGCCTGAGCGACATTATCCGCTAGCGTTGCAGCTCCACACTGAATTAGCCGAAGCGACGAAAGGCTGTATTCTTTGACTTTTGGCGATCGTGCCAGTGCCAGAACTATGGGAGGAACCACTGGAGCAACTGTGACCTGATACGTTTCGATTACCTTTAGAAACTCATCGAGATCAAAACGTGGCAGTGTTACAACTGTTGCTCCCTGGCTTAAGCCCAAATTGGCGACCAGGTGTAAGCCATAAAGATGGTACATCGGAACTACACAAACAATGACGTCATTCTGATCAAAACTTTCAATCGCTTCCATCTGAGCTAACATCGCAACCAGATTACGATGAGTCAGCATTACACCCTTAGGGAATCCGGTTGTTCCACTAGAGTAGGGTAATGCTACTACATCCTCTTGTAGGTTAATTGGTACGGTAGGAATGTTTCCTTCGTTATTGAGCAGCGATTCTAGTGAAGTAGCTCCTTCTGCTTCACCAATTACAAAAAGTTTCTTGACATTCGTATCTGCGATTGCATTTTGAGCTTTGCTCATCAGCGATGCAGTAGTTAAAAGGTAACTGACGCCCGAGTCTTTTAACTGCGCATTGATTTCGTTATAAGTAAATAGAGGTGGAACCATCGTTGTCGTCGCGCCTAACAGCGCTGCAGCGTGGAATCCAAGTACAAACTCCGGCAGATTGGGACTAAGAATCGCGAAAACGTCGCCCTTCCGCAGTCCTTGGGTTGAGAGTCCAGTCGCGAGGCGGATGACTTGTTTTTTAAGCTCCTGATAAGAAATAAAGCAGCCCGTCGGCCCATCGATCAGTGCTGGCTTTTCGGCTAGAGCGTTAGCAAAGCGCAGTACGTAATCAGTTAGGTGCTGTTCAGGAATAGTTACAGCGCTGTGAGGACTGCCAAAAATCATAGCTTTGTCTCCGTTGAGAGGATGTCGCTTCAGGGAATGTTTTAAGATTCAAGTGGAGGTACGAGTCCATCACCAAAAGCTTCGTCGCGTTCCCTAACAGCTTGTTTGAATCCAACTTCAGCCGCACGTTTTTGAAAGTCGTAACCTTCTTTAGTATGGCGCGAGATGCCATCAAAAATCGTTGCGAGCACTTGTGTCGACTGCAAGCCCTGATTAAGCATAGTTTGGTTGATGAGGAGCTTCATTGTGATGAGTTGATTAATAGGGAGCCGTGCGACACGTTCTACCAACATCTCAAATCGCTCATCAAGTTGTTCTGCGGGAGGAGCTTCAGTCGCAAGCCCCCACGCAACAGCCTGCGTGCCCGTCAAACAATCGCCTGTTAATAAGAGGCGCTTTGCTCTTTCAACTCCTATTCGGAAGGCCCATAACGCTGTAGTCGGAGTTCCCCACACGCGCGCTGGCGGATAACCTATCCGAGCTTCGTCTTCTATGACGATGAGGTCGGAGCAGAGGGCCAAGTCTGTTCCTCCAGCGACACAAAATCCATGAACTTTGCAGAGGACTGGCTTGTCACTATAGAAGAGACTCATGAAATTTCGAACGTTGCGGCTCATCATCGCGTAATCCAAAAGTGGATCCCAGGTCTTATCTGGATCATGATTCGCGAGCTGAACATCAATGTCCATTGGGGAGTCCTGTGGCCACCGATTCGGCTCGACAAGACCTTGAGTTCTGTGCTCAGCAGCAATAACAAGGTCATACCCACTACAGAATCCTTTTCCGTTGCCGCTTAACGTAATGACGTGAACGTCAGGATCCAGATTAGCGTGCTCGACTGCGCTAGCAATCTCCTCGGGCATTTCCAGGGTAATGCCATTTCCGCGTTCGGGACGGTTGAGTGTTATTCGAGCAACCTTTCCATCGACGTCATAAGTAATAGTGTTGAAGCTCTTCATTCCCAATTTCAGTTAGTTAATCAAAACCAGGCGCCAGCATGCGCGTCATCTTAGCTGGATTCTTGATTTGTTGTCGGGTCATCCACGTGTTTGCCTGCGTCAAAAGCTCCTGCCCGCGCTCACCACCTAAAATCTCTCCAAGCCGATGCCGAGTTGCAGCCGCGTAGAGATCCATGTTGGCGTGTTCAAAGTCCTCCATAGCCTGGTTCAGGAGGGGAACCACCTTTGATAGCTCTCCACGGCAATTAGCGACTGCCGCGCGCAGCAGGCTAACGAATGGATCGGACCATGACATCTTCTCCTTTGCGATTCGCTGAGCCAATTTCTCGGCTGTTCTAAGACGCGCCGCCTTTTCGGCACTGCTCAAGGAATTATTGAGAGCGGAACCCAGAGCGGCTCGGGCCCGCAAATGCGTCGCTTCAATCCTGAGAACCTGATTATGTAACAACATCGATTGTTTTAATGCTTTCCACTGACCTTCAACATGTTTCCAGGCTACTTCTGCATCTCCCGTGTAGAGCTCGATTTGTCCCAATGCCAGCATTGCGCTGTAATGCTGAAGGTGAAAGCCTTCGTGCGGCCAAGCTCGTAAGGCAGCAATCACCTCCTCCCTGCCTCGGTCAGGATCGTCAGCAACTAGCCAGATCAGGTTCATTCGCGTGCGCAACTCGGTAGCGAAGAACACATTACCCTGATCGAGTGCAACCGCGAGTAACATTGGCACACGACGGGCTACTTCACCAACTTCACCCAAATAAATTTTGGCACTCAATGTGAAGCGTTGCGCCATTGCCAATTCCCAGGCGACTCCGGTACAGCGGTCACGAAGCACTTCAGCCGCGCGTTCACAAAGTTCAGCTCCCTTTTTCCATTGGCCCACCAAATAAGCCGCCACTCCTCCTGCCCAGATCGACAACCCTATTGCGTGAGGATGGCCAACTTTTTGGGCAAGTTCCTGAGATCTTTGAGCCAGCTGCAAGCCACGCTCTCGCGTGCGGCCCCCAGGGGAAACGCTTTGAGCTGTTTCGAATGCGATTGCCTTAGCGACGCGGAATGATTCTCCAGCGCGCAGGGCCAACAAAAGGTGTCTACAGTGAAAGTCGGCGCCACAAACCAGATCAACGGCCCCGAGTCCTGCTGCAATTGCCCAGCAGATATCTATGCGAAAGAGTTCAGCTTCCGAGATCTGACTAACATCACGCTCAACAAAGTCAAGACCACGCAGACGGATTTGAATACGCTTCATGATCAGTGACAACAATGCACGTTTTGGACCTCCCGGAAGAGTAAATCCAACGGCCTTCAAGACCGAGCGCGTTAGTTCGAGACCTTCCTTTATGTGACCGCCTAATAGTAGTTGCTCAGCCGCTCGCCGCTTGAAATCAAGACTACGATTTGCCGATGTCGCCTGGGCCAATTCGAGATATACCTCAGCGGCCTCGGCAGGCCGACCAGCATTGACCAACGCGTCCGCCAACTCTTGTTTTAACTGTACTAGTTCAACACCCTGGGTCGGCGAAAGTTCGATTGCCCGGCGATACAGTACCGCCGCACGATCGAAAGCTAGTGCGCCCGCTGCTTTCCTGGCCGCGACAGCCCCATGCGTAGCAGCCCTTACGCGCTCACCAGCTCCGAGATAATGCTCGAAGAGGGCTTCGGGGTCATCCATGCCGCGTGC
The DNA here is from genome assembly GCA_964574785.1 of uncultured Chloracidobacterium sp. Classification (GTDB taxonomy): domain Bacteria; phylum Acidobacteriota; class Blastocatellia; order Pyrinomonadales; family Pyrinomonadaceae; genus PSRF01. Next base: position 2,248 of record CAZNPP010000004.1, on the reverse strand, counting down.
TTCAATGGCTTGTGCGAGTCGTCTATGAACTTGTTTAATAGCAGCCTGGTTCAGTTGGGCGGCTAGCGTCTCGCGAATCCGATCGTGATAGAGTTCAACCGTATGATCAGATCCGGCGCTGCGAAGAAACTGACTGGCTCGTAGTGAACTGACTAAAGGGAGCTCATCGCCCGAAAGTCCCGCCGCTTGGAATGCAACCTCGGGATTAATGGGCCGACCTGCTACAGCAAGAGCATCCAGAAACTGCCTCGCCCCCTTTGGTAAATAGCGGAGTCGTGCTTCGAGCATTACGTTTAGACTTATTCCGGACGTGCCAGTTTCAACACTAGTTAGAGCGTAGCTAGAGAGTTGTTCAAGAAGAAAAGGGTTACCTTGCGCCTCCCGAACAATAGACTTCACAAGAGGATCTTCAGGTGAGACTCCTGAACCTAACAATTCACTCACCAGTCGACTAGCATCATCCTGAGATAATGGAATCACCGGTAACTCACGGCGAGTTTCGGTGCCAGCATTGTTGAGCAGCGATTTTATGAAAGGCTTGGTCCCCACATCTTCACTGCGAAAACTCGTTATTAAAAGAAGTGGAGGAGCGTCTGGTGGACGAAGCAGCTCTTCAAGCAGGGTAATACTGTCAGCGTCGGACCACTGGAGGTCATCGATATATAAAATCAGTGTCTGTCGATCCGAGATGCGGCCAAGTAATTCACGCAACGCGGCAAAGGCACGATGCCGCAAAGCATAAGGGTCCGGTATTTCCTGTTCCCGCTGGGGCAACTGTGAAACGTATTCCACCTGATGCATTACAGGAAACAGTCGAGCCAAGGCGAGAATGTCGCGTGGCATTAAGGCTTCGGCTTTTCCTTCGGGCAACCCCATCAAGTACTTGGTTAGGCTGTCAACCACGCCATCAATTGCCTTATACGGTACAGATTCACGTTCATAACAGCGGCCTTGCAGAATCACTACATCATCATGTTTTGCTCGTAACTGCTCAATGAAGTGGCGCACCAAAGCGCTTTTTCCCATGCCTGAGCTGCCATGGGTGTAAACCGTTACTGTTAAGCCTCGCCGCGTCGCATTGAATGCATCTTGCAGTTGTTTTAAGTGTTCGCTACGACCTATAAATGGAGAAGTACGAGCACCGGACGGGAGTGTTGAGGGCGTAAGCGGTCTTTTAAGTGGCCCAGTTTTACCACGTCCGAGTACCCGAAGAATGTCACGTCCCGACGGTCGTTGATCAGGATTGCGGCTCAGCAGTCGTATACAAAGCTCATTTAACTCATCAGGAATATCGGGCGCAATTTGGGCAGGAGCTGGAGGATCCGCACTCTGCTTGTTCATCATCACCTGAAAAAACTTACCCGAGAAGGGGAGCTTCCCAGTAAGTGCTTGATAAAGCATGACACCCACGCTGTACCAATCACTCGCACTCGAAAGTGGCAACTGCGCGCCCTGTTCGGGGGACATATAATCCGGGGTTCCGGCAAGGTTGACACTTTCATGTAGGCCTTTGCTCTCAAGTTCAGCAACCAATCCAAAATCAAGAATCACTACGCGGCCTTCCTTCGTTACCAAAACGTTGGAAGGCTTAATATCGCGGTGCAGCTTTCCAGTCTCATGTAGCGCATTCAGACCTTCGGCTAGCTGCCGGAGCGCATCGCCGAGTCGGTAGAGATCTAGGGTCGTCCCTGAAAGAGAGATGTTGTGCAAAATGTCTGGGGAAGAGTCTTGCGCGAGGCTAACTTTAGCACCCTCCAGATGCTTTGTCTCAGCTTCATACTCGGCCGCTGTTGAAGCGTTTTCCGATGAGGACTTCAACAACGTTGGGGTCTTTGAAGAAGGACTTTGGGTCGCGTGATAGCCTGGTCGGACGTATTCGAGGAAATTCAGTCCATGTACGAGTTCCATTGTGAAGAACCAGTCTTGCCCATCTGACATGAATTCATAGAGTGAGACGAGGTTTGGATGGGAAACGTCAGCGAGGGAGCGGAACTCATGCTTGAAGCGGGAGATATGAGAGGCCTCCGTACGCGTGAGGGCCTTCAGAGCAACGACTTTGTCAGTCTCTCGGTCATGTGCCTCATAGACGACTCCCATACCTCCAGAGCCCAAGCGGCGGCGAATCCGAAAACGTTCAGTGCCAAGGAAGTCAGTAGTTGTTTGACCCATGGGCGTGGTGGAACCGAGTGCTTAATCAGCAAGGAATTGTAAGACCTGGCGTGATAAGCAGCAATGGCTTAAGGCAGGA
>CAZNPP010000003.1:31840-80416 GCA_964574785.1 uncultured Chloracidobacterium sp. | reverse complement strand
CCGGGTATGGGGGAACGTTTGACATGGCATACTACTGCTTTGCTGTGGCGGTATCAAAATCACGAGTAGGTCAGGTCGAGTTGCAAGCTATCCAAGGTGGTTTTTCCGAACGCCGTCTAGCTCCAGTCGTTTTACCAATTATTGAAAGGGAAGCGGTGAACAGGCCGTTGCCGCCTTCGGTCAAGCAGAATGAGATCCAAGAATGCCCAAGAATCAGCGTGATTTGTCCGAAAACGAGAGGTGGAGGAAACGCGCCGATTAGGTTTCAGGCGAGCGTTCGCGGTGGGAAGCCGTTGAGCGAGGTCTCATATAATTGGAGCGTTAACAAAGGAACAATTAGCCAGTGACAAGGCACCGCAGTAATTCAGGTTGAGGTTGCGAGCATGGATCTCGGGGGTCTTACCGCTACTGTAGAAATTGGTGGGTTCGATCCAAATTGCCCCCGTTTTGCTTCGTGTTCCCTGGCAGGTTCCCTGGCAGTTCCGTAAACCCGGCGGACTGTCGAACGCGCTCTCTAATTGACTGTTTCCTTGTGTGAGAAACATGGTGCACCCGGCACGACTCGAACGTGCGGCCTTTTGATTCGTAGTCAAACGCTCTATCCAACTGAGCTACGGGTGCAGATTGTGAAGCGACGGTTGATATTACGGAGCCGATTTTGGGGTGTCAAGGGCACATTTTGAGGCAGTTTCTTACGTGAGGCAACGGAGCAGGCAATTCCGCTATGTAATTTAAATACTGCTCCAAAAAGCTTCGTGTTAGTTCGTGTGTTTTCGTGGATCAGCTATTTTTCCCGCTTTAAGAATATCCACCAAACCACACGAAATAACACCAACAAACCGCTTCGGTTAGACTCAAATAACCGACGGGAATTCACCGGCTCGATTCTTTTATCGTGAGAAATACCCCGGCCGGGTGCGAGCAATCAACTCAGGCTGCGCCACTTCGACTTTGATCTCATGCCACTTTCCTATGCGAGGTCGGTCTGTGCGCGCTTGGTACGTGACGGTGTAAAGAGATCTGAGATCTGCAGCTACTTCCGCATACAGACGCGCCATCTGATCGAGCCGGTTAATCTCGCTTAACCGCCCGCCTGTCCGATCAGCAAGCGTTTGCAGCCGTGTGCGCGCCGCCGAGTAAATGCCAGTTATCACCGGGTCGGGCAGCGGTAACCGCTTGGGATCTCCGGAAGGAAGCGCAAGCGGATAAATAGTTACACCCTGGCGATCTGCGGCGTTGAGAACTCTGTTCAACTCCGCACTCGCTGCGGGATTGACCGCAGCGATTGCCTCTTCGTCAGTCTCAGCGTTCATTACCGCAGCCCGATCAGTATTTCTCAGTTGAGTATCAAGTCCATCAGTCAAGACTACTATTGCCTTACGCCGCTGCCCCTCTTTGGCAAGCGCATTGAGCGAGTGTTCCAGAGCTTCGTAGAAATGCGTTGCTCCTGCTCCTGAGGCCAACTCAATAGCCCAGGAGGTTCGCTTTCTGTCAGTGGTGAAGTTCGAAAGCATCTTGATCTTTGAATTGAACTGAATCACAGCAACTCGATCCTGGGGGGCCAACGCATCAAGAAAGCGCCACGCCGCCTGCTTCAACTGTTGACGGAAGCTAATGGTAGAACCGGAGGTGTCCAGCAACAGCACAAGGCTGAAAGGCGCCTCTGTTGGCGCAAAATGGAGAATCGATTGCTTCACACCATCTTCGTAAACAGCAAAATCGCCCTGCCTTAGTGTGGTGATCGGGCGTCCGCGACTGTCGACAACGCCAATATTAAGTTGGACGACCGATATGTCGGTGCGGAGTACGTCATCGACGTCCTGCGCCTGAACAGAAGACGGCGCCGATACAACCCATGCAACAATAAAAGTTAGCCCTACAAATACGTTTGAAAATCCAGGAACCATCATGCGGAGAATATTCTGCAAATTGAAAAACAGTATGCCTGTCCAAAAATGGTAGTGCAACTAGAGCAGTTTAGCTCAGCGCATTTGTAATGCTTCGGACGCTCAATAGTGCGTTGAAGTTGCTTTTCAGCATGCAAGAATGTGGCATTGGCTAAGTAAAACACATGAGACTGGCGGCAATTTTGAAGGGTATGTATATAATGCGATGTTACTCACAAATTGCCGTGCAGAACGAGCGCGCCTCACATGGCTTGTTTTTTTAACCACAGGAGACCTCACGATGTACCGCCCAAATTTCTGCTCAGAATGTGGGACGAAGACCGTTCGTCTCCACTGGCATCTGTGGACGAGCCGAAGGTTTTGTAATGGCTGCGCACGGAAGCTATGGACACAACGAGTTCGCTACATACTGATAGTTGCAAGTGCTCTGCTGAGCGCCGGGTTTATCGCCGGACGCGCCACCCGATCCGATCCACCGCCATTGATCATAGAACGCGCAGCCAACTCACCGCTGTTCAATTCACCTGAAGCGAACTCGGATGGCTTGTCATCTCCATCTAACTCAGTAACAGCCAATGTTCCGCCTGCCGAAGTCTATATCTGCGGCGCCCGAACAAAGAAAGGTAAGCCGTGCTCGAGACGAGTGCATGGACCAGTTCGCTGCTGGCAACACAAGGGGGCCAAGGCGATGCTCTTGCAGGAACGACTGTTGGTGCATGAAGGCGAGCAGTGAGGTTTGCTGTCCCGAGCACCAGATGGCCGTGCCCAATTCGGGCGGTTACCTGGTCGCTGCGAAGCTGAACAATTTAGCTCGCTACTGCAACTAACCTTTTGCCCTCCAAGTATCTTGGACTCAAAATTTTTCAGCTCTCCGCTCCCAGTTCTGTAACGCGTTGGCTAGCGGTGCTATGATGAATGCCACGCGGAGATTCAATATGCAACGTCTCGAAACAGGAGAGCAGATTAGTTTCTCACCCCTGCTGCGCCGCTACTCACTCGACGAGTTCTGGGCATTACCTGAACCCCAGGGGCGCGCTCATTATGACCTTATTGGAGGATACTTGTTCATGGTCCCACCACCTGAACCACCCCATGGCACTATCGACTCAAGGTTGAAACGCTTGCTCATCCAATTCCTCATTGAGCACGACATTCGCGGCGAGGTTCACCATCCTCGAGAAGCAATCTTCAGGCACGCTGAGGAGGGAGACACCTATTTGGAGCCGGATATGATGTACGTCTCCGACGAACTCAGTAAATCCATGGGCCACAAGCGCACTTCTGCCGACATCGTTTTTGAATATCTTTCCGAAAGCACCAGGATTTACGATCAAACGACCAAGGCGCATACCTACCTGGCACTTGGCGTGAGGGAATTGTGGCTCGTTGACCCAGTAGCGAGCACAATTGAAGTCCGCTATGTGACAGACCACGAGGGCCAATACTCCTGGGAGAGCCGGCTCTATTCGAACCAAGATTGGGCCCAGTCGAAAGTGCTGGCAGGATGGCGCATTAGTGTTGCTGAGTTATTTGAAGGCTTGCCTTAGGTTTGTTTCTAACAATAGTGAGAGTTCGGACCCCGAACTCACCTTTGCCAGGCGTGTGATTCCCAGGGATCTCTTGTTTGCAGACTAAAGTCACTTGGCAAATAAATTAGCTGCTGTATTACGGCTCACTTGACCGTCTTTACCGGTCCTGGAGGTTTAGACGGCAGACGAACTGGTTGCTTCAGCTTCGACATTACTTCAATAATTGCACGCTCCAGTTGCGGATCCTTACCAGCCAATACTGATTTGGGATCATTCTCAACCTCAATGTCCGGATCCACGCCGTAACCCTCGATGACCCATTCCCCTTTAGTGCTCGCAAGCCCAAATTCCGGAACAAAGACAACTCCACCATCAATTAGGTTGCCGCGATTTGTAATACCAACTACTCCACCCCAGGAACGCTTACCAATCAAAGGCCCTAATCCCGCTTGTCGAAACATTGAAGGAAAGATATCGCCATCCGAAGCAGAGTTCTCATCCAGTATTGCCACCATGGGTCCAATGAAAACTTGATCGGGATAAGTAATCGCATCGTCGACAGTGCGAGAGAAATTCACTCCTAAAAGCTCTCGCCTTAGGCGCTCGATCAGCATCCTTGAGACATTCCCGCCACCATTCGCCCGAACATCAACAACCAAGCCTTCTTTGCGGATTTGTGGGTAGTACCACTTAATGAACTCGCGAATACCAGCAGCCCCCATGTCGGGCACGTGAATGTAACCGACCCGACCACCCGTAGCCTCAGATACCCTGCGCCTGTTTCCGCTTATCCAATCGAGATAGATCAAATTGCTCTCGTCGGTTATTGGCCGGTAAGAGACAGAGCGTGAGCCCTCCATTGAAGGAGTTTTATTTACCGTAAGCCTAACTGGATTATCGGCTCGGTTCCGAAGTAGACGGTAAGGATCATCACCTGCTTTGAGTTCTTCGCCATCAATAGCCAATACGTAGTCACCAACGCTAATGTCGATTCCCACTTCAGTTAAAGGCGAGCGATAGAGATCCTCTTCATTCTGCCCGGCAAAGATTTTGGCAATACGGTAGCGTCCGGATTGCCGATCCAGTTCAAAACGGGCGCCGGGCAAACCGGAACGTGGCCTAGCCGGAATGAGAAAGTCACCACCTTCGATGTAGGCATGTTGGACAGTTAACTCCGAAATCATTTCGCTGATGACATAATTGAGATCAGAACGATGGGCCACATGCTTTAACTGCGGCCGGTACTGCTCTCTTATCGCCGACCAGTCAAACCCGTGCATATTCGGAACGTAAAACCAGTCGCGATAACGTCGCCAGACCTCATTGAAGATCTGGTTCCACTCTTCTGCAGGTACGCGATTGACCATTAGACCAGTAGTGGGCACAGTCTTTCTGGTCCGTTCTGCCTCTGGCATCGCGTCGTATAGGTTATAGGCAGGTCCTTGAGCCACAAGAGTTTTTGACCCGTCCTGCGAGAGCGCATACCCCCGCACATCGGCGGCCACCGTAGTTTCCTTTCTATCCTTGAATGCGAATATTCGCAGTTGAGCTGGTCTGTCGCCCTGCCGGCCATAATAGAAAGCTGGTCCAACTCCATACAAGAGATGTCCAGTTTTTGCAGTTAGTCCTGCATAATTCTCAGCGGGCACAGGTACTCGAGCTGCGCGAGTCAGAATCCCGTCGAAGTCTATAGTCATTGTAGCCGGAGGCTTTGCCGCCTCAGGCTTAGCTTCTGGCTTCGCTTTTTCCTGATCTTCAGGTTTAGTCTCGGCAGGCCTTGTCTCAGCCGGCTCTGGCTTGTCTGCCTCGGGTTTCCCAATGGTTACTTCATCACTCTCGGGAGGGAAGGGGTGCTTTACGTCCTTCCGTAATGCAAGAGCATAAAGATACGAGCCACGATTACTGGCAAAGTTAAATTCAATCTGAGAAATTTGCGGAGCAAACTCCCGGGTACCGATAAAGTAGAGATAGTTACCTTCAGGATCCCAAGCTGGATTGAAGGAATTAAACATCTCGTCGGTAACAACTCGGACCTGACCGTCCGTCGCACTCCAAACATAAACAGAGGAGAAGCCGTTAGGGGCAGCGGCCATGCTGAACGCGAGAAAATTACCCCGTGGTGACCACGTGTAGTCGCGTATTTGACCGCGTGGACTATCAGCGATCTCGACTAATTTGCGATCGGCAAGCGTTACGACATAGAGCTTTCCGTCTTTATCGCTAAAAGCAATGCGATTACCGTCAGGAGCCCAGTCAGGCGCATAACGCATGGCACTGCCTCCGCGCGTGATCTGCTCTGAAGCTTTCGAGCCATCCTGCGGCACCAGATATAGTTCCTCTTCGCCGCTAAGGTCCGAGATAAAGGCGATCTGCGTTCCGTCTGGAGACCAACTGGGCCATTTATCATGAGCGCCGGAAGAGTTGGTAAGATTTCGAGTTGGTCCCTTCTCGATTGGTGCGGTAAAAATGTCGCCACGGGCCGCGAAAAGTGCCCGCTCACCTTTCGGACTAAGATCAAAGGACGAAATGCTGGTTGCTGCCGATACTCGGCTTGGACGTCGCGCCAATCCGTCGTCGGGAACGTGGATAGACAACCTGGTACTCTTACGAGTACGCGTGTCATAAACCTCTAGCTCACCGTTTAATTCATAAACAATACGGTTTGCATTATCAGAGCCGGGCCAGCGCACGTCCCATACTTTTTCGTTAGTTACCTGAGTCGTCTTCGCGCTAGGCACATGGTAGGAGTAGAGATTAAAGCGACCATCTCGATCGGAGTTGTAATAGATGGTATCCCCAATCCACATTGGATCCCGTGATGCTCGGGGGCCCTGGGTGATCAGGTTTGTTGCATAAGTTTTCAGGTCAAAAATGTAGAGCATGTTTGCCTGACCGCCGCCATAGCGCTTCTCTGAGCGGAAGTCACGTGACTGAGGGGAATAAACGATTTTTTCCCCATCGGCTGAGTAATCACCAGAACCTGCCGTAGGCATAGGCAAAGCTTCAGCTGGCCCGCCGTCAACTGATACTGAGTAGAGCCGAGCAATAGGAAGAGACCATGAATCGCGCTGCGAACGAAAGACAACCCTTTTACTATCAGGGCTCCAACCATGTACCTGGTTATCCCATCCCCAACGTGGTGTTAACGGTCCTCGAGCGGGGTAGAACGTAAGCTGCCGCGGTTCACCACCGGATGAGGGTATTACATAGACCTGTTCGTCCCCGTCGTACTGCCCAGTGAAAGCGATCCATTTTCCGTCCGGTGAGAATTTGGCAAACACCTCAACGCCGGGATGGGCCGTCAGCCGAATCGCTGAGCCACCAGTGACCGGCGCTAACCACAGATCGCCTCCATAACTAAAAACAACACGGTCACCGTGTATATCCGGAAAGCGTAGCAGTTTTGTCTGAGATAAGGCTGCAGTAGTTGTAAAAAAAAGAATGGTGCCAAGCAGCACCATGAGGCGAACCAAAACATATCTATTCTTAATTAACAAGGGGGGAAAACCTCCATCTCTTTCACCTTCGATTCTTGAACGCGTCGTTTAGTTCGGTATGACGGCTGGTTAAGGGAATGTCACGTCCGTCTATAAATAGGCGGTGAACCTGCGTTCGCACTTCCAGCAGGTCACCATCCGTAAGTACCAGATTGGCCATCTTACCCACTTCAATCGAGCCGAGCCGGTCAGCTACATCCATTATCTGAGCCGGGTAGAGCGTTACCGCCTTTAACGCTTCCTCGCGTGGCAGACCATGGGCGGCAGCCATACCCGCATACTGGGGAAGATTACGAGCATTAGCTCCGGAGTTGCCACTCGAAATACAGAAACGAACTCCTGCCTGCTGAAGTTTCGCGGCGGTTGAGTAAAGTATGTCGTATGGATCGTCCTCACGCATTGGCAGACTCAATATTCCGGTCAGAATTACGGGAATATCTTTCTCTTTTAGCAAACTCGCCACCTTGGCTGAATCGTTGCCGCCCAAAATGATCGGCCGCAGCTTCATCTCTTCGGCAAAGCGCAAAGCCGCCCGAATCTCTGCTTCCCTTTCAGCCCGAAAAATCACCGGACGTTGGCCTCGTGCGTACGGCGCCAAAGCTTCCAATACGACGTTTCGATCCGGACGGGGCAACTTTGGATCCTTTGCATAAGCCTCCTGGGCTCGGCCGTAGGCCTCAGCGTCGCGCAACATGTTTCTGATGCGATCCACCTGTCGCTGCATGTTGGCAAGCACTTCCGGCAGATTCGTTACTTGTTGTGGTGGTCCAAAGCCGCCACCACCCCCGGCTAATCTAGGAATATTGATCACAAGCGCCGCTTGCGGCTCCACGGCCATTTCAAGTGGAGTTGTACCCACCAAATTAATAACTGCCGCCTGACCTGAAATAAGACCACCAAGCGGTAAGCTCACGGTGCTGGTAATGCCATCAACTCGTGTAATGGCGATGTGCGCACTGTGAGGATGAACCGCGGTGATTGCTTTAACATGTGGATTGAACTCACCAACCTCCGTGAGATCAACGGTACCGGCGGCACCCTGACCAATCTCGACAAGACCCATAGAAGTGCCGGCATCCATCATTCCGGGATAAACCGACAAGCCCTTTGCATCAATTGATTGTGCGCCACTCGGAATATCCACCGCCGCTCCTACCGCTGCGATTTTTCCATCACGGATGACGACAGTTCCGTTTTCAATGACTGGGCCAGTGACAGTAACAATGCGGGCATTTCGAATAGCAAATGCTCCGCGGGGAGGCAGAACCCCTTGCTGTGTAGTGGGGATTCCAACCTGCTGGGCTATTGCCGGAACAACTAAAACAACTGATACCAACAGCGTGCCAGCTAAGTTTCGTACAATCCGTATCTTTCCTGTCTTCATGGGTGGTCGATCTGCTCCTCCCACAGGTCATCTTCACTGCCCGGACGTCGCCGGCGCGGGGCTTGAGGCGCTCCACCTGCTGCGGGTGCGCGATTAGCCTCAACCTTCTCGAGCTCAGCCCGTTCGTTAGCAAGCGCCGTCCGCTGGGCCAGATCTCGTTGACGATCGAAGAGGATCTCACCATCAACGAATGTAGTGTCGACGCTGGAATAGACGCTAAAAGGATGTCCATTCCAGATTGCAAGATCAGCGTCCTTGCCGACTTCAATCGAACCCACGCGATTCTGAATGCCCAGCTGCCATGCAGGGTTCCAGGTGATCAGTTTCAAGGCTTCTTCTTCGGTAAGATTACCGTATCGCATTGCTTTAGCAGCTTCGATATTTAGCCGGCGGGCCCGCTCATCAGAATCAGAATTAACTGAAACGTTCACTCCGGCTCGGGTCATGATCGCAGCGTTGTAGGGAATAGCGTCATAGGCCTCGATCTTGTAAGCCCAATTGTCGATGAAGATTGAGGCTCCAGCGCCATGTTGAGCAATCTCTTTGGCCACCTTATAGCCTTCGAGCGCGTGTTGGAAGGTTTTGATCTTAAAGCCAAACTCATTCGCCAAATTGATGAGCATCAGGATTTCGTCCGACCGGTAACAGTGCGCGTGAACCAGGCGCTTGCCCTCGAGTATCTCCACAAGCGGTTCAAGCTGATTGTCCCGTCTTGGAGGAATGAGATTCTTTTCGCCGCGTGCTACAGCCTTTTGATGATCGTCACGAGTCATCTTGTAATTTTGAGCTCGGGTGAAAGCATCGCGAATGACTTGTTCAACTCCCATCCGAGTCGCTGGGTAGCGGCGCTGGGTGCCAGGCTGAACTTGAGCATTCGAGCGTTTTACATTCTCTCCCAGAGCAAACTTGATTCCGGGAGGTGCACCCGGAAAAACAAATTCAGTAACGGGATGACCATGCTTGATCTTTACTACCGTGTTCAATCCCCCGATCGGATTGGCGGAACCATGCAGAAGATTGAGAGTTGTCACGCCTCCGGCAAGAGCACGATATAGATCCGGATCTGTTGGGTTCAGGGCGTCCGCGGTTCTGACCATTGAGGTCACGGCGAGGCTTCCCTCGTTAATCGCATCAAGCATTGAATGCGAATGGCAGTCGATTATACCGGGCATCACATACTTTCCAGACCCATCGATTACTCGCGCGTTTGCTCCTGCCTTAAGGTTACTGCCGACGCCGGCGATCTTCCCGTCCTTTATGAGAACATCAGAATTTGCGAGCGTTCCACGAGTTACTGTCATAACGGTGGTATTGCGAATCAGAACCTCGCCTTTCGGAGCTGACGAGCGCGTCTGCTGCGCTGATATAGGCCAATGAGACGCACAAAAAATAGTCAGCAGTATGAACTGTGCGACTGATCTTTTCTTCACCTTACAAACTCCGTCTGTTGTTTACTTCTTAGTTAAGGTTGACGCCGCCCACTAAAACTCGCGACGCCGAGTTGTGACTCGATCGTGCCGCTGATCTCACTTCCATGTGCCTTGCCCTGAATAGTTAAATCTATTACCTGTCCTTGAATATTTGCGGTGCTATTTGCACGAAATCCATTGGCGCTAGCCGAGGCATTACTAAACTCAGTCCTCGCAAAGTCGGTTTCCAGCACTCCCGATAGAGAGCCACCCTGTTGATTCAAGCTTAGTCTTCCAGGGATTTCCTGGGTTCCGAGTAGAATTGTTACAGTCCAAATACCGGACAGCTCTGCGGGTTCGGCGCTCGCGGGCGGCGCTGGAGCACGTGTTCCAGTGAAAACGCCGGGCGCCCGTCCTACTATATTTACGGCCCCTGTCATTTCATCGCCCGCTATCCTACCCGTGAATGTTGCTTCCTGAGTTCTACCTTCTACATTAACTGGAACGGTAAAGCGGAAGTTTCCCTGAGGAGAAATTGTGGCATTGGCGATCTGGCCTGAGCCGAGAGATCCTTCTAGCCTTCCGCGAAGTTGGTCAGCCTCTTGGGCCAAATTTAGAGTAACTGAAAGATCCCCAGTCCCAAGGTTTACGCTTAAGGTCCAAGCTCCCGCTGCTGTACCAGGTTGTGTAATTGAAGGTGGGACTCTTAGTTCAACCGGACGACCATCAATAAAAACATGTGTGACGCGTGAATTGCGATCGAGAAGATCGCCGCGCGTAATGGCGAGATTGCCGATCTTACCAACCTCGATGGTTCCCAGTTGAGCTGCTGTGCCTAATATCTCAGCCGGCCAAATTGTCATTGCTCGAAGGGCGTCCTCACGAGACAAGCCGTGCTCGGTCGTTCGCGCAGCATTTGCGGCAAAATCACTGAGATTAGTCATCGCACCGGATTGAAATGCAAAGCGGACACCTGCTGCCTTAAGTTTAGCGGCGACTTGGGGCGCCTCAGCACGCTCTCTCAAGATCCGTATTGGTTCTGGATCAGCTTCAGGCAGTGGAGCGGCGGTGCGTCTTGGGAAATTCAGGCTAAGCAGAACAGGAACTTTTCGTTCGCTGAGCAGATTAGCAACTTTCCATGACTCAAGCCCGCCGGCGATAATTACTTGAAGTTTAAATTCCTGAGCGAGATCGAGTGCCCGCCTGATCTCGCGCTCACGATCGACATACATTACTACTGGCAGTTTACCTTCGAGCACTGGAATCAGTGCCGCCAGCGAGCGATCCTGTTCAGGCCGGCGAGTACCGCGCGGGTTGCGCTCATAAATGGCTTGCGCCTCCCGATATCGCTGAGCATCGAGGAGCATTTGTCGTAGCGACGCGAACACTCCAAGGAGCGATCCAGGGTAACCTGTTCGCAATGGCGTAAACCCAACATGCATAGCTAAAGGAGAACGCACAATCATCTGTTGTGGTGTGTCACCTGCGAGGTTAATAAGAGCAGATTGGCCCATCCATATTCCCTGACGCGTCGAAGTCAGCGCGGTTGTTATTCCTACGGCGCGCGCGGACTCAATCTGATCTCCGCCTGGTCGAATATGATCCTCGGCTAGCAGTTCCGGTTGAAGGCCCGGAGATTGAGTAGAGTTCGGCGCACTAAAAGCAACTGTCGGTCGTGCTTGGGCGAAAGCTCCACCAACAGGCGATGGTTGCGGCGTGGCAGCAGGTTGGGCGATACCCAGGTTCGTGCTTGAATCGATAAGTCCTGGATAAATAGTTAAACCCGCTCCGTCAATCACACGAGCATCTGCCGGCGCGGTAACATTGGAACCAACTGCTGCAATCAATCCATTACGCAGAACCACCGTTCCGCGTTCGATCACTGGACCAGCGACCGTTACGATCCGCGCATTGGTGATAGCGTAAGTATCGATTCCGCTGTGTTGAGCGCTTGCAAGTGGGAACAGATTGGGAATGACGAAAAAAACCAGCGGGAGGATTGCGGCGAGAATCCGCAGTTGGGCTCCAGGCATAAATTACTTCGTCCTCATTAAGTAGTTTTTGCGGGCGCAGGTTCACCCTGGATAAATAGCCGGTAAACCTTCGTTTACTTGAAAGAGAGATTGAAAGCTTAGCGCAGAAAGGCTGAACAGTAAACCTACGCGAATGGGTCTTTGGTCTTTGGACTTGGGTCTTTGATGAGTTGTGAGTTACTGCTTTGCGTGCTCCAGACTGAGAAGACTGGGGAGTTAAAAGAGTTGGTGCTGCCTTGAAGTAACGCGCCGATTTTGCGCGAGACTCTTGGGCAGCACCATTACTACAAAAGAATTTATTTCAGTACGTCTGTTGTTACTTACGAAGCAGAGACTTTTAGCTGGTTCCTTACGTCTTTAACACCTTCTACAGCTCTAGCGATCGCTTCAGCTCTCTTTCGCTGATCCTGCGTACGTACGGTCCCCGTCAGCGTAACAACCTCATTCTCAACATCGACGTCTACCGTTGAGTCCCTGAGATCCTCTGCTGTCATCAATTCCCACCGAGTCTTCACCCAAAGCCAACCGTCGTTAACACCTGTTCCGATTGTCCGCCGCCCTTCTTTCGCCTCGCGGTGATACCTGTCACGGTCTCTCTCGTATTCATCGCGTGTCGGCGCTCGACGAGCTTCCATATTTGCGTTTACGTTCGCATTCACGTTGGCATTCATGTTCGCGATTACGTTAGCGTTCAGGTTTGCGTTTACATTGTCGTTGGCGACCGGTTGGCAGCCACCAAGAGCCAATGCTAAGGCAGCCACCATCATGATTCCTGGGAGTCGTCGTCTCATATCTAAAAAACCTCCTGTTGGTTCCAGTCGAGTTAGTTCTAAAAACATACGGCTGACCTAAAACACGCCACAGGAGAACCCTGCTCCTGTAACTGTTTTGCCGGGGGCCCAGCAAAGAGGGAATGGTAAAAATAGGGAAAGACTAACTAGGCAAGCCGTGGGCCAGAATTGGGGGCTCAGCGATGCTGAATACTACGTTTTGCAGTCGGCTCGATTTAATCCCACTTTATCGAGCCCTCCTTCGAGGTGTCGATTTCCGCCACCTGGGGCACCTCATTGAAGAGGTACCCTTTGATGTTGTCGAAAAGGAAATTCTGAGCGTCTGGGTCGGTAAGATCCAACCCATAGTGATTGATTATCTGCGTCTGCTTTTGCAGCCAGGCGCTCCAACATGGCTGACAGATTTCTGCAGCAATTCTCTGTCCTAGTTCATTTGGGAAGGGCGCGAAGCCTATTGCGGGTCGCTTTTCTCGACAGTGTGTGCACTTTATTGTCTCAGCCATGAAATTGTCGCTTGTTGATTATTGATTGCTGATTGTTGATCTTTCCAAGAGAGAATATAGCAAATTGAACATTAGCTATCGACTAGCGAAACACATTCTTAACAAATCGCCAATCACGAATCAGCAATCACACGTAGAATCTCATCGTCTTTGGGACGAAATAGACCTAACGGACGGACATCGCGATAACGTACCATCCCATTCCCATCAATGACGAAAACAGAGCGCGCCACCTTACCAGGTATTAAAGAGCGAGCACCGTAAAGGTTCGCTACCGTGGCCCCACTATCCGAGAGCAGCCGGAGTGGTAGTTGATGATGTTCTGCAAACTTCCGATGTGATTCGACAGAGTCTGTTGAAATACCGACGACTTCAGCACCTGTCGCGGAATAGTCCTCCCAACGATCACGTACTGAACACATCTGTCGCGTGCACACTGGCGTTTCGTCTCCTGGGTAGAAAAGGAGCACTACGACTTTACCGCGCTGATCAGCAAGTCGCCACACATCACCATTACCGTCAGGTAGGCTAAAATCCGGCGCTGTCGTTCCCACCTCTACATTGTTGGTTTTGCTCATATCATCCAGTTTATACAGATTCAAAGAAGTCAAACAACAACCCACAATCCGCAATCACTTCATCCTTTTCCTTGCAAAACCATACAGTGCCAAGCCAACCAAGGACCAGACGATTAGAAGCTCGATACTCGTTAAGGATTGATTTGCAATACGCTCACGGATACTCAGTGTGCTTAAGGTCTGAGTATCCTGCAACACTTGAACGGCGATCAAGACTCCCATCGAAATAACGGAAAACCAGGCTGATAGTCGTTGTAAACGAGAAGAAATGGAAACTGTGATCTCGCTGTGGAGTTGCTTGTTGCAGCGTGGCAGCAGAAGAAAGGTCAAACTGTGCAGAAAGTACAGCACTACGATTGCGAACACTGCCACATTCAGAGCCAGTGAAAGTTGGCCGCTTGCCAGCAAAACCACACAGCCCAAGAGCGTCAAAGTCAGCGCGCGAATTGGCGTTGCGGTAAGTGAATTAATAATTCCCAGCCAACGAGGCGCTAGTCCATCCTCGGCAAAGAGAATAGCCAAACGCGAAGGAACAATAAGTGTTGCATTGAGCGAAGTCATGATAGCCATTACGGCGCCAAGAGTCACAAACCATGTGGCTCCCAAGGGGAGGTACACCGATGCCACCTCAGCCATTGGCGCACCACTAGTCTGGAGCAGCGAGCCTGGAAGCACTCCGAAGGACACGATTGTCATCAGCACGAAGATTAGCACGGTAGCGCTTATTCCTTTGAGGAACACTATTGGCAGCCGTTTAGTGCTGTCTTTAACTTCACCTGCCGTCTGTGCAAGTGCCTCAAAACCCGCATACGAAAAGAAGAGTGGTATCAGGCTAGCAGCAAAACCGTTCCAGCCCTGCGTTATAAACGGTGTGTAATTCTCCATCCTAATCGCGAAGAGACCGGGAATAATCAATACAAAAAGTGATAGGCCCAAAAGGGCACACATGCCTACCTGTAAACGTCCAAACCAGCGCACTCCTAAAACATGGACCACATAGAAAAACAATAAACTGCCGACAGCGAGCGGTAGCCGAAATCGCTCAGGGTTCACGTGTCCTCGGGTAAATTCCAGAAGGTAATCGGCTAGTGCATTTGCAAGATAGGCGCCTGCTCCTATGTAAGCGATGATCTTCAGCCATGAACAAACATAGGCCAACCGAAAGCCACCTAAGGTACGGGCTATATGCGTATACTCACCACCCGGTTGGCGGCCTAGGGGCGTAGAAAGGAACGCAGCGTAGGGTACCGATGTCGCCAGAATTGCGGGCATTAGTACGAAGTAGCCCAGGATCACGCTCGGGCCAGTAAGGGCCCAGGCTCGACTGGTCACGGTGAAGATACCGGCGCCAATTAGAATTCCAATTAAAGCTGCATAGGACTCGATTGTACCGAGATCACGTCGAAGCCTCCCCAAATGTCCGGAATGTCCGACAAACTTTAGTTTGTCGTCCTCGGTTACCTGGCTTCTCGTGGTCACTGGATTTGTTCGGGACATCAAAAGCTTTCCACGAAATCAGACGAATCTCATCGTCACATCCGGAACGAAGACCAAAGACGAAAGACCGAAGGCCAAGACAAAAGAAGCGACAAACTAAAGTTTGTCGGACGTGCATTGACGCCCGGGAGGACACAGACTAAGAAAACTACACAGGCGACAATGAATACCTGGAAGCACTTGAAAATCCTGCGGCCCTGACGACACCGCGATCTGAAGCATTGCTTCATCGATATCTTGAGCACACCGATCAGGTTCAAGCAATTCCGGATTAAGCTGAAACTCGACATTTGGCTCGAGGAAATGCAGGGTTACTTTCACTCGCATATCGTCTGATCGTTTCGGCAGAAGTTCATGAATTGCGAGTAAATAGGCCTGCATTTGGAGTTGGTATTCCGCAGCAATAGTCGAAACTTGTTCATAAATACCAATACGAACTTTGGAGTGCGGACGACCAGAGAAGTCCAACATGAGTTGATTGGCCGCTTCACTTTTATTATTCACGCCCTGCAAAACTGCCGATCTCTCTCTTGCTCGGACGCGGTTTGTTTTGAAGTCAATAATCTCAATCTCTGTTTCGTTATTCTTCCGATGAGATATCAGAAGTTTATCGACCGTGCCTGTAAGTATCCCCAGCGGACGGCGAAGTCTAAAACTCAGTTCGCTCCAAAGGCCGGGTGTTAACGTTAATGGCAAACCATGATCATAGCGGCGGGCGCTTTCGATGCGCTTAAAAACATCACTGGCTAAATAGTTCTGGGCCAATGGTAATAAATCTTTCAGTGCTAGATCTGGATCGAAGTTATGAGTGCTAGGGCGTGCGCTGACTACATCAAGGAAGCATTGCCGCAAGTGTCCACTTAACTCAGTGCCGGCAACATAAGTTTCACAAAAGCGATGGATTACCGCTCCTTTGAGAGTTGCCGTAAGATTCGCAGTAGGCTCTGGAGCTTCGGCATCGTTCCATACCCCTATCTCGTCAGCCTTCGGCACATGAAGAATACGATCAAAGTAGTACTGCCGTGGACAACGTTTGTAGTTAAGCAATTGCGTTACACTGAATCGATGAACTGCCCCTTCGAGTTCTGAGCGCAATGGCTTCAATAACGTAAATACATCCTCCGGGGATTTGGCGATGTCAATACATTCGAGCGACTCTTTCTCGCTGGTCGGCTTAGCGATGGGTTCACCCGCATGTTCGTCGCTCAAATTTAAGGTGAAACGGAGCTGTACGTTCGTGCTTAATTGAATCGTACCTGTTTGCAGGTACGACTGGAGTTCCAACCCCTGCCAGATCAGTTTCAACCAGCTGTCATTGCCTTTTTCCAGTTTTGTAAGTTCTTCTGTTACGCCCGAAAATATCAATCGATCTCTGGCGCGAGTTGCCGCAACGTAAAGCAATCGAGTGCTTTCGAACTGCTCGCGCAGCTTCGCGCGTTCATTAAATGCTCGGAACGTCGTCCCAGCAACGTGCTCACCGCGACCATCCGGCACCCTCAGTGTCAGACCAAGGTGACGGTCCAGCAGCAACCAACTATCTTTTGGATTTAGGGAACGATGCAGATCAGGGATAACAACCACAGGGAACTCAAGCCCTTTTGCCTGATGGATCGTCATTAGCTTTACCGCATTAGCTGATTCGTCTATCTCTCCTTCACTTTCACGACCGCCGATAGCCTCGAAATCTCGAACATACCTGACAAAGTCACGAATGAGGTGAGCTCCCGATCGTTCGAAGCGCTCTGCCAGCGAGAACAACTTTTGCACGTTTGCAAGTCGTTGCGCGCCATCATAAGTGGCTGAGATCACTGTTGCGTACTCTGAACGCTCTACTGCGTATCTGAGAAGGTCTCCCACCCCGAATCGATTTTTTCTCTCGAGCAAGTCTCGTAAGAATATCCAGGCGCGGTCCAACGCCAAGCGCTCCTCGTCAGAAATAAACGAAATACTCTTTTGTCTTTGCAATGCGTGAATAAGCTTTCGACGAGTCTGAAGTTGAGTCTGATGATTGATGTTAGGCGCCGTCCGCAGGGCCAGCAGGCTATTATCAGAGATGCCAAAGAAAGGAGACCGCAAAATGGCCGCCAGAGCTAGCTCGTCTGTGGCATTGTCAAGAAAGCGTAGAAGTTGAATTAAGTCGGTGATCTCCTCCCGGTCGTAAAAACCTTTTCCTTGCACGGTCTGGAAGGGAATCTGAGCACGACGAAACTGGGCTTCGTAGACAGGCACATCACTTAGCGCTCGAAAGAGCAGAGCGATATCGCGGTACTTGAATCGACCACTCTCACCTGAACCCTCATTAACGATTGAAATGATTCGCCACGCTAACTGTTTGGCGTCCAGCTCTCTGGACGTTTCGAGCGGACGCAACTGTTCCGGATCATCTTGCTGCGTAGCAACCATAAGTTCGACAAGCGGTGATTCATCCTCCGTAGCGCGTTCAGCTACGCTCAGATCGTGTTCGACATAACCCAGTTGAGCAAGATCCTTTGGACTCGCGCTACCAGCATTGAAGAGTTGTTTAAAAAGAAGATTAAAAAAATCGATTAGAGGGGGCTGACTGCGGAAGTTGAGGTGGAGCGGTTTTGATTCGCCGCCCGCCTGAACCAACGTAGCTGTCATATCTCGAAAAACATCGACGTCAGCACCGCGGAAACCATAGATCGATTGCTTGCGATCGCCCACGATAAAGAGGTTGGCCCGCCTGCCCTTTAGGGCCAGATAATCCATGAGTTCGCGTTGTAGGTTGTTTGTATCCTGAAACTCATCGACCAAAAAGAAGCGGTGGCGATTGGTCGCGCGTCGTAACACTTCCGGCCGCTTCAGGAGCCTAAGTACGCGTAGCTGTAGATCATCAAAATCAATCGCTGCAAGCTGTTGCTTCTTTTTTTCGAGTCGTTTGTCGACACTTTCGACTACTTTGATCAGGTCGTGAGCATAATTTCTGGCAAACAGATCGAAACGAATGCGTGGTACCAGGCCAAATCCCTTTTCACGTGCCTCACCCCAAAAATCTTCATCAAGTTGCCTTATTATTTGTGCGATTGGGGGCCGAGCACTGGGACGAACTGATTGTCTAAACTCGGAAATCAGCCGGCAAAACTCACCAAGAGGCAGGTTTTCGTCCAACAGCTTCTGCCTCAAGCTGGGCCACCCTCGAGCAGCGGCGCTGCGCTTTTCCTCCAATGAAGATGTCAGCCGGCCCGCCGAAATAAGGGCGTTCATGGAAGCGTCAATATTCTCAAAAGCGGCAAGATAGTCTTTCCAGGTTGAATGCCTTTGACCGGTGAGCTGGTCTAGCTGCTTTATTGAAAGCCCCTCCCCGCGAATTACCCTGTAGATTTCAGCCAGCGCGTCTGCGAGTCTGCCTCTACCAACGCCAACGGTCAAACGTGAGACGTTTTCATGACCCGAAGTAATGAATTCTGTCAGGGCTTCTTCTACTGCAGCTTCCAGAAGTACTGCGGCTTGATGCTCATCAAGCAGTACAAACTGTGGATCAATGGCGCTCTCAATGGGGAAGTCTCTCAAAAGCCGGGCGCAAAAACCGTGAATGGTTGTGATTACGGCGCCCTCAAGAGTTCTCTTGTACCCTACCCAGCGCGCCCGCTCTGCCGCTGGAGCAGTCTGGAGCAATCGATCAAGCTCCTCACGCAGCCGTTCGCGCATTTCGTTTGCTGCCCGATTCGTGAAGGTAATCGCAACGATCTGATCGATGTTCAGGTTCTGGTGTTTTCTTAAGATGTGAAGGTAACGTTCGACGAGAACTGTGGTCTTGCCGGCGCCAGGACCTGCAGTGACGGAGATATGTCTGTCGAGGGTGTAAGCTGCGGCCGCTTGCTCAGGTTTAAGCTCTCTTTTTGTTAATCCCATTCGCCAGATCTCATGCGCTTACCTTGAATTCTATACTTGTCATAACGACAGACCGGCGAATAGTCACAGAAACGACAGGTCGTATACCCTTCGGATGGAGTCACTAAGAAACGTCCGTTTCGCATTCCATTAAGAAAGTCCCAAATCTTCGCGATCGCTTCCTCACGAATCTTCCGCCATTCACCATCAGAAAATAGAGAACTGCGCGCGTTCAGCCCTGTATAGTCTTTGAAATCCCTGCGGTACAGCCCACGGTTACGACGTTCTGTACCTCGAAGCGCGTAATAGCCACCCCCCGCAATCTCGTTTCCTGGAAGGAGTAGTTTCTCAAGCGCTTCAAGATAGATAGGAAGTTGCAGCGCGCGCCCGGCTCTTACATCAGCGGTAGTGGCCCCGCGAGAAAGCTTGTAATCGTAGGCGATCAAAGTTCCATCAGCAGCTAGATCGACTCGGTCTATCTGACCCTGAATCTGAATCTCGACTTCGCCTTGCGGGTTCTCACTTCTAAGCTCCAATGGTTCAGGAACAGAATTTGGATCCGAAGGCTGCTGACCAGTTCGTATTCCAAATGCTAGTTCAAAATAGGTAGGCTTGATTTCCGCGCTTGCAGTTTTTTGATGCATACCCACCTCGAATAGCAGCACCTGATCGAGAATAACCTTTCGGATCTCCCGATCTAATTTCCAGATGCTCGGATTGAGAGGTGGCACAGCTTGCTCGTGTTCATCAAAGACCTCATCTGCGATCTCTGCCAATGTCGTACGCAGAGAATCCAAACGTCTCGGATTTAGACTCTCGCCACGAAAGCGCTCAAAGAATCTCCGCAATACATCGTGAAGAAGCTTTCCTGCATCGAGCGCCTGTAGGTCTAGTGCAGCTTCGCTGCGAGGTTCAAGTCTCAGGATCCGGCTGGCAAAGAACTTATAAGGACAATTTCCATAGAGACTGAGTCCACTGGCGCTGTGGATGTGGCCTGGGCCAAATCGTTGTTCCAAAAGCTTCAATAGATTCGGATCAGTAATCTGCCCATCAAAAGGCCCAAAGAACCGCCCCGATCGGCTTCGTTCTATCTCAATTCGCCTTAGGGCTGAATCAGACAACATACCCTTCTCTTTAGCCCATCTGAGATGCCGCTCGATATCAGCTGATTGAAGCAAGCGGCTACTATAAGATCCATGTCGTTCCCTTTCCTCGCGACGAATCAGGGCACGGGCTAACTCGCTTGAGGTTGATGAAGAGAAAATCTCGTTGCCATCAAAGTCACGGCGGACCACTTCGGATGTGATTTCCATTGGCGCGATAGCACGTCGCAACTCATCTATGTAATAGGAGGCAACAGTCTCGGTGCCGTCCTCAAGTAAAGCAGGTCGCGTCAAATAAAGTTTTTCAGTGGCACGACAAGCGGCTTGGTAAAAGTAGTGTTCCTCTTTAAGCAGTGTTGCTGGAGAAATATCCTCCAATGTGAGCCCAAAGGCTTTCAACCGCTCGCGTTCCTCGTGCGGATACATCCAATCCCGGGAAAGCCGCAACGGAAAGCCGCCTTCAACCAATCCGGCGATAAAGACTGCTCGAAAACAGAGTCCGCGGACGTCGGTGGCCTCCAAAACACGTAATCCACGTCGAGCCAGCCCGTCTTGAACCAGGATTTGCTGATTTAGACCGCGCGAAGCCTCTTCAATAAAGGTAGCCAGACCCACGCTATGACTTTCGACTTCGCCAGGAATGAGAGCCTCGCAGATCTCGATACTCTTAACGGCTGCTACTAAAGAACGGCACAACGCTTCAAGGCCACGAAGATCCAGCATCACCTGAGGCAGTTCAATATCGACAGCGCGGTCTATCGGATGTTTTACCTGTCGATATAGCTGAAGTTGTTCTAATAATTGCAGTACTCTTGATTGCAGGAGTTTGGGATCGCCTTCACGAGGCACACTCTTAATCAAGCCCGTGAAGTGCTCGATCAAAAGGGCCGTCCAAGCTATCGCTCCGGGATGAATTTGACGGGCTGGCCTTCGCCTTTTCTCACTGTCCCGCGTACTAATAGATGGCTTTAAGTCGGCTTCCCGCTGGGTTTCCATCTCCTCTTCACCTTGCTCTGCATCCGGCTCCGATTGTACGAGTGGTTTTTGAAGAGAGGTCTCCTGGAGATTACGAAGCAGCCTGCGCGCTCTTGAGAGCCAGTCCGTGACGCGCAACTCCCCGCCAACATAGGCCACAACATTCTCCAACAGATCTGGAACCCAGTGTCCGATGCCGAGTTCGTACTCGAGACGCAGTTGGGATTCGGAGGTATTCAGTCCATTGAACCTCAAAAGCTGGAGATAGTTTTGCTCGAAGAGTTGTTTTAAGCTTGAAAGGGTCTGACTTGCGAGCCGGAAATAACCTGACTTGATCAGATCCGCAATATCTCTAATCCTAAGACTTGCGGGTTCATCGATTGCCATCTGCCTTAGCAGCTCGAATACCTTGCGAGCAGCTCGGACCACAGGAATTTCTCTAATATCGAGGCGCAATTCCAGATCGCATGGAATTGATTCCTCGCGCATGATTCGGACAATCATTTCGGCATAAGAAGCCTTTTCACGAACAACCAGTGCTATCTGACTTAACGAGTAATCCTGCTCGAGGACAAGACGTTTAATCTCTTTCGCGATCGTGCGAATCTCAGTGTCACGATCAGAACAGGTAAGCAGACGAATGTTCGAAACATCACCCCCTGTGTTGGTGGAATGTTGGGCAGGTATGCTCGGATTGAAAAGGTTCTCTCGTAATGGTGAAAGAGCACCTACCGTATCCAGCATTTCGTCAGAATATTTGATTTCAAAAGCACCTGACGCTGTGAGTTGATCAATTGTTTCTCGAAAAACGCTGAAGATCTCAGGATTGCGCTCATCACTATTTAGATTGACGATGACGTCGGGAACCTGGGGGACCAGCTCCCGGAGTATCTCTCCCTGGACCGGAGTGAAATCGAAGAAACCATCGAGGACTAGCAGTCGAGTGTCGGCCAACCAGGGAAGCACGACGTGCTGACCTTGCCACTCGCCGCGTAAAACTGAGAGCGCTCGCAACTGATCTGCATCCTCTTCTGTTAGATGATTGTGTTTAAGTGCCTCGTAGTAGTTCTCATATATGAGTGCTATTTCGCGATCAAAGTCTTGCTGCGGATAGTGGCCCTCCACAAACGTTTGTAAGCTGGTCTCAGAGCGGGCCTGAATTATTCTGTCGAATTCCTCGGGGGTTTTGGCGGCACGTTGAATTTCTCCAATAAGGTTGCCAACCGTATTTACGCAGCCGTCACGATGAGCAAGCGATCCGATCGCCTTTAGCCTTCCCGCTTTAGCTAATTGCTTAAGAATTTGGGAGATGAGGCTGCGCTTGAGCGGTAGCTCCTCCCGATCGATTGGGAGTCTTGATGTCAGGTGTTGACCTGTTTCAATCTTGACAGCAGTCGTAAGCACACGTCTCACGAAACCGCGAAAAAGATAGACAGGGAGCTCTCCAAAAGCACCTTTTATATTCTTGGCGTCGAGAATCCGCTCGGAAGCTAGATCTAATAGTGGCTGGGAGGCCGTGAGATAAAGAAAACTTCCGTTCTTACCTTCTGAGACAACTTGAGCGCAGTGCCTTATGAGACGGGAGCGGTTACTACCCAATAATGGGCCCAGCCAGATTTCCTTAGGCACAACTAGTAAAAAGTCCTCAAGCTGAACTAAACATCTCCGTTATTCTCGGATTCGGTTTCCCCATCTCCTGCTTCTAGTTCTGCCGCTACCAGATCCGGGAATAGACCACCCTCGTCAAGAGCAAGGGGACGCGGAGACTTATCGAGGGGTTCCACGGAAGCGATGTCTGCACCAGGAATCGCGCCACGCTCCTTGAATCTTCTTGCGGTCACCAACACGCGCGCTTCAAGTGAACCTACACCTTTATTATAGGAGTCCAGGGCACGGTCCAAGCCTCTACCAATATCTGAGAAGTAAGTAGTGAAGGTGCGCAGCCGATCGTAGAGATCTTTCCCGAGCTTACTGACTTCGAGCGCATTTCTCGCCATCTGTTCCTGTCTCCAGCCATACGAGACAGCTTTGAGGAGAGCAATCAGAGTAGTGGGTGTGGCGAGTATAACCCTCTGCTCAACACCAAACTCGATAAGCCCGGGATCCTGCTCAAGCGCGGCGCTGAAAAATGTTTCTCCTGGAAGAAAAAGAAAAACGAACTCTGGAGAGTGCTCGAATTGGTCCCAATAGGCTTTGTTCCCGAGTTTGCTGAGATGTCCCCGAATCTGCCGGGCGTGTTCTTTCAACTTCGCGACTCTAGTATCTTCATCACGAGCTTCCAACGCTTCGAGATACGCTTGAAGCGGCGCTTTGGAATCAACAACGATGGTCCGGCTGCTGGGCAAACGAATAGTCATATCAGGCCGCAGCTTTCCGTTGTCGGTATCAATTGTCTCCTGTTGCAGGAAATCACAATACTCGACCATTCCTGCAATCTCGACAACTCGCTTCAACTGAATTTCACCCCATCTGCCGCGGACGTGTGGTGCTCGAAGGGCTTTAACAAGATTGGACGTTTCGGTTTGCAGTTGTGACTGAGTAGCGACAAGCGAGCGCACCTGCTCAGTAAGTGTCGAATAAGCTGCCGTGCGAGCTTGCTCAATCTCACCAATTCGCCCGTCGACCTTATCAAGCGATTCCTTGAGGGGCTTGACCAACTCGTCTATTGCCTTCTGCCTTACCTCCAGATCGCCTTTAGCCTTTTGGTGGTGTTTTTCAAGAGTCGCTTGGGCTAATTCAAGAAACGACTGATTGTTTTCGCGGAGAGCTTCAGCTGAGAGTGATTTAAAGCGATCGGATAGCTCCTGTGTCGCTTGCCTATAGGTGTCGAGTTTCTCGTAAGCTGATTTGCGCTCCTCTTCCAGTCTTGCTTCCAGCGCCGACACAGAAGCACGCAAACGCGAGTTCTCTTCTCTCACGGATTCAACTTCGGCAGCTTCACGGTCGAATGCTTCGCGAAGGTCCTTTAATTGATGTTCGCGCCCGGCGAGTCTTTCAGCTAGTGTAGCACGCTCGACTTCGCTATCTGCTCGACCTCTGGCGTACTCATTCTTAATTTTCGAGCGGAACACTATCCAGGCGACGGAGCCGCCAATGAGTAGCCCGACTATTAGCACAGAGACCTGTTCAAGCATATGTATTGGGTCTTGTCTTTGGTCTTTGGTTTTTGGTCTTTGGCCTTAGGCTTTGAGCTTTGCTTCAGATGCATTCAAGGTTCCAAGGCAAAGACCAAAGGCCGAAGGCCGAAGGCCTACAGCCTTATCTCCCAAAACATGCAACCATACGCTCATAAACTTCGCGTGTCACCCGAACATCGTTCAAATTGTATTCGCGAATGAGTTCAAGCTTCCCCGCATGATATAAATCAAACACCTTGCTCCCTTCAACCTCTTCTGTTTTGCTCGATTCGATACCCATTGACCAGGCAATATCATCAAGACTTACATTACGCTTTGCGCCAAACCACCATCGATGCATTGTGTCAAACACACCGCGCACGTGGAAGTCACTCAGATCAACGAAAGGCCGAACGGGTATGGAGTTAACAAGGCACCTTTGAAATATGAATGGTAGATCAAAACCGAGTATGTTGTGACCTACAATCTCATCTATCTCTGGATGAAACCCCTTGAGCAAACCGAGAAAGCTGGTTAGCGCCTGTTTCTCTGGCTCCTCGTTCCCTTCGCGATCAATGCCAAAGACGTATTCCTTTCCACTCTGTCGCACATCGTCAAACTCAATTCCAGGAATAGGCCCAACATGAACCGCGATGGAAAGAACTCGGCCAGAAGTTGCGCTTAAAGACCCAAGTTGATAGCTCCGCTCTTCTTCAGCAGCTATATCTTCCAGGTAACGCTGTTGCTGCTCCAGCCTCATGCTACCCAGACGCATCCGGCGTTCAAGTTGCACCCCAACCCTTTCGCGAAAAGCCGGTAAAGCAATTGTCTCAATATCTATGGTGTAAGCGCGGGGCAGTGGTGGTTCAATTTTTTGATGCTCCAGGAATTGCTCGATGGTGATGGGCCTATATTCGGAAACAAGAAAGTGGGGACGATCTTGAATAGTCTCGAGGCGACCGGTAACCCCCCACAAGCCAGGATTTAGTGGGCGGTTAATATCGAGGCGTTCGGGCCAAACTCTAAGGTAAATCAAACCTGTGGCGTTGCGTGCAAGGGCATCAAGAAAAGTCCTGCCTTGCTGAGTACCTCGTTCTCGCACCGCAGCGATTACAACGATCAGCCAAACATCTTCGCCAGGTACAAGTTCATGAATAGGTATATTGCCCCGCATTTTGGACAACTATGCTGAACATCTTCTGTCTTCTCTACCGAGGCGCTAGCTCTTCACTGGAGTTCCTTCGCAACTCGCTTAACTTCACTCTTCATCTTGCCCAACAGCATATAGGCAACCATCTTGTAGTCACCCATAAAGGACCACAGCGGATACTGAAACGTTGCTGGTCTATTCTTTTCAATTGCGAAGTGCCCAATCCATGCGGCCCCGTACCCTGGAACCAGCGCCAGCGGAAATAACCACCAGCGACCTGAAGCAACAAACCACACCAAACAAAGAAGCGCTGTCACAGTCCCAAGCAAGTGAAGTAAACGGGTTCCTGCGTGGCTGTGTTCAGCAACGTAGAATGGCCAAAACTCAGCAAAGGATCTGTACTCTCGTTGTAGCATCGCAGTTATCCGGAAAACAAACGCATGTAATCTTCCGGCAGTGCCGGTTCAATGCGCACAAGCTGAAGATTCTCCTCAACATGAGCGCGATCGCTCATGCCGATGAGTGCGGTAGTTACGCCCGGAGTCGAACGGACGAACTGGATACCGGTTTGTGCATCGGTGGCCAGTGAGCCAAGCGGTTCGCGCACCGTGTCTGGCAACCCCCTGGCAACACGTCCTTGCAGGATTGAAGCACTCGAAATGACAACTATTCCTAAAGCCGACGCCGCTTCAATAGTTGAAAACTGTTCGCCATCGATCTTCTGATTACGCAGCGTCAACGCCTCCGCCATAGCCAGGTTGAAAGGTAGTTGGATGAAACCAAACCCGTGCGACTCACCTCCAACTTCACGTGCTAATTCCACCATCCGTTGCAGCGAATGGTAATGTCGAGAATCAGGCGGAACTCTGAACCCGTTCCACGTTGCAACTCCGTAGCATGCAATCTTTCCCTTAACAATGTTCTGCTCTAGTCGTTCAAAGGCAGAGCGTAGGCGAGCGTAGAACTCATCATGGGAAATGTAATCCAGTTGGGATTCAGGATTGTGAACATAGTAGACATCGATGCACTCAAGATTGAGGTTACGTAATGACTGGTCCAACTGATTTTGGATGTAGGTAGGAGTCATGCAGTGACTGCCACCGACGAATTCCTCAAAATTGGCTAGGCCCGGCCGAACAAAAGTATCTTCTATATAAGCTCTTACATCCTGAGGAGGAGCGCCATCAAACGGTAGATAGCCTCCTTTGGTACATATCACAAGCTCCTCACGTGAGAACTGGCGTCTCTCTGTCAACTCCCGCAAAGCATTTCCAATAGATCGCTCACTACGTTGAAAGCGGTAGTTCGCCGCAGTGTCTAAGACGTTTGCGCCAAGCCGGGCTGCGTGCTCGACCGCCTCCTGATACTTCTTGTCTGTAGCTTCATCCGGGTTTCCCAGATATGTGCCAATGCCTATTGACGATAACCAAAGGTTTCGTTCGTTGCGAAAATGGTTTTTCGCGGCAATGGTCTTAAACCGATCGCGATAATGTGCAGTTGCTTCGAGAGTTGCTCGGCCTCGTATTTCCATAAGGAAGCCAGAATATACGCGGCAGAGTTTGTGTGCTGCAAGTCCTCTTCGGGAGGTAACGCAGGTGTGATACGTTTAAGCATCCTAATTTGTGTAAGCAGAAGGAGGTGTGAATGAACTCCTTAATGGACTGGCGAGAGCACGCGGGCTCACAGGCGGAGAAATTCTACAAGACCACGCTGTGGCAAGGAGCACATGTGACAGTAGGCCTGAACTGCTTGGAACCGCAACAGGTTCAAAGTGTGCATGCGCATTCTGGCGCCGACAAATTCTATTTTGTTCTGGAAGGATTGGGACTATTCACAATTGGGGATGAAGAATTGGAGGCTCGCTCGGGATCGCTCGTTATAGCGCCAGCGGGAGTTCTGCACGGCGTTGCCAATGCTGGGAATGAGCGCCTTTCTCTACTGGTTGGCATTGCTCCAGGGCTTAGCTAAGGACCGTCATGAGTTCAGAGCTGTATCAGAAGGAAATGACTGTAGCACTGGAACTCGCTCGTGACGCGGGCGCCGCCGTCCTGCGGCTCTATAAAGGACCACTCGATATCGAACAGAAGAGCGATCTCGACCATAGGGAACCCGTTACTCAGGCTGATAAAGTAGCTAATGAATTCATTGTTCAAGGACTTGCCGAGGCTTTTCCTATGGATGGCATCCTGGCGGAGGAGTCAGTTGATACGCTGCAGCGTTTGGATCGGCATCGCGTCTGGATGGTAGATCCCCTGGACGGAACTAATGGGTATATTGACGGCAACGGCGACTTCGCAGTTCAGATTGGTTTGGTGGAGGCTACAGAATGTGTGCTTGGTGTCGTCTACCAACCAGTTAGCGGGGTTCTATACCGAGCGATTCGCGGACAGGGCACGTGGATTGAGCGACCCAATCATCAGCCCGAGCGAGCGCAGGTTTCGGATACAAAGGATTTGACGCAGATGCGGCTTGCGGCCAGTCGATCACATAGAAGCCCCAGAATGGATGCCGTTGTGAAGGCTTTTGGTGTTAGGGAAGAAGTGCAGCGAGGTTCAGTCGGTATCAAGGTTGGCTTGATCATTGAACAGCAGTGCGATCTGTATGTTCATCTTTCTCCGCGAACGAAACAATGGGACACCTGTGCTCCGGAAATAATTCTTCACGAGGCTGGTGGTGCGCTAACGGATCTATTTGGACGACCGCTTAAATACAATTCTCCCGAGGTTCAAAACTTAAATGGTGTTGTGGCCAGTAATGGAGCAGCCCACGTGCAAATCATCGAAGCGCTAACGCCACTTCTTGAGACGTTCGGGCGACATCCCGCATGATTGCCTTCGCTCTCTCCTTACCACAATGGCCCACTTGGGTTAACATCTAACACTACGGCTCTTAGGTAATCTCAAGGGGAGGAGCCTCGTTCATTAAAACAAAAACATTTCTCACTTATTTCTTCCTGTGTCTCCCACCACTGGTCTTGCTCGTGGTGATTGACTATTGGAGCGATTTACGCAGACATCGCTTGGAAGTTCACGGTCGCCTCATTGACGAACTTTCCGGAATAGTGACAGATTTTAGAGCCGAACTGGCTAAAAGCGAGCAGGAACTATTGCAACTCTCTCGCTCAGAACCGTTGCGCACTTATGTCAGCTTGAAAATAATTCCCTCAGTTCAAACCCTGGGAGTAAGAGATGGATTGAGTCGAGCATCGGAGTCTCTCCCAGGCGATTTGCAAGCGCTTTTAGCGGCACAGCTCAGAAGTGAAAGCCACCTTGCTCATCTAGTGCTATACAACCAGCAGCGGCAACCAACTTTGTTCGCCGAGCCCACAGGGAGAACCGCCACCACTCCTGTTGCCTTCTATCTCAATAATTTCAGGCCCGGATTGCCCAATCCGGACGACAGAGTCTGGAACACGGACGCGCCCGAGCTACTGAGTGTACGGACATCAAACCCGTCCTATGGTCCTACTTTAGTGAGTACTGCAGCTATACAAACTGGCGGTACTCGTGAGTCAGCGCTGGTAAGTGAGTTAAAGCTCAGCTCCCTCTTTTCTACAGTCGCACAAAGACGGCAACCTCCTCATTCAGACAGGGCTCCCCTCTCTCACCAGGTAATTGTCCTTGATGAGTCTGACAGGATTCTCTTCCATCCCAATGATGCCCTTAAGCACCAGATGGTCAGCACCTCGATGCCAGGATTCATGCCAGTTGCCAAACTGATGCAATCTGGGCAGAGTGGAATTGGAGAATTCACTTCTGCTGCAGGTCACAGATTTATTGCTGCTTTTGGTCCCATTCCAGAGCTGAGTATTTCGATCGCGGTGGCCAGTGCCTATAGACCGGCTTGGCTTTTTGAAGGAGTTACTCGAGTATTACTCGCAGCCGTTATAGCCGCTGCGGGGGCGTTTCTGCTTACTGCCTACTCACAACGTAGAACTCGTGGTTTGGAGCGAGTCAAAGAAGGTGTAGCTGCTATTGCAAAAGGTCAACTGGACCACCGCATAGAGGTTCAATCGGGAGACAATGCCCGCCCGTTAGCTGACAATATCAACCTAATGACCAAGCGACTTCGCGAGCAGATTGCGGGCGAAACCGAGGCACGTCAGTTCGAATCATTCGTTAAACTTTCCGCGATGCTAACGCACGATTTGAAAAACGCTATCGAGGCCCTGTCGTTGATCGTGGGTAACATGGAACGCCATTTTGATAATGAAGAGTTTCGCTCCGATGCGTTGAGGGCACTCACCAGCTCCACAGAGAAGCTAAAGACGCTGGTTACCCGTCTCAGTAATCCAGTTGTTACGTTAAGCGGTGAGCATAAGCGTCCCAAACCTATCGATCTTGTACCTATCCTGCGGCGTGTAATCTCGCTAACTGCTGAACCCCTGAGTAGCACTCATATAATCGATATCAGACTGCCTGACTCCTTGTGGGCGCTGGCAGATCCTGAAAGGCTCGAAAAGGTAGTCGAGAATCTGGTGCTTAATGCGCTAGAGGCAATGACAGGGATGAGTGGCACGCTCAGAGTAGAAGCTGGTGATGCCGAAGCAGGAACAATCTTCTTCTCTGTCAGTGACACCGGTCGGGGCATATCACAAGAGTTCATTAAGCAGAGGCTATTTCGTCCGTTTGCAACCACAAAAAAGACAGGAGTTGGTCTGGGACTGTATACCTGCCGCGAAGTAGTCAGAGCCCACAATGGCTTCATCACCGTTGAATCCTCAGAAGGCATTGGTACAACTTTCCGCGTCGTGCTACCATCGCCGCCACCTGCAAATTAATGCTCGGCATATTACCTTTTTAAATCTGAAATCGACCTGGTTGCTTGAGAAAAGAGCTAAGTCGAAGGTCGAGACGCCACCTTTTCCATAACCACGAAACACTGAGCAGATACGAGTATCCCGTTCAGCTAACTCGCGAACTTAAATCTATTGAGCTACAACACTTTAGCATTCCAATAGGAGGACAATACATGTCCGAATCGGCTCCCAATAGAGGGACAGTGTTGGTGGTTGACGATGATACCGCCGTACGTCGAGGACTGTACTGGACATTACATGAAGATTACCGGGTATTCGAGGCTGCCTCTCGCCAAGCCGCTCTGGAGTTCCTCGAGCGAGAACGTATCGATGTCGTTATAAGTGATCTACACCTTCCACCGCATCTGGATGACATTTCTGAAGGCCTTGGAATTGTTCAAGCTGCACGCGGAGTAAACCCTCCGGTTCAAGTGGTAGTGATTACAGCCAGCGAATCCAAGCGCGCGGCTCTCGAGGCAGTCAAACTTGGCGCTTATGGCTTTTTCGAGAAGCCACTTGATGCTGACGAATTACTTCATATCGTTAATCAAGCGGCGCGCATGCGCCACCTGGAACTCGAAAATGCGCGACTAAAGGACGAGCTTTTAGGAGTAAGAGGGTTTAAGGGGCTAATCGGGATAAGTCAAAGCTTGGAGAACACGCTGAAACAAGCTCGTGCTGTCGCAGCGACAACTGCCACAGCATTAATAATCGGAGAAAACGGTACGGGAAAGGAGATGTTAGCGCGCGCTATACACGAGGAGAGTCCTCGAGCCAACGGACCGTTTGTCGCAGTGAGTTGCGCGGCGCTACCCGAATCACTTATTGAGTCTGAGTTGTTTGGCCATGAGAAAGGAGCTTTCACTTCTGCGCTATACGCTAAAAAGGGCCGATTCGAGCTGGCAGATGGAGGCACACTCTTCCTTGATGAAATCGGTGAACTTACGGCTGCAGTCCAGGTGAAACTGCTGCGTGTACTTCAGGAGAGAGCTTTCGAACGTTTGGGTGGTACGAAAACGATGACTGTAGATATAAGGTTGATTGCTGCCAGCAATCGCGATCTACAGACCGAAGTGGAGGCTGGCCGCTTTCGAAGAGACCTTTTTTATCGCTTGAATGTAGTGCCGTTGGTCATTCCGCCGTTGCGAGAGCGCAAAGAGGACATTCCTCTCCTTGCGGCGCACTTTGCCGAGAAGAATGCCGAAAAACATGCTCGGTCAAAGCCCGAGTTGGACTCGGCGCTTCTTGAGGCCCTTCAGGAATATGACTGGCCTGGAAATGTTCGTGAACTCGAGAACCTAACAGAACGGTTAATTGTTTTGTCTAATGAACCACGATTGGGGCTCGAGTTTCTTCCTGACAACATGCTGCGAACATTGCCGGAGACCAACGTCTCAGATGAGACAACTCTGGAAGGTGGTGTTACAGCCTTGAAGAAACGGATGATAGTGAATGCCCTGCAGAGCGAGCGAGGGAATAAAGTAGCAGCGGCCAAACGTTTAGGGATCAGCCGTTCTTACCTGCACCGATTAATATCTGAGTACGGCATCGGATGAATTAAAAAGTCCAAAGTCCAAAGTCCAAGGTCCAAAGTCCAAGGTCTGACCCCCAACTTAGATCTTAAGAATTTGGACTTTGGACTTTGGACTTTGGGCTTGAATATCAGTGCCTGCCAACTTGAATAGCCTTTCTCGATGCGCCATTATCCTTATCATAGGTATTTTCGATATGGCGAATTTGCAGAAGCGGTTACCCGAAAATGTTCCCGGAGACTTTTTTATTGATTCCACCTGTATTGATTGCGACACGTGCAGCGAGCTAGCACCCGAAACATTTCGTGATCACGGCGACCAATCAAGTGTTTACCGGCAACCTGAAACCGAAGCGCAGAGGCGGCTGGCACTGATGGCGCTGGTAGCATGTCCCACAGGCTCCATCGGCACCACTCAAAAGCACGATCCGCGAATCGGCATTGACGGGTTTCCGATGCTGATTGCTGACAACGTCTATTTTTGTGGATTTACGTCGGAAGCTAGCTTTGGAGCCTGGAGCTATCTAATTGTTCGCCCTGAAATTGCTGGCGGCAACGTTCTCGTCGACTCTCCGCGTTTTGCGAGCCAACTGGTCAAAAGAATTGAGCAGATGGGTGGCATAAAGAAGATGTTTCTTACTCACAAGGATGATATTGCGGATCATGCGCGGTTCGCCGTACGGTTCGGTTGCGAACGTATCATGCATGTCGATGATGGGGCTGCCCGCCATGGAGTGGAGATCCTTATCGAGGGTGAGGATGAAGTTCGGCTCGACAAAGACTTGGTTGTAATTCCGACTCCAGGACATACGCGCGGCCACATGCTGCTGCTCTACAAAAATAAGTTCTTATTCACAGGAGATCACCTTGCCTGGTCACCTGAACGAAAGACCTTAACAGCCTTTCGCAGTGCGGCTTGGTATTCATGGCAGGAACAAACCCGCTCGATGGAAAAGCTTTTGCGTTATCATTTCGAATGGGTGTTGCCTGGTCATGGCCATATTCACCAGAACAGCGCGCACAATATGAAACAACAAGTTCAACGATTGCTTAGCTGGATGAAGGCACGCCGTTAACGAACTCTTTTTGTTTCCACCTAACCCGAGAGGAAAACTATGACTAAAAACCAAAAAATCGCCATCGGTTGTGGAGCTGTCGGCTGTTTGGGTTTGATCATACTCATGATAGCAGCCGGAGCAGGCTACTACTTCTATTCGCACGGACATTGGAACTCCAACAGTAACAGCAATTCGGATTTTGACTACAACAGCAATAGCAATTCAAATATTAATTCCAACTACGAGAGCGACGAAGATTCCAGCGAAGAATCCACGCCTGAACCCTCCGTTTCAGATACGTCTGAAGATACATCGTCAACAACGTCTGATGATAATAAGCACAGACTTTTCCAAGCTGGGGCCACTTGCGCAGATCCACAGTTGATGATGCAAGTTAACAAGAAGGTTGGCATCACAGGTGGCGCCTCAGCGGAAGTCGAACAATTTACGAAAGATCACATAGTGTGGGTCTTAAAAAACTCTGAATTCATTCAGCGGGTTAATACGCGAGACAAGGCCTGCGCCTACGTAAGAGAACATATTAATGATTGAAGTGTCTGTAGTCCGTGGTTCGTAGTCAGTGGTCCGTAGTCAGTTCTCTACTAACCACGGACAACTAACCACGGACAACTAACAACTGACAAAGATCTATGCCTCTACAGCGCATCCGTAATTTTTCGATCATTGCCCATATCGATCATGGGAAGTCGACGCTTGCCGATCGGCTGCTCGAACATACTGGCGCATTGACAGAACGCGAGATGTCAGATCAGGTGCTTGATAATATGGACCTGGAACGTGAGCGCGGAATTACGATCAAAGCTCACGCGGTCCGTCTGGATTACACTTCCGAAGACGGAAATGCTTACGTCTTAAACCTCATCGATACTCCCGGCCATGTGGATTTCTCTTACGAGGTCTCTAGGTCCCTCTCTGCTTGCGAAGGTGCGCTCTTAGTTGTGGATGCTTCCCAAGGCGTTGAGGCCCAAACACTTGCCAATACCTACCTCGCGATCGATAACAACCTGGAATTAATTCCCGTCATTAACAAGATTGACCTGCCGGGTGCAGAACCTCAGAAAGCTGTAGACCAAATCGAACAGCTAATTGGTCTTGAAACCCATAATGCTGTGTTCACTAGCGCTAAGACAGGTGAGGGTGTTAAGGAAGTTCTCGAAGCTATAGTGCGAGATGTACCACCACCGGAGGGTGACCCAGAAGCGCCCCTCAAGGCCCTCATCTTTGACTCCTGGTATGACTCATATCGAGGTGTGATCGTTCTCTTCAGAGTCATTGACGGCATCATTCGCCCCGGAATGAAAATACGTTTCTTCAATACTGGGCGCGATTACCAGGTCGAAACTCTAGGAGTTAACCGTCCAAGACCTACTCCAATAGACCGACTCGGCGTGGGGGAAGTAGGTTTTCTGACTGCTGCCATCAAGGAGGTAGCTGACGTTCAGATCGGCGACACTATTACGGAAGCCGCCCGTCCTACAAAGGAACCCTTCCCCGGCTTTCAGAAGATAAAGCCAATGGTCTTCGCCGGGCTCTATCCAGTCGATTCCAAGCAATATGAAGAGTTGCGCGACGCTCTGGACAAACTAAGGTTGAACGATGCCTCCTTCTTTTATGAGCCGGAAACCTCAGCGGCTTTAGGCTTCGGATTTAGATGCGGATTTCTTGGATTGCTCCACATGGAGATTGTTCAGGAGAGACTCGAACGTGAGTTCAACTTGGCACTGATAACCACTGCTCCAGGAGTTCGTTACATTGTAACGACCACTGATGGACAGGTGTTGGAGATTGATTCGCCATCAAAGATGCCTGATCCAGGGAGGATGGCAAAGATCGAAGAGCCAGTAATCCGAGCAACAATTTTGACCACTGATGATTATCTTGGTGGCATTCTTCCCCTTCTGGAAGAGAAGCGAGGTGTTCAGAAGGGCTTTGAGTATATTGCGGCAAACAGAGTAATGCTCACCTACGAATTACCACTAAACGAGATCGTCTTGGATTTCTACGATCGGTTAAAATCGGTGTCTCGTGGTTATGCATCGCTCGACTACACATTCGCAGGTTACTGGGAAAGTGATCTGGTGAAACTCGATGTCATGGTTGCCGGTGAACCTGTTGATGCCCTTTCGTTAATTCTTCATCGCAGCACTGCTCTAGCGAAAGGCCGCGCGCTAACCGAGAAGATGAAACAATTGATACCGCGCCAGCTATTTGAAGTGCCAATTCAAGCTGCAATCGGTAACAAGGTGATTGCGCGCGAAACCGTCAAAGCGCTAGGCAAGAATGTGATTGCCAAGTGTTATGGTGGAGACATTACGCGCAAGCGCAAGCTGCTGGAGAAACAGAAGGAGGGGAAGAAGCGGATGAAAAAGGTAGGACGAGTTGAAATCCCTCAGGAAGCCTTTCTAGCAGTCTTGAAGGTAAATGAGTGAATGCGCCCCTACAGCAACTATGACTAATCCTTCACACACGAAGCGAACCCCGCTAAAGGCTGTAACCATCTTCTCTGATGGTTCTTGCCTGAAGAATGGAACGGGCAACTCGCGAGCGGCAGCCGCCGCCCTTCTTGGCTATAAAGGCACCTGGCGAGCTGTGGGTTCTTACCTGGGGCAAGCCACAAATCAGCAAGCTGAAATTGTAGCTGCGGCGCTTGGTCTTGAAGCCTTGCGCGAACCATGCAAGGTTCATCTGTTCAGTGATTCAAGATATGTGGTCGAAACAATGAAGGGCCATTTTCGCCGCAAAACTAATCATGAATGGTGGGAGCGTCTCGATAAGGCTGCGAGCCGTCATCAAGTTAGGTGGGAATGGACTGCGGGGCATGCAGGACACGTCCTCCAGGAAGCCGTTGATCGAGTGGCCCGACACATTGCTGCCTCAGGGGCCGTGTCGGAAGAGTTCCTGCAAGAGGCAGTTGAGCAAGTGACGGGAAGCGAATAGAATACTTCCTCCGACACAAATGGTTCCTCCGCAATCTGAATATCAGAGATGTAATAGTGTCTTTTATACACTCACATAGCCATCGGTACCGTCCTCGGGTAGTTTCAAGGCTGGTTCTCTCAATCGTTCTGTTATCGGCTCCACTCGCAGCCCAGGACCATCTGCGGGGTTGGGAATGGCAGAATCCCCTGCCCCAGGGCAACACAATCAATGCTGTTCGGTTTGCTAACGATAAGTTGCATGGATGGGCTATTGGAGCCGATGGAGCAATTCTGCGAACCGAGAATGGTGGTTTCGATTGGCGCGAGCAAATCTCGTCAGCAAATACGACACTCTACGGGCTCCATATTGGAACAAGATCGCGAGCGGTTGTTTCCGGCGCCGGGGGGATCATTCTAACCACAGACAATGGAGGCAAGAAATGGATTCCCAGGGCCACTGGCATTCGAGATCATCTATTTGACGTTACCTTTGCACCAGACAACCGTTTTTTCGGTTGGTCTGTTGGAACGTTTGGCGCCATCATCGCGACCACAGATGGCGGAGTAACCTGGAAAACTCAAAAGGCTCCAACATCTGCTCACTTGTTTTCCGTAGCTTTTGTTGACAAGAAGCATGGTATTGCAGTTGGTTCGAAAGGCACAATACTCCTTACTGAAAACGGTGGACTCGAATGGACACAACAGCTTTCGCATACCAAGACTGTCCTTACAGGAGTTACCTTCAGTTCATCTAACCGCGCTGTGGCCGTAGGCTACGGGGGCACAATAATAGAATCGGAAGATCGTGGCCGCACATGGCGACTGCTGAATACTCTTGTCACCACCGATCTGTACTCGGTTTTCTTTGCAGATGAAAAACATGGATGGGTGGCGGGTGATAGTGGAGTAGTACTCACGACTGCCGATGGTGGCAACATTTGGCTTCCTGTGAATGTAAGGACCAGCCCGAAACTGGTTACGGTGTACTTTGCTGATGAGACTCAGGGATGGGCCGGGGGCGCTGATGGTCTCGTGATGCGTACTGACGATGGGGGATTCTCATGGCAGCGATTGACTGAGGGAGGACGTGACGATCTCTCCCAAATATTCTTTCTGGACAACTCGCGAGGC
Source organism: uncultured Chloracidobacterium sp. (assembly GCA_964574785.1). Lineage (GTDB taxonomy): Bacteria > Acidobacteriota > Blastocatellia > Pyrinomonadales > Pyrinomonadaceae > PSRF01. Next base: position 43,635 of record CAZNPP010000003.1, on the reverse strand, counting down.
TGGGCAGTCGGCTCTCGTGGCAGAATACTCTACACAAGTTCGGGGGGGAGAAATTGGACCATCAGACCTTCTGGAACGACTGTTCGGCTAAACGCAGTTGAGTTCGTCAATGAACAGCTTGGCTGGGTTGCGGGCGAGAAAGGAACGATACTGAGATCAGAAAACGGTGGCGTAACATGGATCCAGGTAAACACAGAAGTTAAGGAAGATCTTTTCGGAATCGAGTTTATCTCGCCTGAATACGGTTGGGTTGTTGGTGCACGGGGAGCAATTCTCCGTACGGAGGATGGCGGCAATAGTTGGAAGTTTCAGCGCACCAACACCGTCAACTGGCTCGAAGATGTGCATTTTACTGATCAGATGAATGGCATTGTCGTTGGATCTCATGGAACGATCCTGCAAACCCAGGATGGTGGCGTAAGCTGGAAGCGAGTCGATCAGAATCTGAAAGAATGGCTCTACGCTGTCACGTTTGCCGATTCACAGCGCGGCTACATTGTGGGCGAAAGGGGAATCATACTGCGGACAGACGATGGTGGCGCAAAGTGGATGGATCTCGAAAGTGGTATAGGAACGCACTTGTTCAGTGTGGCGGCAGTAGGGCGCGATGACGTGCTCGTAACAGGCGAACAGGGAAGAATCCTTCATAGCAAAGATGGCGGACACAGTTGGCAGGTTCAGCCATCAATTACCAGTGCATCTCTTTTTTCCGTTGTCAATCGCGGAGGTTCAAACGTTTGGGTAGCCGGCCGAGGTGGAGCCATCCTTCGTCGGACTGATCCCATAGCAACTGTGAAGATTCCTACACCCAGGATCACACCAATATTGCGAGGTGGTTCCCCAAGGAATGAAAATGAAACTCACTATGATGACGGCGACATCCCATTAGCGGTACCTCCTGACAAACGACCTAAGCCGTAGGATGTCCAAGGTCGAAAGTCCAAAGTCCAAGGTCTGACCCCCAACTTAGATCTTAAGAATTTGAATTCGGAACCTTGGACTTTGGACTTTGGACCTTGGACCTTGGACTTGGACTTTGGACCTTGGACTTTGGACCTTGGACTTTGGGCTTTGGACTTTGGACTTTGGGCTTTGGACTTTGGACCTTGGACTTTGGACTTATTTACTCAACCTAAAGTCCCTCGGCACAAAATCTATAGAGATGGCAATGCCGTCACTCTTGTTTTCAAGATCTTTTTGAGGGACGAAGATAATGACAACTGGATTCCCATTCTTGCGAACCCCGCAGGTAATCTCGCCACCTACGTCAGGTGCATAAGTGGTGACATTCACATCTTCAAAGCGTTCTGCACGCAGCCGCAGCACCTCTTCATCCACTTTCAATGTGAAGAAGATTCCTCGTACGCCACAGTCGATCCTTGTAAGTAAGCCTTGAATCCGTCTTTGACCCTCAGCCGGCTTCCTCAAGGCTTCCTCGAGATATGAATTGCCATCTCGCAGTGCAGGATCCTGAACAATTTCCATCTCTGGTTTACCTGGATCAGCTTTTACATCATCTCTAGAATCAGACTCGCTGAAGGACGCACCGCGAACCAACCGACTGTTCTTATGATCTTCAAGAACTTGAACAGAATCCAACAACGATTGCGCCGTCGTCCGTATTTCCTCGTCTTCTGAATTAGCTGCGAGGGTCGCAAGAAGGCTACGCGCTGTGGGCAGGTTCCCTTGGCGAAGATAAATTTGCGAAAGAATGACGACGTAATGTTCACTCCCAGGAGACAGTTCAATGGCCTTCCTCATCAACGTGACTGCTTCATCGAAGTTTTCATTGCGAACCAGATTTACAAAGGCTAGCAACTTATGTGACTCAGCAAAATCGGGTTTCAACTCGATAGACTTACGGAGGTTCTCACGCATGAGAGCGGCAGCGTCGTCCGGATAGTGTGAGACCACATCTCCATCCCCCATGTATTCCCGGCTAATAATGTAGGCGTAATAGTAATAGGCAAGATAATTACTCGAGTTGCTCTCTAGTGCCCGCTGCAGATGAGGTTTGGCTTCCTGAATCTTTTTCTCCTTCATCCGCACCATTCCCAGTGAGGCATGGGCCATGGCCAGTGTAGGATTTAACTGTAGTGCTCTACCCAACTTTTCTGCCGCCTCATCCAACCTCTCTATGTGGGCAAGCAAATCCCCGAGATACGCCTCAGCCTCAGCCTCAGTAAGTTGAGCTAGCTTCATCTGGGAATCTAACTCGAGCTTATTAGGAAATGTCGCCACACTCACTGGAAAGGACCTTCTGTTGATGTAGGCTCGGAGGCCTCTTTCCATCGTCGCATAGTCGGTTTGAAATACAGTGCGGAAGGCAGTTTCAACTTCGGTATTCTTCAACAACAGATCCAGGAATTGATCAAGTCTCGCGGCGTACTTGCCTCCATCACCTTGAATCAAGTAGTGGATTAGTGCCCAGGATTGGGCGTAAAAAAGACCCTGTGCCTCCTGCCCGTGGCGACTTAACGATTCGTGGCTCACAGCGAAGAGGTTCTTCAAAGGCAGTAATTGCCCACTTCGCAACAACTCGACGTGTTCAATAATCGGTTTTCCCAGGAAGACCTTGTGCCCTCCCTCCATGTCAAATGTGCTGTAATACTCGGCAAGACCTTCGTTGAACCACGATGGCACATTTGCATGGCCCAGTGTGTTTTTCACTAACAGGTGAACATACTCATGAAAGATTGTACGGTAGGGATTTTGGGCTCCTTTCTCCGTTGTCAACGCTATGTAATGCACATCGGACCCCGCCTGAAAGTAACCCGCTATGTCACTCCTTCTTCCATCAGTAAAAGGTTTATATGGTCTGAAAGAGCTTTCATTCCTAAATACCATAACGGTTATGGGAACACTTGAAGCTACCTTCAGACCGGGGTAGAGGCGGGAAAATACAAAGCGAAATTGTTCAAGCCGCATACCAACCAGCCTGAGCTCCGCTTCACTAGTGTTTCCCACGAGAAAGAAGTTGTTGGTCTGGAGGCTGATCCAGTTGTCTCTAGCGGTAGTTGTTGTTCCAAGCGAGTGCAGGAGAACTATTACGCAGAGCGTGCTAATACAGATCTGACAGACGCGTCGCATAAGTTCCACCTCAGCTCAACATTTCGACCACAAGCCTCACCGCCTCCTCATAGGCGGTGTCTTTTGTAAGGATCGACAACTCCTGGCCCAGTAACTCGGCTGTGCTCCAATTCCGAATGGGCAAAACTCTCTTGGCGTGTAAATCGTTTCCTACTCGCGCTGTAGTTTGAAGGTGTAATCCATCGGAGCTGAGTGCAAGAGTGAAGGTTGCCTTCAGCCCCTCTAGATTTATCTGAGTCAATTTAACCGGTTGCACATTACTAATGGCTATGTGCGAAAGCTCAACATTAATAGTCCGCCCCGCCTGAGCAAATTCGAACGCCCATGGGTCGTCGTGGGTGCCAGGGGGACGCCGTCTCATCAGAGTCCAGCCCAGGCGGCTTCCGAGCCAAGCTGCTATCAAACATGCTTGAGATACGTTTTTCTGACCAGCAGGAGCCTCAAATTGAATTCGAATTGTTGAGAGCCGCTCGAGCGCCATACGATATTCGCTCACATCATAAAAATCGGCCAGCACGGCTCGCCAGGGGGTTAAGCGAGCCCAGTTGATATCACTAGCAGCCGTTAATATCTCTTCAATAGCCCGAAAGTCGGTTGCAGGACTCTCAAATAGCGCCGAATCGATCACGAGACGATCGGCAGCTCGAACGAGCGTTGCCAGAAGCTTGTCATTGGCTGGCAGAGTGTCCCGCCACCAGAGAAAGACTGGTAAATCAGGAATTAGTAAAGGCGTGGCAGCACTCGCCAATTCAACCACATACCGGCCAGAGGCTGAAAGAGTAATCTTCTCACAGCGAACTTGAATGTCATCTGTTGGGGCGCTGTGTTCACACATTACCGAAACAAAAACCTGGATATCACGATCGTTAGCTTCTCTATCTCCAACCAGGACGAGAGCCCGGCAGTGATGGCTCTCTGTAATTTCTGAGAGGATTTGTTTAAGTGACTGCAGTTCTGACTCTTTTGGAAGAAAAACTATTAAGTTTAGAGCGCGAGCTCGCATTAATGCCCCTTCTTCTGCGCGTTCTATCTCGCTCGCATGTTCCTTCCAAAGACCAGCCAACTCGCGTTCTACAGCTTCAACATCGAGTTTGTTGTTAATAGCAATTTCTTTTTGGTTGGAGTGCATCTTTCTAAAGTTTACGCCAACTTCGTCCGTCGCGCTCGAGAAGTGCGAAGGCCTCTTCAGGACCCCACGAGCCCGCCTCGTAGTTGGGGAAGTCAGAGGCGGGTTCGGTCCAAGCTTCCAGTATGGGACTCACTATCTCCCAACCACGTTCTACCATGTCTCTGCGAGCGAAGAGGGTTGAATCACCTAACATGCAATCAAGGAGCAGGCGTTCGTAGGCCTCGGGTGGTCTCACCCCAAAGGATGAACCGTAGCGAAAATCCATGTTAACCCAACGGATACGCATCGCTTGTCCTGGTAATTTCGCGCCAAATTTTAGGGTAATGCCCTCGTTTGGTTGAATCCTGATGACTAGAACATTTGGTTGTAGGGGTGAATCGAATTCAGTAAAGAGCTTATGCGGCACCTCCTTGAATTGAATCGCTATTTCTGTTATGCGCTTCTGCAAGCGCTTCCCGGAACGTATGTAGAATGGAACATCGGCCCAGCGCCAATTCTCGAAGTACAACTTAAGGGCCGCGAAGGTTTCAGTTGAAGACTGCGGATCTGCGCCCGGTTCCTGCCTGTAGCCAGGTACATGATCGCCAAGAACATAGCCTGGACCATATTGACCACGAACAGCGTATTCAGAGACTCGATCTTTTGGGATCGAACGCACGGCTCGCATCGCCTTCACCTTTTCATCTCTGACATCATTAGCAGCAAGTGATACAGGAGGTTCCATTGCAATCAGCGAGAGAACCTGAAAGACGTGATTTTGAAGCATATCGCGAACCACACCTACTTTTTCATAAAAGGCGCCGCGACCTTCTACTCCTATTGTTTCAGCGTTAGTTACCTGGACGAGATCTATGAAGCGGCGATTCCAAAGCGGCTCGAAGATACTATTAGCAAAACGAAATACAAGCAGGTTCTGTACTGTCTCTTTGCCGAGATAGTGGTCGATGCGATAGATCTGCTCTTCACTGAAAACTGAGGACAACTCCTCGTTGAGTAAGCGAGCGCTTTCAAGGTCGTGACCGAAAGGCTTTTCGACGATTATTCGCACCCAACCTTTGGATATAGTCAGTTGCGCGTCACCAAGTTGTTTGGCTATTGGGCCAAAGTATTCAGGCGCCGTAGCAAGATAGTAGATGCGATTGCCTCGTGTGTGACGTTCACTTTCAATTGTCTCTAACTGATCCTTCAATCGCGCGAAGGTTTCCAGCGCATTGAAGTCTCCTTGTACGTAGAAGATTCCTTCGGCAAAGCTGTTCCACGTGGAGTCATCGATTTCTACGTCGCCAAACTCAGCGAAGGCCTCACGCATGCGAGCGCGAAATTCTTCATTGCTAATCTTCTGGCGTGCGCTTGCAATGATTGCGAACTCGGAGGGTATTAGTTTCTGTTCCGAAAGTCGGTAGAGGGCAGGAATCAGCTTGCGTTTGGTGAGATCACCGGTAGCGCCAAAAATGACTATGGCACACGGTTCAGCACTGCGCTCGAGTCGCAGCCCTTTCCGAAGTGGGTTTTCAAAAGTGGCGACCATATGTAGGGGGCGGCCGGCCCTGGCCGCCCCTTGTTTAAATCAGAATTCGCCAATAGATGCAACAAGCGAGACGAAGGACGGCCGTCCTGACCGCTCCTAAGGATGAGGGATGAAGGCGAAAGGATGAAGGTGGTTTTTCATCCTTCATCCTTTATCCTTCAGCCTTTAAAGAGGGGACTTCATCTAATCATCGAACAATATTCCAACAAAGATCGTAGTAATCTCCGGAGGTTTAGTTTAATGCGAGATCCCTACCTGGCTGGAATATTAAGCCTACTTATTCCTGGAGTTGGGCAGCTTTACAACGGGAGAATTCTCGCTGGCATACTTTGGTTGATTATTACACCAGGCTTCTGGATTGGCACGGGAGGCCTGCTCGGCTGGATCTGTCACATCATCTCAGCTTACACCGCTTATTCTTACGCGAAAGATCACCCTGTTCGCGTTTAAGGTCCGACAAGTCAGGGCAAATCCACGAAAATCACACTACCCTTCTGTGCGGGTGGTGAGCAGAGCAGACACTTCCGGTGGTCAAAAGTGATTCCACAGGCAGGATCTATTGTGAATGCTGAAACGCCCACAGTTAACTTTGACGAACAGCTAGAGGCTCAGGTTCGGGTTGGCGGCCACTTCGATCTCGCGTGGTTTCAGAGGGAGACGCGGGCGGCGGCGGGGGATTTACCACAAGGACTTCAAGCGCCGCATCGATCACCTCGCTGATGCGGGATACGAAAACAAGCTGTAGGTCTTTTAATACATCTTCAGGCACTTCTTCGATATCAGCTTCGTTTCTAGAAGGAAGAATTATTCGTCGTATTCCTGCTCGGTGCGCAGCCAAAACCTTCTCTTTCACACCGCCAATTGGAAAAACGAGGCCAGAAAGAGTTATTTCTCCGGTCATCGCTGTATCGGGCCTGACACGACGCCCGCTGTAAAGCGAGGCTAAAGCGGAGGTGATAGTCACACCCGCGCTCGGCCCATCCTTAGGAATTGCACCAGCGGGAACATGAAGATGCACCCCGTAATCCTTAAACAGATCAGTATTGAGTCCAAATTCTGAAGCATGCGACCAGAGGTATGACTGTGCAGCTCGAGCTGATTCCTGCATCACTTCTCCGAGTTGCCCCGTGATCGTAAGTCCTCTGCCACCGGGTAACAGTGTCGCTTCCACGAACAATACCTCTCCCCCCATTTCGGTCCATGCCATTCCGGTGGCTACTCCGGCAGGTAACTCTTTGCGCGCTTGCTCAGGATAGAACTTCGGAGGACCAAGGTATTGCGCAATGTCGCCCTCGTCCACATTTACAGTCTCGGCTTGGCCTTGAGCTATTTTGAGTGCAACTTTTCGCGCTACGCTCCCAATGTTGCGCTCGAGTTGGCGAACACCAGCTTCGCGTGTATAGCGGGTAGATATTAGTTCGATTGCGCTGTCTGTAATTATTAGTTGAGCTTCAGTTAACCCGTTCTCTCGTATCTGTCTTGGAACCAAATAGCGCTTGGCAATCTCTAGTTTCTCCCTGTCGCTATAACCTGCCAATCGAATAACTTCCATGCGGTCTCTTAATGGCGCAGGTATAGGTCCAAGCTGGTTCGCAGTAGCAATGAAGAATACTCGTGATAGATCAAAAGGAAGATCCAGATAGTGATCGCGGAACGTATTGTTCTGTTGCGGATCGAGGATCTCAAGTAACGCTGAGGCTGGGTCTCCTCTGTAGTCAGCCCCAAGTTTATCGATTTCATCGAGCATCATCACCGGATTGTTAACACCGGCTCGGCGCAAGGCTTGAATGATTCGTCCCGGCATCGAACCTATATAAGTACGACGATGTCCGCGCAATTCCGCTTCGTCCCGCACGCCACCAAGGGACATACGCTCAAACTCACGTCCTAATGCACGCGCAATTGAGCGCCCTAGCGATGTCTTTCCAACACCCGGTGGGCCAACAAAACAAAGGATTGGACTTTTAGTATCAGGACGCAGTTTGATTACCGCAAGGAATTCCAGGATTCGTTCCTTGACATCTTCCAAGCCATAGTGGTCCTCATCGAGAATTCTGCGAGCCTCTTCGAGATCGAGTTTGTCTTCGGATGATTTCTTCCAAGGCAGTTCGAGAACATATTCGAGATATGTGCGAATGACGTGATAATCAGGGGCCGCCGCTGGCAGTCTCTCCAAGCGCTTTAATTCACGTTCAGCTTCGGTGCGAACTTCGTCAGGTAAATCCGCTGAATCGAGCCGCTCGCGAAGTAATTCGGCTTCGGCTCGTTCACCGCCTTCGTCGTCGCCCAACTCCTTCTGAATGGCTTTCATCTGCTGGCGCAGAATATAGTCGCGCTGGGCTTTGTCCATCTCAGACTGTGCTTCCGAAGCAATCTTCGAGCGCAGTTGTATTATCTCCAGTTCCCGGGCCAGGTATGCATGTGCTAGCCGTAGCAACTCATCGGCAGTATTAGCCTCGAGCATCTTCTGCTCTTGTTCTACGCCCAAGTTCAGGATTGATCCAAGGAAGTATGCGAGGCGCACCGGCTCAACTGATCCAAGAATTGCAACCCGAACCTCAGGAGGGACTCCTGGCAATAGTGCCAGGGCCTGCTGGATCATCCCCTGCACATTACGTTTTGTCGCTTCGACTTCTTCGGCATCTATGATCTTGGGCGGCGGCAAGACCTGCATAACAGCCCGCAGATAGGGATCCTCTTGCTTCCAACTCAGAACCTTGATGCGTTCGGTGCCTTGGGCGATGATCTGCAACGTGTTCTCTACCCGCTCCATTCGCTTGATGATTACCAGTGTTCCCACTTCGTAGAGATCCCCAGACTTAGCGTCCTGTCCTGCACTGCTATCCGGTCGAACGGTGATACACGCGAGCAGTTTTTCTTCAGTTGCCAATGCCGCCTCTACGGCCGCAACAGAACGAGGACGACCGACGGCCAAGGGAACGACAGTTTCGGGAAAGAGAGTTGTGTTTTGCAGAGCCAACACTGGGACTTCAAATGGTTCACCCGGTACTACCGAAGTTTCAGGACCGCCAGTTGGTTCTGGTGTGCTCGGAATAGCCTCTGTTGGCCCTTGGAGTTGTTCTGGCTTGTCAGACATACTCTGCTTTACTCACTCCTCGATTGCTATTTCTTAGGCTTTGCCGGCTTGAGAGCTTCCTACCCCGAGGTATCGCAGCGCAGGCTAATTATTAGAAACCCATCCCGATAGTCATGAACCAGAGAGGCTCCCTCGATAGAGCAAGGAAACTGGATTACTTTTTCGAAGCGACTGTAGGTAATTTCCATCTGCTGGTACACCAGTCCTTCAGAGATAAACGTATCGCGACGGCAACCGCGAATCTTCAAGTTTGAGGTGTTTACCTCTAATTCGATATCGCTTGAGCAAACTCCTGCAAGGTCTACCTTCACGATCCAACCATCACTGTTGCGATAGACATCTGCGGGAGGATTCCATAAACGACCCGAGGGCCTGACTCGGTGACTCACCATCATCAGGGAGAACGAACGTTCAGGATTTGGCATGACGTTAGAATAAGGGAAAACAGGAGATATTCAAAAGGGGAAGCAGCAAATATGCTGCTTCCCCAAAAGTCGCATTTTTTCTAACCAAAGATCCTTCGCCAGAATGACGAGCTTCTTGAGATCTCCTCAATTGCATGGGCCAACTCCAAATCCTCCTCGGTCTCCACTGCAATATCGGCCATCGAAATAATGCCGCGAAGGTAACCGTTCTCACTGACGACAGGAATTCGGCGTACCTGTTTATCGCCCATCTTTCGAATTACATCGACAACACGATCATTTGGTCTTGCCGTGTAGATGTCCGTTGTCATGATTTCTTCGGCTCGGGTCAGGTTGCAGTCTTTACCCTCAGCCAGTGCCCGAACGACGATGTCGCGGTCGGTAATTAACCCTACAAGCTTCCCGTTGCCGAGGTTTGCCTTTCCAGACTCAGGGCGTCTGCTTCTGCCGTTTCCTTCCTCGAGGTCGTAATCGACAACGGGAATGACACCGGTGTCTTCCCGCTTCATCATGACTGCCACCTCTTGTAAAGTCGTATCTCGTGTGGCGACGGCCACGTCCGTGGTCATAATGTCGCGACAGCGCAATCGAGATCGTCCTCGACGCTCTTCACCATACCCGCGGTCATACTCCCGTCCCCGATCATACGGAGAGCGATATTCAGATTCTCCCCTATACCCGTATCCGCCATACCGGGGCTCGTCATATTCGTATTCGGCACGCTCGCCGAATCGGCCTCGACCATAATCGGAATATCCGAAAGAGCGCTCAGCGGAGGAACGACTTCTATCAGAGTAAGGATCGTTGAAATTCCACGGTTCATCCCTGCGGAAGCGCTCTCGGTCGTACTCTGACCTTTGATAATAGTCTCTCTCATCATCTATATCGTTGCGATATCTTCTCATGATCTCCCTCCCTGCTTATGAACTAGGTCTTGCCTCTATTTGAGACACAAATAACAGATGGGGGCTTCAGAGGGGGGTTTTGACCGGAGACGCGCGGGTTCCTGGATATCAGACAACCCGCGTGCCTCAAGCGTAGGGCTATCCTACCTCAACTTCCGCTATAAGCTGCACTCGGGACGTGATGTCCAGGGTACCAATTTCAATCGGTGTCGGCACCGGGGCTTGTGTCCTCATCAGATCAGCAGTTTGCATCTCGTACATCGGTAAAGGTCTTACGAGACCTTCCTCCTGTACTTCTACTACCCGTACCACTCGTCCATTCAGCGCCTGAGCAATAACCTGGGCTTTGGCAAGCGCGACTCGGGTAGCTTCGCTTAAAGCTTGATCACGTGCTGCGCGATCTTTTCTCAACGTAAACGCGATACCGCTTACGTCATTAGCCCCGGCCTTAGACGCTGCATCAATTACGGCGCCTACCCTGGTCAAATCGCTCAATGTGACAGTTACACTATTTCTGGCTTCATATCCGATTATCGTAGGCGGCTGACCCTCTTTGTAGAGGCGCTGCGGTTGAAGGCTGTAACCCCTCGTTTTTACTTCGGCGCCAGTACCTGCCGCCACTTTGACGGCACTAATAACGGCGTCGCTCCTGATTGCGTTCTCCTGCTGAGCATTCAATGCTTGACGCTCCTGAGATACCACCGAAACAGTAACTATCGCTGTGTCAGGTTGTGCCTGAACAATTGAATCGCCTGCAACCCTGACACGAGTTAACCGAGTTTCCGGTCCGGTGGCTGTACCACCCTGATTAAGAGGTCGGAGCGTGCGAACTTCAAAAGGCACTCCTTCCATATAGATAGTGACGGCATCCGGCTTAGTCTCGCCCGTCGCTTCAACTTTGGCGCCTTCAATAAACCATTGCTCCTTTTGAAAACGTTGGGGATTCAGGATCAAATATTTGTTGCTGTTGTCAACTATTAGCCATCCACCAGCCTCGACCGTTTTTTGCAGTAGGCCCCGAACCGTGATTTGTGAGGCAAGCGAGTGACCGGCGGCTACGGCTATCAGCACAAATGTTCCAATAATCGTCAAGAATCTTCTTATCATCGTATCTCCTTATTGTCGTTCCCATGTTTCACCGCGCGCGTGAGAGAGCCGTGGAATTTCTGCGCTGTGAAACTAAGAACGTTCAGGGGATTGATTTCTTGCTCAGTCTGGCCCTCGAATCGCTGTTTTGTTACGATTCAGGCATGCAATCATTCAGTACTGATAGCTCACAGGCTAGCAAAAAAAGGGGAGAAATCATAACAGTTGGCCGCGTCGAGGACGTTCCACCAGGTCGTTGTGCTACGGTTGAACTCCTCAATGGCGATGAACTCGCCCTCTACAATGTTGGGGGTGAATTTTATGCCTCTGAAAACTTCTGTCCTCACAAAGGGGCCGCGCTTGCAGATGGGTTTCTTTGCCAGTATATGATCGAGTGTAACTGGCATGGATGGAAATTTGATGTTCGAACTGGGCAGTGCCTGAATGCGCGGGCCCAGGTGAGGACCTATCGGGTTTTTATTGAGGAAGGACTCATAAAGATTGAAATCTGAAATGGCCTTTGGCCCTTAGGTCT
>CAZNPP010000003.1:10460-31740 GCA_964574785.1 uncultured Chloracidobacterium sp. | reverse complement strand
CCATCATTACCAATCGCCTCAACAGGGCAGCACGTTAATGCCTCTTCACAGGCGGAACGTTCTTCTTCGGTCTCTGGTTGTTTAAATACAAAGGAATAGCTGTTCGCGTCTGAGCGAGTGAAGTTCTCCGGAGCAGTATCCCGGCAAACGTCGCAGTCAATGCATGAAGAGTCGACGTAAAATGCTCCTGGCACATTCTCTTTGACACGATCGTTGCGATCTGGCACTTAAGGCGTTCCCTTCAATTTTCTTTCTGCTCTAGCTGCTCTTGGAACCCGTCATCTCCTCCGGCTTTACATAGAGGTCAAACTCTTCTCCAGTTAGGAAGCCCAGTTCTATACATGACTCCCTCAGCCCGATTCCTTTTTTATGAGCATTCTTAGCTACCTGCGCAGCCTTGTCGTATCCAATATGAGGATTCAACGCCGTCACAAGCATCAAAGAATTCCGCAGGTGTTGCTCGATTCGTTCGCGGTTGATTTCCAGGCCTGCAATGCAGTGATTGAGAAACGATCTACTCGCATCGTGCACGAGGCGAATTGAATGAAGCAGGTTGTGAATCATCACCGGCTTAAACACATTCAATTCGAAGTTCCCTTGTGAGCCGGCAAAACCAACCGCGAGATCGTTGCCAAATACCTGAACGGCGACCATGGTCAGCGCTTCGCTTTGGGTGGGGTTAACCTTTCCCGGCATGATCGATGAGCCAGGTTCATTCTCTGGCAGAATGAGTTCACCGAGTCCACTGCGCGGCCCAGATGCAAGCCACCGAACATCGTTTGCAATCTTCATTAAGGATGCTGCAAGCGTTTTCAGTGCACCGCTGGCGAAAACCATCTCATCATGAGCGGACAAGGCAGCGAACTTGTTAGGATGTGATTTGAAGGGTAATCCGGTCATCCCTGCGATAGCCTTAGCGGCTCGTTCACCAAATTCGGGAGGAGCATTCAATCCTGTTCCAACCGCAGTTCCTCCGATGGCCAGATCGAAAAGCCCCGTGAGCGAGAGCTCAAGTCGCTCAATATCGCGAGTCAACAAGCTGGACCAGCCAGACATCTCCTGGCCTACGGTTAATGGAGTTGCATCCTGAAGGTGTGTCCGCCCAATTTTCACAACGTCCCTAAACTCGGCTGCCTTTGCCGCAATTGCATCATGAAGGTCCTGAATTGCGGGGATAAGTCTTTTAGTTTGCTCGGCTGCCGCTATGTACATCGCAGTAGGAAAGGTGTCGTTTGAGGACTGTGACATATTCACGTCATCATTGGGATGGATGGGTTTCTTACTTCCCATTACCTCACCAGCAAGCTCGATTGCTCGATTGGAGATCACCTCGTTTGCGTTCATGTTGGTCTGCGTGCCGCTACCCGTCTGCCAGATATGCAACGGAAAGTGTTCGTCGAGCTTGGCTTCAATGACTTCGTCAGAGGCAGCGATAATCAGTTTTGCCTTCTCGGGGCTGAGTTTCCCTAGATCCCTATTCACAATTGCCGCCGCCTTCTTTAGGATGCCGAAGGCACGTATCAGCTCCCGCGGCATTAAGTCAGCACCAATATTGAAATAGATTAGCGAACGCTGAGTCTGTGCGCCCCAGTACTTATCGGCAGGGACTTCGATCTCGCCCATCGAGTCAGTTTCAATGCGAGTTGGGGCCGGCTGTTCTTGTTGTTCTGCTTTCATCTGATTAGTTCCGGAATAGAGTGAGTTGAAGAGCTGTACCTGTCTGCGTGTCCACGGGTTAATTTTACATCACGTCCACGCGGACCTGCATCTTGAGACCTTCGGTCTTTGACCTTTTGGATGAAGTCAGGGTCAGAAGTCAGGAGTCAGAATTGTGAACGGTAAAAGTTCAATGGTGGATAGTAAATGTCGAACTGTTAAGTTTGTTACCATTCCATTCACTATTCGACGTGGACAATTTGGTAGAGATCATGCGGAACACCGTCTCTGGGTGACACAACGGGAAAGCTTCCAGGTGATAGCTTACTATTCCTGCGTTATCGGAGCACCGGATTCTTTCCAGGCTTTCCAGCCCCCGGCAAGCGAGTAGACGTTTTTGTAGCCCATCCGTTGAAGAGCGTCCGCTGCAAGTGCGGACCGATAACCACCTCCGCAGTAGAGAATTAGCTCGGCGTCCTGGCGTGGCACTCGCGTTTCGATGTCGCGCTCAATCACCCCTTTGCCAATGTGTTCCGCGTTCGTTGCATGTCCGGCCTGCCATTCCAGATCCTCGCGAACATCAATCAACTTTGCTTCATGATTCGCTTCCAAGCGTGCTTGAGCCTCCTCTACCGACACTTCGCGAATGCGTCCCTTAGCGTCATTCACCAAACGCAGGAATCCTTCCGAATGCTTCATCTTGTCACCTCATCTGCAATTGGATGAAACGTCAGTGAGAGATTATAATGCCCGTCTTTATTGGAAGCACTTCGAACTTCATAGGATTAATAAGGGGGCGGAACTGTGTGTCCGCCCCCGCCTGTGAAGAAATCTTGCCCCGGAGCGGTGCGTTTATCCGCCTGGACTCACACATGAGAGGAACCTGGAATTGGCAAATGAACAGTTTGATGTAACGATTATTGGTAGTGGTCCTGGTGGTTATGTAGCTGCGATTCGAGCAAGTCAGCTAGGCCTAAAAACCGCCATTATTGAAAAGGATAAGCGCCTGGGAGGCACTTGTACGTTGCGTGGTTGTATTCCCACAAAACAACTTCTGATGTCCGCTCACATTTTTGAGCAGATGCAACGCGCTGCGGATTTTGGCGTTGAAGCTTCAGGGATCCAACTCGCCTTTGCAAATGTTCAGAAACGAAAAGATAAAGTTGTCCTTAAGAACTCAAAAGGCATTGAGTACCTGATGAAAAAGAACAAGGTAAAGGTATTCAATGGAACAGGAAAACTAGCCTTGCCGGGAAAGGTTGAAGTGACGGCAGCAGATGGCAAGAAGGAGACCATAAATACAAAAGCGATCATCATTGCCACAGGATCAGTGGTGCGACCTATTCCTGGCTTCGAGACTGACAGTAAGCAGGTGGTCAACAGCGACCATGTACTCGAGCTTACGGAAGTTCCAAAATCTCTGATTGTTATGGGGGCAGGCGCAGTAGGGGTCGAGTTTGCCTCAGTTTATTCACGCTTCGGAGCCGAAACCACCATAGTCGAGTTGTTGCCCCGCCTGGTGCCTTTGGAGGACGAGGAAGTCTCAAAGGAGTTGGAACGATCCTTTCGTAAACGGGGAATCAAGTCTCAGGTTGATACCAAACTCGAGAGTCTCGAAAAGACTGACAAAGGAGTAAAGGTTTCCGGGAAGAATGCGAAAGGGGAAGCTGTATCTCTCGAAGCTGAGATGTTGTTAGTTGCTGTGGGTCGCATGCCCTACACGGAAGGACTCGGATTAGAAGGAACAAAGATCAAAGTAGAAAAGGGTTTTGTACAAGTTGACGAATACCAGCAAACTGCCGAACCAGGAGTTTATGCCATCGGTGATGTGGTACCGACGCCTTTGCTGGCCCACTTGGCGTCGAAAGAAGGAATAGTTGCCGTCGAGCACATTGCGGGACAGAAGGATGTTAGACCAATCAACCTTCGTCTGGTTCCTAGTTGTACCTATTGCGATCCAGAAATTGGATCAGTTGGACTTTCGGAAGCAAAAGCTGGAGAGATGGGTTATGACGTTAGAATAGGAAAGTTTCCCTTCTCAGCATCAGGAAAGGCTCGAATAATAGGTGAAGAAGAGGGATTCGTTAAGATTGTCGCTGATAAGAAATACGACGAGATTTTAGGCGTACACATTATCGGCCCTCATGCAACTGAATTGATTGCTGAAGCTTGTGTGGCAATGCAGTTAGAATCTACGGCAGAAGAGCTTGGCCGCACGATGCATGCCCATCCGACTGTTTCTGAAGCGGTGATGGAGGCTGCCGAAGGAGTACACGAACTGGCGGTTCACATTTAGAAGAACTATGAAAGAAAACGAAACCAAAGGTCGAGATAAAAAAGAGAGAGCTACTAAGGATTTGCGCCAGCGTCGTAGACCTCGTAGAGCGCCGTTTCAGATGCGCATAAGTACGAAGTATGCGCCGCGAAGACCGATCGACGGCAAGCCTTTGAGTTGTTTGACCGAAACTTCACTGACTACGGAACAGAAGCTTGAGCTCTATCGTTTTTTGCAACTCACGCGCATGGTCGAGGAAAGGCTCGTCAACCTTTATCGCCAAACAAAGGTAGTGGGTGGAGTGTTTCGTTCGTTGGGGCAAGAGGCTACGGCAGTTGGTAGTGCTTACGCGCTTGAACCTACGGACTTTGTTACACCTTTAATCCGAGATCTTGGTGCCGTGCTTGTAAAAGGCATTCGTCCTCGAGAGATCTTTGCTCAGTACATGGCGAAAGCTTGGGGGCCATCAGGTGGCCGGGATCTTAATATTCACTTTGGTGACATGGATAAGGGCTTCATTGGTCCAATATCACACCTCGGGGACATGATCCCGGTGATGACCGGGGTACTTCTGGGTGCACGCATGCAGAAAAAGCCTATCGTCGCTATTGCTTACATTGGTGATGGGGGGATGAGCACTGGGGCATTCCATGAAGGATTAAATTTCGCGGCCGTTCAGCGCTTGCCGCTAATAGTGATAGCCGAGCACAACTACTACGCTTACTCGACGCCAACTTCCTTGCAGACTGCAGTCAAGGATCTTGTAGAGAAAGCCGGTGGTTACGGTATACCCGGCTACATCGTTGATGGAAACGATGTAATTGCCTGTTACGAAGTAACCAGAAAAGCCGCTGACTATGCCCGCCGAGGTGGCGGCGCGGTCCTAATTGAAGCAAAGACTTACCGCCGTCGTGGTCATGCGGAACACGACGATCAGCGTTATGTCCCGCCAGGCGAGATTGAATGGTGGGAAAAGAATAACGATCCCATCGACCGTTATGGGCGATACCTAGTTGATACCAGCGTAGCGTCTCGGGAAACACTCGCAGAAATTACCTCCAGTGTTCAACGCGAAATTGATGAGGATGTAGAGTGGGCTGAAAGCTCGCCCATGCCTCTTCCCGAGCAAGCTGCCTATGGAGTTTTTGACAACAGTCTGGTGCCACCAGCATTCAGACCGGAAGTTCTAGAGAGGTAGTGTCGTGCTTTTACCTGCAGATAAAACCAGAATTATGCGTTCCAAAGTTGACTCACCCATCGGAGGAAAGCAAATGGGATTGGTATACGCTGAGATTGAACTGGTTAGCGTTGATGACATGGCGTTACATCGTCACGGCTTCTTGCCAGAGGACCAGATAAAGAAAATAACTGTTAAAGCATTAGTTGATACTGGAGCCTACATGCTGATTATCAACGAGAAGATTAGGGAACAACTCGATCTACCTGTGATAGACGAGCAAGTGTTTCGCATGGCAGACGACAGTGAAAGACCGGCCAGGGTTGTTGGTCCTGTGGAGATACGCTTTGAAAACAGGCGCGCTTCAGTTGATGCAGTTGTTCTTGGTGAAGACAATGAAGTGCTACTTGGCTCAATTCCTTTAGAGGATCTCGACGTCCTGATCGATCCGAAACAGCGGCGTCTCATAGTGAATCCGGCCAGCCCGGACATAGCCACAAAGTATCTTAAATAGTTCCCATGGCAACTGAAGTAACAAAAGAACACAAATCAGCACGACCCGAACGCGGCGGCGTCGTAACAATGGTCGAAGCCATCCGCCAGGGTATCTGGGAAGAGATGGAGCGCGATCCAACCGTCTTTGTACTGGGAGAAGATGTTGGTGTTTATGGAGGCGCATTCAAAGTTACAGATGGACTGATAGATGAATTTGGAAAGGAACGAGTTATTGATACTCCAATTTCTGAAGGCGCCATCGTCGGAGCCGCTTGTGGCGCCGCCTTAATGGGAATGCGTCCGGTGGCCGAGTTCCAGTTCATTGACTTCATCTCGGCGGGTTTCGATCTACTTACTAACTACGCAGCCAAATGTCGTTATCGCTGGGGGGCAAGCGTTGCCGCTGTATTTCGAGGACCCTGCGGGTCAGGTGTGCGAGCTGGACCATTTCATTCACTAAACCCGGAATCTTTTTTTCAGAATACAGCGGGCCTGAAGATGGTCGAGCCAGCGACCGCTTATGATGCAAAAGGCCTCATAAAGGCGGCGATTCGCGATCCTGATCCGGTTCTCTTTTTCGAACACAAGAAGTTATATCGATTGCCAAGGTTGCGTGAAGAGATACCGGCTGATGACTACATTGTAGAAATTGGCAAGGGCCGAGTGGTTCGCTCGGGTCGAGATCTTTCAATAATTACTTTCGGAGCTATGGTCCTAACAGCCTTGGATGCTGCCGAAGAACTCGAAAGAGAGGGTTTGGACGTCGAAGTCATTGATCTGCGAACACTGGCCCCCCTCGATAAAGAGACTATTCTCGCCAGCGTGAAGAAGACTAATCGTGCAATGGTCCTTCATGAAGCGTCCCGGACCGGCGGCATAGGCGGTGAGATTGCTGCCACCATTGTGGAAGAAGCTTTCGAGTGGCTGGATGCGCCTGTAGTGCGTGTTGCGTCCATAGATACGCCAGTGCCTTATTCGCCACCTCTCGAGGATTACTACTTGCCGCAGACAAAGGATGTACTGGCGGCTGCTCGCAAACTAGCAGGATACTGAGATCTGAGATCTGAGATCTGAGGTCTGGAGTCGGCAGGAGCAGGAGGCAGGTCAAGAGGCTGAATACAGAAGTTCCAAGCTACTAATCGTTGAATCACGCACAGAGGCTGAATACACGCATAATTGTTGAATGGAGTTCTTATGTCCACTGAAGTCGTAATGCCGCAAATGGGCGAGTCCATTGCGGAAGGTACTATTACCAGATGGTTAAAGAAGGTCGGAGAGCACGTTGAAAGAGACGAGCCGCTGTTCGAGATATCTACTGATAAGGTGGACGCGGAGATTCCTTCACCAGCGGCAGGGACGCTGTCCGAAATTAGGTACAACGAGGGGGATACGGTCGAGGTTAATACAGTAGTTGCTGTGCTTGACGGAGGTGATGGAGCTTCGGCCGCCGCCCCTGCTCCTGCAAAGTCTGTCGAGGAACCGCCCGTCGAAAAGATTGAGGAAGCACAAACGACGACCACTACGGTGGAGCAAGAACCTGTTAGTGAAGCCAAATCTACTACCCCGCCTCAGCCTGAGCAACGACCAGCGCCACCCTCAACGCGCCCAGAAGAAAGCCCAAGAGCGTCCAACGGAGGTGAAACTGTTGAAGAGCTGAGGCGTACCAAATCCAGTCCCCTGGTACGCAAGATTGCCAGAGAGCACGGCATCGACATAAACCAACTCGATGGCACGGGTTTGAGCGGACGGGTAACAAAGAACGATATCCTCAGTTTTATCGAGTCAGGTTCAGTCAGTGCTCCTGGTCCAATACAGGCCCCGCCGCCTTCTCAACCCCCAGCGCCGCTAAAAGTTCCTGAACCTGTTGCTCCGGTAATAAGACCAGCCGAAGGCGATCGTGTAGAACAGATGACCGTGATGCGCAAGAAAATTGCGGAGCACATGGTTCTTTCAAAACGCACTTCAGCTCACGTTAATACTGTTTACGAAATTGATATGACACGAATCGCCAAGCTGCGCGATCAGCATCGCGATTCGTTCCTGGAACGCACTGGAACCAAGCTCACGTACATGCCGTTCATCTTTCAAGCTGTAAACAATGCTCTTCGAAAGTTCCCGATTTTCAACGCCCAGGTTAGTGGAGATCAGATTATCTATAAGCGAGACATTAATTTAGGAATGGCAGTGGCTCTCGATTGGGGCTTGATCGTGCCGGTAATAAAACGTGCCGACGATCTTTCGATTTCGGGTCTGGCGCGCGCTGCAAACGATCTCGCCCAACGAGCACGAACGAAGCAACTAAAGCCTGATGAAGTTACCGGGGGCACCTTTACGATAACGAATCCAGGTGTCTTTGGCGGCCTTTTTGGTACCCCAATTATCAACCAGCCGCAGCTTGCCATTCTTGGTGTAGGAAAAATTGAGAAGCGGCCAAAGGTTATGTCTACGCCAGAGGGTGATGATTACATAGCGATTCGGTGGATGTCTTATTTTGCTCTTAGCTTCGATCACCGAGTGATTGATGGCGCCGACGCGGAGAGATTTCTGGCCTACATTAAAGAGTTGTTGGAAGCCGGTAAATTCTCCCTCTGATGAAAAAATAAAGACCCCAACATTAGGTGCTTCGCATTCCACACTAACGGTGTCTCTGCTAAATGATCGCTCGCTAAGTACCTCTCTCACCCCTCCGCTTATTGCGATCAAGTGGCAATTACATGAAGAATAGCTTTGAACTTAATAAGGGTCTTGACTTAGTTTGTTTTAGGGTCTAAGAAGTGAGCGGACTATCTTACAGTCACAGACACGACTCCCGAAGAGGCTCGGTGTCCGTCCTGAAGATGGTTTCGGAAGGCAGGCCAATGGGGCCGCCAATCACAGTTTCAACACGAGGAGATAAGACCAATGGTATTCACGAAGTCTAGATTACTTTTCCCGCTCCTACTTGCTACCTTCCTTGTAGTCTTCCCCGCTTCCCTGGTACTTGCACAGGATTCAACCCACCCGGCCGGTTCGCGCACTGTAGCTAGCGGCCAGAAGATGAAAATCAAAGGTGTAGTCACACGTCGTGACGCCGACACGTTCACGATTCGCGACATTAATGGCGTGGATACCGTTGTGCGGCTGGACGACAGAACAAGTGTAAAAACTCACGGTGGCTTCCTTCGGAGTGGCACCAACTACGCTCAAACGAACATCATTCGTGGCCTCAACATGGAGGTCGAAGGTCGGGGCACCGATTCTGGTGAACTTGCTGCCGAGAAAATCCGATTCAATGATTCAGATTTGAGAGTTGCTCGAGCGGTAGAGTCACGCGCACAGCCACTCGAAGATCGAGCGGACGACACGGAAGCGAAGCTTACTGAAGTCGAGGCAAACGCACAGCGTCTGTCTGGACAGCTTGATGAGCTCGCGGCTGTTGCGAACACCGCTCGCGGCGGCGCAAGAGCAGCACAGGCAACTGCAGATGCAGCCGTGGCCGGCGTGAATCTAACAAACGAACGTATTTCTGCCCTGGATGATTACGAACCGCAAACGGTTACCGCTGTGAACTTCAGGACCAACAGTGCAATGCTTTCAGCCGATGCTAAGGCGAAGCTGGATGAAATTGCTACTAAGGCACTGAATGCCCGTGGTTATGTTCTTGAGGTTACGGGACACGCAGATTCGACGGGCAGCATTACAAGGAATCGAGTACTGAGTCAGCAGCGCGCCGACTCGGTGATTCGATACCTGGTTGAGAATCATAGTATTCCTTTACGGCGCATCATCACGCCTTATGGTTTCGGGGAACTGAATCCGATTGCCGAAAACACATCGCGTGACGGTCGGGCACAAAATCGACGAGTTGAAATTAAGCTGCTCGTTAATAAAGGCCTGACTCAGCCGGCGCCAACAGTAGCTCCTGCAGCAGGTTCAGTTTCGATGAGCAAACCCTAACCAGGTGCAGATCATCGCAACTTAGCGGCTGCTGGACGGGAAACTTGACTAATGACAGCCATACTCGTGCCGCCGGAATGACATCGAAGATAACTAGTCGAAAGAAGCTTGCGGTAGGAGAGATTGGCAGAATGAGTCATAAAAGGAGTTGGGAACTTAATTTGTGGCCAGCGCTCTTTTCAGGAGTGCTGGCCATGTTTTTCATCGTCGGTTCTGCGGAGGCTCAAAGTCTCAAAGACTTGCCGCCACCGCCGCCAGCGCCAACACCAAAACCGACACCTACGCCGCGACCGCTTAAGGATGAGGACTATGAGGTCATTCGAGTTAGCTCAAACCTTGTGATCGTCCCAGTTTCAGTAGTTGATTCCAGCGGTGACCCTCTCCAAGGATTACAAGCTTCGGATTTTAGAATTGAGGAAGAAGGTCGTTTGCAGCAGATTGCTCAGATAGGCGATCCAGAACAGGTACCGCTCGATATTGCCGTGCTCTTCGATGTTTCGAGCAGTGTTAGTCAGAAAGGTTTTTATGAGTTCCAACAGAACGCGGCAGCGAGTTTTTTGCGGTTGGTCCTTAAACCTGTGGATAAAGCTGCAATATTCACAATTGCTGACAAACCACAACTAGTTCAGTCGCTGACCACAGCGCAAACAGCCGCAGCCACCCTGGTGAAGATACCTGCCGCTACCACCCCCGTCCCAACAGCTTTTTATGATACGGTTTCTGCCGCAGCCAAGTATCTTCTCGAGAATTCAACTGATCAGCGTCGCCGCGTTATAGTGGTCGTTTCGGACGGTGATGATAACTTCAGTGACATGATCAAAGATCTGACGATTGCCGATGCCGTAGCGAAACTCGAGGGGACGCTTACACCTGTGACTGCGCGACAGGGATTGCAACAAAAACATCGCCTGGCTATCAACGAAACACAACGAATCGTACAGCAGGCGGATGTCATTTTTTATTCAATCAATCCTGGCGGAACGTCTGTGCGCTTAAATGAGATTAGCTTGCGCTCGCAAAACGCCATGGAGTCAATCGCGACTTCCACTGGTGGGACCGCTTACGTGCCGAATAATGAAAGCGATTTGGAGCGAGTCTTTAACGAGATTGCAGCCGAACTACGAGGACAGTACCTTTTGCAATACTATTCAAACTCCCAGTCGCCAGCGGGCCAGTTCCGCCGCATTAAAGTCGCCCTTCCAGGACGTGAAGGACTAAGAATTCGCGCCCGCCAAGGATATTATCCTAAGAGGTCTTAGGGCTTTGGACTTGGGCCTTGGGCCTTCGGTTTTTGCCCTTCGTTCTTTGCATTACAACGCCAAGATGCAAAGACCAAAGACCAAAGGCTATTTTATTTCGATCAATACATCAGTAAGCCGATTCACTACTACCAGCAGACTTCTCCCTGCTTGATCGAGTTGGTTATTAGCTGCCTGCTGCTCAGCCGTTGCAGCACCCGCCGCCGATCCCGCAAGCTTGATGTAAAAGGGTTGTAGCGCGGGTGTGACGCGAAAATCGATCTCAAGGCGGTCCAGGTCTTCACGAAATCTCTGAATACTCGTCCGCACCACGTTCTTGTTTTTTTGGGTCTGTTCCAAGAGCGCCGGAGGAAGATTCTTGCGCCGGGCGGCCTCGTCCATTTCCTCAATTCCCTTTGCAACACCTCCAAGTAGGTAAAGAAAGCGACTAAGATCCTTTACTTGATTGGCGACCCTAACGGCTCCCTGGCGCCTGGCTTCAGCTAGCTGCTTGTCCGGAGTCGTACGAGGAGGAGGCGCCGTTCTTGTTCGCCTCCTTGTCTGCGAATTTGCTGTCAGGGGAGCTAGAAAGATTAAGGCGATCAAAAGAGACGTGATTACTTTCAAGTGAATTCTCCTGTTTTTTGTTTCAGATGCATCCAAGCTATTCTTGGCTGCTGCAAATAGTCAAGTAACACGAGTGGGTCTTAGGTCTTTGGTCTTGGGTCTTTGGAAGATACCCTCGGCTTTAAGCATAGGGTGTATGGTGGATGAGAAAGAGGTAGTCAGCCTTGCAAAACTTACTCTGCCATCCCTAAACTGATTGCACTGCTAATGAAAGAAAGAAGACTACTTGTCAATCGTCCGGGCCAT
The DNA here is from genome assembly GCA_964574785.1 of uncultured Chloracidobacterium sp. GTDB lineage: Bacteria > Acidobacteriota > Blastocatellia > Pyrinomonadales > Pyrinomonadaceae > PSRF01. The sequence goes on along the minus strand of CAZNPP010000003.1, from coordinate 20,090 downwards.
GTTGAGTATGGCGCGGGGCTGGCTCTTCAGAAAGAGACTGAACGTGCAGTTCTAACCGGTCAACAACCAGACACTCTGTTTCTTCTCGAGCACCCCCATACCTTCACTGTCGGTCGACGGGGCCAAGGCTCCGGGATTCTCAGTTCTCAGGAACTACTAAAACAAAAAGGCGTGTCAGTTTTCGAAGTAAACCGAGGCGGTAAGCTTACCTACCATGGCCTGGGCCAAATCGTTGGCTACCCGATAATCAACCTTAGTCCCGACCGCCAAGATGTTCACCGTTATGTGCGAGACTTGGAGGAAGTTCTCATTCGCACAATGTTAGATTTTCGGATCGAAGCATTTCGGATCGATGGGCTGACGGGAGTTCATACTTCGCGTGGTAAGGTTGCGGCTATCGGAGTCCACATCGCCCGTTGGGTTACAACCCATGGATTTGCTCTTAACGTGAACACCGACTTAAGCTACTTCGATCTCATCGTAGCCTGCGAGGGTGAACCCGTGACCTCAATGAAAGAGCTCTTCGGTCATGATATCGAGATGGCTCAAGTCGAAGACCACATCGTTCGCAGGTTCGCCGAAGTCTTTTCAATGGTCCCGGAAGAACTCTATCAAACTGCCCACGCGATCTGATTCTTTCTCTACATGCTAACAATCGAGCTTATTCACGCGGCCCACAAGAGAATTCGGGCCCACATCCATCGCACTCCGGTAGTCACCTCACGTTCGTTCAATCAAGCAAGTGGAAAACAAGTCTTTTTCAAGTGCGAGAATCTGCAGCGCGCCGGTGCTTTCAAGATTCGTGGGGCTATGAATAAGGTGCTCTCGTTAACCGAAGAACAGCGGCATCGCGGTATCGCTACATTCTCGTCTGGTAATCATGCTCAAGCAGTAGCCCTGGCCGCGCGTGAAGTGGGAATTCGAGCTGTCGTAGCCATGCCACAGGATGCCCCACGTACGAAGATTCAGGCCACTAAAGCTTATGGAGCTGAAGTGGTCTTTTTCGATCGCCTTTCCGAGGATCGTGAAGCACTGGCGAGAGCGATCGCTGAACGTGAACGCTTGGTAGTAGTACCACCGTACGACGATTACCTGATAATGGCTGGTCAGGGCACCTGTGGAGTTGAGTTACTCGAAGAGATACCAGATCTGGATTGTGTTCTCGTCCCGTGCAGTGGTGGTGGACTCTTTGCAGGTGTAGCTGTTGCCACTAAAAGCATTAATCCGAAGATCAGATGTTTCCCAGTTGAACCAGAAACTGCAAACGATACTCAACGATCATTTCTCAAAGGAGAGATCGTAAGGATTCCGCTACCGACCACAATTGCAGATGGTCTGCGCGTGCAATCTCCAGGTGAGTTAACGTTTCCTATCACCATGGAGAATGCCGAAGCTGTCTTAACGGTTTCAGACAGTGACATCATCGACACGCTAAAGTTCCTTCTGTTTCGCGTGAAATTACTGGTCGAACCCTCTGGCGCAGCAGCGGCGGCGGCAGTGTTTCTTAAGAAGCTTCCTGACAACGTGCAACGAATCGGAGTGATTCTTTCCGGGGGTAACATTGATGCAGAACTCCTCGGCACTTTCTTGAAGAACGGCGGCCTGCCGCCAATTTAATTCAAAAGCGGCAGCAAGCTGCAGCACTCCAAAACACACCGGCTATAAAGGACGCTAAATTAGCAATCACTATCGCCAGAAAATCGCGCCATTTGCCAGGGCCACCACCAAAGGCCAACCAGAACAACAAACATTCAGCAATGGGAGCGAATGTTTCTGCAACGATCAAGAAAACGGCTCGGGAGAACCCTGCAAATACCAGCGGTAGCACTAATACCACGATCGGATAGGTGCAGGCAGTTAACCAGAATCCCGAAAGGATTCTCCTTTTTAGAGAATGTCTTTTCGAGAGACCAAGAACCAGTATTGGCGTTTCAACCACAATTGAAAAGAAGTAACCGAGTGGCAGGAATTGCCAAAGTTCAGTGGCAGACATTTGGTTTGCGGCTTAGAGCGTCCGCAGCAGAAAGGGAACTTCTGCGAGCACGTGCGCAATTGCTAATGCGAAGTACACGTCTCGGGTGAGCGGATAATTAACAGCAAAAGCCGACCAGAGAACGACCACCATAAGGAGCCCCACAATGAGCGTTATAGCAACAAGGATGGGAAATCCTCGCGGATGTCGAAACAGCGGTATCGTCTTCAACTGCCAGAACGCACGACGGCCACCAATCAGCGGTAGTGCAATAATCCAAACAGCGTAATGCAACATTTCGAGAAATATGTGAACTGCAACAAGTAATTGACTCGATACGCCGAAGAGGATCTGAGCTCCTGCGTGTTGCGAGATGCGCCAAGCCAACCCGTTGTCATCAGGCAGTGGTGCGCTGCGCGCAAACTGCCAACACATTAAGCCGACAATGAGAGGCACTAGTAGCAGGCAGCGGTGATAGGCTTGCAGCCATTCAGGTCGTGTTCGTCGCAAGTGGCGCTCGAGAAACCACAAAGCCACGAGAGGATGTAAGTAGACTAGAGAAAGGCTAAAGAGTTCAGGCGACATCCAGTTCAGCGAACAGAAAGCCAGGGCCAGCGGTATGGCCCAAAACCAATCTCGTCCAGAATGCTGCTTTCCACGCAGCCATATCAACATTCCTATCCACAGCAGCAGAAGTGAATTCCAAGAGGCGAGAGCTGCAAGCCAGTTATTGCCCGACCACAAGCCTGAATGGTAAAGAGCAGGTAAGGCAATGTATGACAAAGTGAGAATCACGATGCCGATCAATGCCACCAGAAAGAAGTTGCGAGACTGGCCGAGCCGCACAGGAAGTCTCATCAGAAAATAGCGGAGTTCAAACCAGTTGTGAGGACCAGCAAAGAGGAACAGGGCCAGAATGGAGAACTGCAGCGGGACCCAGCTTGCCAGAAGGGCCGACAGTATAGCGCAGCCGATCACAGAGATCACAAAAGCGTCTCTGCCAGAGAATCCGCTTCTTTCATTTGCGATTAGCCGAAGATTAGCCGTTCTTTCCACATTATTCCTCTGCGGCTTTTTTTCCAGTGGGTGGCTTTACTGGTACGACGAGTCTTATGCCTTGTCCGTCCGGCACAATTTCTATTTCGATAGGGCCACTCGTTGTCCGTCCTGCGCTCAAAGCTTTGGAGAGCTCATTCCATTCCCCTATTCTGGGAGGAGCTATGTTCGCGTTACTGATGACGGCTGCAGCGCCTACTACAGCAGCTCCCAGCAGGGCCATGGCGATCATTTTCTGGCCCCGGTTAGGACCAGAGCGCACTAACCAAACTCCTCCGAAGGACAGGGAAAGAAACAAGAACACTCCAGCCGTAATCGTACTCGTAGAACTGTGAGCTATACGCTGGACCAGAGATTCGCTTTGAGGAATGTTCGCAAGTTCTGCTGTCAAGCTACGCAACGTTTCTTGCGAGATCTGCAGGCGCGCTTCGTTGGTTCTTCTATCAGGCACGATCGCCAGGTTTGCCTGAACTGTGGGGTTGTTCTTTTTCGCTGCGGGTGGCGGTGCCAAATCTGCATAAGCCTGTATTGCGCTTGCCACGATCGACACGCCAATAATTAACAAAACCATTATTCGCCGCATTTGTAAGTCACCTCCATTTTGATGGTTCCGTAGCGAGGCGCAGTATAGCGCAACCTGTTATCAATGTTAGAATCTTTTAAGTTATTAAAAATCGAGGTAAACAGAATTTTGGTCCGTGAACTACGTGTAATTAACAATAATCCCAGACCCAGGCAGCCCAAGCCGGAATGGTTGAAGATCCGCTTAGGCGATCCTACAAACCAAAATCATGTACTGAAGCTAATTGAAGGCTTAAATCTGCATACCGTCTGCCAGGAGGCTCGCTGCCCCAATATTTTTGAGTGTTGGTCGGATCGTACAGCCACCTTCATGCTTGCTGGAGACATCTGTACCCGCCATTGCGGCTTCTGCGCTGTAGGAAAAGGTCAGCCCGGGGCGCTTGATCCTGAAGAGCCGCAACATGTTGCCGAAGCGGTTCAGCATCTCGGCCTGGCCCACACCGTGATCACCTCAGTTAACCGAGATGATCTTGCCGATGGTGGAGCTGCACATTGGGCCGAGACGATTCGGACGGTGCGCGCCCTGAACCCGGAATGCAAAATTGAGGTCCTGATCCCAGACTTCAATGGCGATGAAGCAGCACTCAACACAGTTCTCGATGCTCAACCCGATGTTCTGAATCACAATACGGAAACCATTGCGCGCCTCTACCGCCGCGTCCGTCCCGATGCTGCTTATGAACAGTCCCTAACACTTCTAGCGCGGTCTGCAGAGCGTCGGGACCGAGAGTCTCGAGGCATGCTTACGAAAAGCGGAATCATGGTTGGCCTGGGAGAGACATTTGAAGAAGTCGTCGAACTCATGAAAGACCTGCGTCGTGTCTCATGCGACATCATGACTATCGGTCAGTATCTCCAGCCTCACGCGCGCCGGCTGCCAGTAGAACGCTATGTAACACCTGAGGAGTTTGATCGCTGGCGAGAGATTGGGAATGAACTCGGGTTTCACCACGTCGAATCGAGTCCACTAACTCGCTCGTCGTATCATGCGCGACAACAAGCTGAGAAGCCTAAACCCGCTTAACCCATCATGAAAGCTACGCAGTTTTACCGACACGGAGGACCGGAAGTTCTCGAATTCGGGGATGCGCCAGATCCTGAAATCAAGCAGAACGAAGTACTTGTTCAGGTCAAAGCCTGTGCGTTGAATCATCTCGATGTATTCGTTAGACGAGGTTTACCTGGAATAGACATTACTTTGCCTCACATACTCGGGGATGACATAGCTGGCGTGGTCCACGAAGTTGGTGAGCTTGTTACTTGGGTGAGACCCGGTGATGAGGTGATGTTGCAGCCAGGAATCTCATGCGGGCATTGCAAGAGCTGCCTCAGTGGTCGAGATAATCTATGTCGCGATTATGACATAATTGGTTATCGCCGCAACGGTGGTTATGCTCAGTTTGTTGCTGCTCCAGGCGTAAACGTAATCCCTAAGCCACCACTTTTGAGCTGGCCGGAGGCAGCCGCGTTACCGCTTGTCACGCTTACGGCCTGGCACATGCTGGTCACTCGAGCCAAGATTCAAGCAGGTGAAGATGTGCTGATCCACGCTGCTGGAAGCGGGGTTGGATCAATAGGGATTCAAATAGCTAAGTTGCGTGGAGCGCGCGTAATAGCCACCGCCAGTACGGAAGAGAAACTTGAAAAAGCAAAAGCGCTTGGTGCAGATGACGTAATCGATTACACCGCCGACGATTGGCCCAAGCGGGTTCGTAGATTGACCAACGGCGAAGGGGTTGATGTTGTTTTTGAACATACTGGGACCAGCACATGGCCTGGCTCGATTACGTCGCTTAAAAACAATGGTCGACTTGTCACCTGCGGCGCAACGAGTGGGTTTGATGCGCGCACAGACCTGCGTCAGGTCTTTTACCGGCATTTGACCATTCTTGGCTCGTTTATGGGTTCCAAGGGTGAGTTGCTTGAGGCGCTAAAGTTCGTCGACACAGGCGCTATCCGCCCCGTTGTAGACCAAACTCTGCCGCTCTCAGAGGCTAGTCGTGCTCATGAACTTATCGAGAACAGGTCGCAATTCGGTAAGCTTGTGTTAATTCCGTAGGAGGATGGAGGATGAAGAATCAGTATTCTTGCCAGATCAGTTAGAAGGATACGACCCAAGCTATATCCTTAAATCACTTTCCAGAGTAGTCTTCAACCACAAAGCGTTTCTTGAGTAACTCTAAATTTCCCTTCTCGAGATCGAAATTTGTTCCCCCAATTACTCGTCTTCCCTCATCGGTAGTTACCCAGTCAACAACTTGTGGGGCATGCTTGCGTAGATACGCCGCATCATCTTTATCCAGCGGCTGCCCATCCTTCCGAGCAAACACCCAAACATAAGTGAAACGACCCTTTCGGACGAACTCCAAATCGTGCTCAAAACCTGTCTTGGGAGTTTCTCGTGGAATTGCTTCAGTTACACCAGTGTTGTTGATTGTTTCCTTGGTGTTAGTTCTGTCACAGGCCTGGAAGAGCATTATTAGTCCCAACACTACTGCGAGCATTGATATAGAACTTCTGGTTATCTTTTCCATCACAATTATTCTAATGTAGCCCTAATCACATCTACTAACGCTACGGCTGTTCTTCCCCATCCAGATCCTCGTCTATTTCTATATTCGACTCGGGAGGTAAAGAGGGAACGCCTTTCTCATCTCTGATGCGCAGGACCGTACAATCACCGTCCTCATAAATGATTTCAAACCAGCCGCTTGACATCGCATTGTCGAAAAACCTGTCATGATCGTTGTCTGTGAAGACGTAGCGAGAGCCAAACCGATCACGGATCAATGGTCCTGGATCTTTTTCATGTCCTAGAGTAATTCGATCATATAGACGGGACAAAGCAGGATCCTTATCAAAGAGATATGTAGGATCGAGGCCGGAGACATAATTATGCTTGGGATTGTAGTAGAACAACCGCGGGAAATCGTCCCAATCGGTATTGAAGACTATTAGCCCTGAAGGGATGTTTGCGCCCATCCACTCGGCTCCGGCTTGAAAATAATCATGAGGTTGGCTTTTGCCTATATCAATAATCGTCGTCCACACATTGAACGACAGGACGCCAGCGAGAATCAATGCAACTACTGAGGCGGCAACTAACCTAATTAACTCTTTCCCATCATCTTCAATTGCAGGGGCAGGTTCTCGATCCAGGTAGGGCTCCAGCTCTTGAAGCACGTCTGCTGGGAGCCGAGTAAATGCAGAGCGGGCCCCCTGTAACCAAGGTTGGAGTGCGAAGGCCGAAAAAATGATGGCGAAGGCTGGCCAGTATTCTGCAATCCGTTTCCACCGGGCAGTCATAATCATTAATACTGTTGAAAGTATTAAGAAAAAAAGTGGATAGTGGGCACGTTTACGATCGGCTGGATCAAACGCGATGTAGCCCACTACCATCGCTACACACGCTACTGCCGAATTGCCGATAAAATCCCAAGAGCTGTATGGATACCACTCCCCTCCAACGCGTGTTGCAAAGTCGCCCGCCGTCACTTTCATGCTGAGGTGCTCGTACATGAGCTGAAGGTTCTGCGGAAAGTACGGGTTAATTATCAATCCTGCAGCTGTCCCGATTAGAACCCAAGCGAGCGGACGCCATTCAAACCGACGCTCAGCCCAACCAATAACTGCAATCCAGATCGCTGCGGCGATCACGAGAAGCAAGAACGCGTCATAGGACAAGGTAAAAACAAACGCAAGAGGCGCCAGTGGCCAATATCTTTTCTGAAATAGAAAATGAACTCCGCCGATGAGATAAATGATCGCAAAGGGTGGCGCCTTGGCCATGTTCAGGCGATAGAGAAACGGTATGGAGCAAGCCAGCAGGGCTAGAAGCCAGACAAGCGAGTACCGAATTTCATATTGGACCAATAACCAGTAACAAGAGAAGACCGCTAAGGTCGCAAAGAGAGTTGCTGATATCTTCGCTGCAAGTCTCAGATCGCCAAACCAAGTGAAGGGTATTTGAACGATGTGAAAGAGAAAGTGGTGGTCGACATAGCTTGTGGGATTAAGCGTGGTCAGTGGCAACCAGGTAAACACAGGAGGGAAAGCTCTGTTGCGCAAACCCTCCCAAAGCATGTGACTCCACTTGATATGGTAGTAACCGTCAAAATCTCCACAACAAATCGCATCAGTTGAAAATTGAAGAACAACAAAGATAAACCCGATCGCCAAAGCACCGGCGCCGAGTTTAATACCGCTCAACCCTGCCTTAGTATTAAAGATGGTCCAAAACTTTGCCGGGGTGCTCATCGATCTCAGTCGTTGACGCTAATCTCTAACTGAGTTGTTCGATAAGATCAAGAAGAGCTCTGGGTTCAATCGGTTTTGTCATATGAGCGTTGAAGCCTGAGCGCAGCGATCGCTCGCGGTCGTCGAACTGTGCAAAGCCAGTTACTGCAATCAACGTCACCGACTGATAACCTGGCATCATGCGTAAGGCTCCAGCCAGTTCATAGCCATCCATGTCGGGCATCCCAATGTCTGAGATGATTACGTCAAACTGGATTTCGCGGGCTACTGAAAGCGCATCAAAAGCTGAGGATGCAGTTGTTACCTCATATCCGGCTTTCGAAAGAAAAACTGCAATCATCTCCGTGACATCGGCAACATCATCAACAACTAATGCAAGACGTTTACTGGATAGATCGCTGTCATTAGTTAACAGGGTGTTTTGTGCAGCTTGGCTTGTACCAGGAGGAGATGGATGATTTGGTAGGGAGGAGAAGATTGTTACCTCGAAACCAGGAGAGCAAACAGTTGTGTGGCCCATTGTACTACCCTTCCGTTGCACGCTCTGAAAGACTGCTCTGCGAGGAGCGCTTAATTTATCCGAAAGGAGATCCTGTGTCTACGTTAAACGTGTCGAAGTCAGAAGTCAGGAGCCAGAAGTCAGGAGTCAGAAGTCAGGAGTCAGAAGCCAGAAGTCGGGAGTCAGAAGCCAGAAGTCGGGAGTCAGAAGCCAGAACACTGAGCTAATTGGACCAGAGAGCATCTTCTGACTCCTGACTTCGCACTCCTGCTTCTCACTCCTGACTTCGGACTCCTGCTTCTGACTCCTGACTCCTGACTCCTGACTTCTGACTCCTGACTTCTGACTCCTGACTTCTGTCTTTAGAAGATAGACACAAACCTTGTGTTTTGGTAGGGTTTGCGCGAGCAAGTGAATAACTCCAACGAGGAGGCAGTCAGGTATGCCAGCCAAGAAGGCAAGCAAGAAGACGAAGGGTTCAAAGAAGGCAAAAGCACCGGCGAAAAAAGCAGGCGCAAAGAAGCGCAGTGGAGCGAAAGCATCAGCAAAAAAGGTAGGAGCAAAGGGTAGTAAGGCGGCCAAGAAGGGCACAAAGAAGTCTGCCGCAAGAAAGACAGCAAAGAAGGCTCCGGCAAAGAAGGCAGCAAAGAAAACGACAGCGAAGAAGAGCGGAAAGAAGTCCTCGATAGCAAGAAGAATAAAAACTCCGGCTCCGGAGGCACCTCCTGAAACTGCCTTAGCACCACCCGAGGAGACACCTTCGACGCCTGAAACCGGCACTACTAGCGGCGAAGGCGGAGAGGGCTCACAGTAACCGGGACGGTCGTCCGCCTTCTCGTTTTCGTGGTTCAACCTCGCCGACCAAACGGAACGAGACAATGTATCCAGCCGGGAACCTCTTTATCAAGGTCGCCCACGGGCAACTTGAAGCCATTCTTAAAGAGCCACTCGATACTCCGGCGCAGGGGGTGGCTCTGGTTCTCCATCCGCATCCGCTTGGGGGCGGCACAATGCACAACAAAGTAGTCTATCGTGCTGCCAGTGCTCTTAATGATGCTGGCCTGATTACCTTGCGCATAAACTTCCGTGGCGTCGGACAAAGTACGGGAGAGCACGATGAGGGTGTGGGTGAACAAGATGATGTGCGCGCTGGCCTCGATTACCTGACCGAGAATTATCCAGATTTCGCGATTACACTCTGCGGCTTCTCATTTGGAGCGCGAGTTGGGCTCGAAGTTGCTATATCTGATAATCGGGTAGCCAA
>CAZNPP010000003.1:0-10360 GCA_964574785.1 uncultured Chloracidobacterium sp. | reverse complement strand
ATCTGATAATCGGGTAGCCAACCTGATAAGCATCGGGACGCCCGTCGATAAGTACGATTTCAGCTTCCTGGAAGACTGCCGCAAACCCATACTTTTCGTTCATGGCATGGAAGATGAGTTTGGGAAAGTCGAGCACCTTAGAGCCTTGGTCGCAAAGCTTGCTCAGCATACGAAAGTTCAGCTCTCATTGATTGAAGATTGCGGGCACTTCTTCGAAGGACGTTTGGATGAGCTAAAGCGTGTGATTACTGATTGGATGCTCGGAACTCTGGGGACGCCTGAAGCCAGGAAATCACAATGAACTCTTATCAGGATCCTGCAATACGAATTACGCTCCTTCCTCGCGATACCAACTCACAGGGAACAGTTTTCGGCGGCATAATTCTCAGCTACATTGACATGGCTGGAGCGATTGAGGCACATCGCCGCACGCGTATGGAACGCTTCGTTACTGTGGCCATGCGTGAGGTGATTTTTCATAGGCCCGTTTTTGTTGGAGATCTTGTAAGTTTCTATGCCGAGACTCTTAAGATCGGAAACACCTCAATCACAGTACGAGTAGTAGTCGAAGCGGAGCGAGTTGGCGTCTCAACTGAGCGGGTGCGCGTCACGGAGGCTGAGGTCGTCTACGTCGCCGTGGACGAGAATCGTCAGAAAACTCCTATCAAGAGTGATGAGTGATGAGAAGTCAGGAGTCAGAAGTCAGGAGTCAGAAGTCAGAAGTCAGTTCAAACGAGCCTGCACTCTGCGGAGTCCAATAACCGCCTGCATGAACTCTGGTTGCTCCTCCAGGGCCAGTCCATAGTGACGCGCTGCCTCGAGATACTTGCGACGCAGTTCGTATACGCGGCCAAGATTGAAATGAGGAAATACGTACGATTCATACCGTGGTGCCAGCAGTGCTCTCTTGAACCAGCGGATGCATCCATACGCATCCCCTTTGGCTAACAGGTAACTCCCAATATCGTTGTAGGGATTCCCGAAAGCTTCATCGACGCGAATTGCCTCGAGACACTCCTCAATCGCCTCATCATATCGATCTTGAAAACTATATACCCAGCCAAGAAAAGTATGCGCCTCGGCGGTGGCGTAGGTCTTTATCGAAAGCTGGTAAAGTTCAATAGCTTTATCATACTTCTGCTCTAGTTGAGCCTGATAGGCTTCGTGAAAGAGCTTTTTAGCTTCGTACTTTGCTATCGGTGAAGCGTCGTCTTCGTACATCGCTTTCTCTACTTGCATTCAACTTGGTCGGTTGGTTTATCGAGACGCTGTATTCGCCCTTCAACTTTCGGAGCAATAGATTTTACGCTGCTGATTGCCTTCTGCAAGACGTCTGAATCTACTGGAGCACTTTCGGAAGATATCAGCATTCGAGCTCCTTTAAACATATTGTAGTCGTCGCCACCCTCGAAGAGAAAATTAGTTGTTGCTAGCGTATAGCTTCGACGCTCGTCAAGTGGTTGTCCGTTTACAGTGATATCACGAACGCGAGAACCTACAGGGCTACTTGCGTCAAAGGTAAATGCTAGACCCGAGACTTGAGGGAAACGTCCCGGTTCCGCATCTTCGGCGCTTCTGCTAACGCCATGCTCTAAAGCCTTTCTTAGGGTTCCGCCGGTCACCGCTATTTTTACGACGCTATTCTTAAATGGGAGGATCCCGAGCACTTCCCGCCTGGTTATCTGGCCCGGGCTGATAATGGTGTCAGCCCGGATCGAGCCACCATTAATGACCGCAACATCTGCGGCAACTATTTTCCGGAAGCTATCCGCCACAAAGTTCCCAACGTTGGTTTCGCGCTGCCGGTTTTCAGCACTGCGAGCGTCCAGCTCAACACTTGTACTGCCAACTGGAATGGCAAGCTCGCGAAGTATGTCTGAATATTTGGATGTTATATAGGCAAAACGCGGATCCTCTTTCACGCTTTCATCTACAGTCATGACTTGCCAGTCGATGCTTTCGACTTTCCCAGTAGCTTTAATAATGTTCAGATCCACCCTTCCAAGCTCCCTTGCATCCGATGTCATCTTGAAGATAGGGACACCGCCTGAGGATGACTGGAGCAGACTATGTTCATGTCCGCCAATGATTACGTCTATTCCAGCACAGCCCGCAACTTCCTTGTCCTCTCTCATTGATAGATGTGTTAATGCCACCACAGTATTTGCGCCTTCTGCTCGAATGTCGGCAATAATGCGCTTTGCAGTCTCGCAAGGATCCAGAAAATCTATATTCGGACCCGGGCGCGAGGTGGATTTGGTTTCTGGAAGCACAAGTCCAAGGATACCCACCTTCACACCTTCAAATTCACGGATCACGAATGGTTGGGCGCCACCAAACGGCTTGCCAGAGTGTTGATCCACAACATTTGCTGCCAGCCATGTGAATTTTGACTCTTTGATTCGTTCGCGCAGCACTTCTGGTCCAAAATCAAACTCATGATTACCAAACGTTGCATAGTCGAGACCGACGAAATTCCAGGCATCTATCATCTGCTGACCTCGGTACGTGATCGATTCCACCGAAGGTGAAATTGTATCCCCGGCCAACAGGAACAGCGTATTAGGAGACTCCTTCTCGATCGCTTTTCTCAGCGTCAACAGCCGCCCCAAACCTCCGCGAGTCCCCTGGTCCACTGCTGTAAACTGGTACACATCGTTGACTTGCAGGAGCGTAACTTTAACCGTGCATTCGGGCTTCTGCTGCCCGGAAACAAGTGCGGCTAAAAAGAATAGAATGAAGACGAAGGTAAGTATTGGGATAACCGGTCTGGTGACCCTCATAGATTTTTCTCCAAGCTCAGATAATCGCGAAACGCTTTTTGAACAGTTTATGTTGGCAGTGGGGACGTGAATTATACTCGTTGCAGAAATCTTAAGCGACAGAGATCGTCAAGTCATCTATGACTATCACTGAAACCGTTTTCTTAACCGGCTTTCCAGGTTTTATTGCAGGTCGCTTACTGGAGCGACTGGCAAGAACGGCGGGCAGATTCTTTCTTTTGGTACAACCGGCGTTCGCTGAGGCTGCACGGTTACAGGTTAATCGCATCGCTCAGAAAACTGGCCGAACCACCAAAGATTTTCAGATCGTACAAGGGGACATAAGTCAGCATAATTTTGGAATGGCAGCCGCTGAACTTCAGTCTGTGCTTTCTGAGACAACGACGCTCTTTCACCTAGCTGCAATCTATGACCTTGCCGTACCGCGTGATCTCGCATTTAGGATAAACGTGGAAGGAACCAAACACATAAATAAGTTAGCTCTATCGCTTAAACGCCTGCGTCATTACCACTACGTTTCAACCTGCTACGTCGCCGGCAAACGGGAAGGAAGAATTCTTGAGACGGAACTTAACCACCAGGCAGGCTTTCGCAATTACTACGAAGAATCCAAATATTTGGCCGAAGTTGAAGTTGACCGATTGAAATCAGAGTTACCAGTTACCATTCACCGTCCTGCTGTTGTTTGTGGGGATTCTAAGACAGGCGAGACTGTGAAATACGATGGAGTTTATTACCTGATTCTCTATCTTCTGAGGTGGCCGCGCGTGCTTTCGGCATTTAACATTGGTAATCGTGAAGTAAGTCTGAATCTGGTGCCTGTAGATTTTGTGGTCGATGCCATGACAGCTCTGACAATGGAAGAGCGGGCTGTGGGGAAGACAGTACAGCTAGCAGATCCCGATCCGCTGAGCACCTATGAGTTATTTAACGCGATCGCTCGCAGCATAAATGGCAAAGGATCGGTAATACGTGTACCGGCACGATTAGTTGAGTTTTCACTTAAGCTGCCGCCCTCTCCGCGCATCACCGGGTTACCTCACCATGGGGTACCGTATTTCTTCTTGAGGCAGACCTACGATACGAAACAATCTAAAGAGTTGCTGGCACCGCACGGAATCAGCTGCCCGCCCTTTCCGAGTTATGTAAACAGAATAGTGGAGTATGTTGCCAAGCAATGGTAAATGGTGACTACCTAGTGATTCGCCACTTCTTCTCACCATTCACCATTTACCATTCGCCACTCTGACTTCTGCCCACTTGACATAATCTAGATTTAGAATTAGTCTAAGTATTATTGTAGGGGGGGGCGAGAATTATGGCGAAGAATACAAAGAGCAATGTTGAAGAACATAAGCTGACGCCTCAACGGGAGGTCGTGCTGCAGGTCATTCGTGATACTGAACAGCACCCCACCGCAAGTGAGATTTTTGAAGCAGCCCGTAAGCGTCTCCCCACAATTAGCTATGCCACGGTCTATAACTCCCTCAAGTTCTTGAGGGAAGCGGGCCTGGTGCGGGAGATTAGCTTTGGTGATAGCGCCAGCCGCTATGACCGAGAGCTTGAGCGCCACGATCACGCGATCTGCACAAATTGCGGCAAATTAGTCGATTTTGTCGTTCCGGAATCGGCCGAACTCCTGCGGATTGCCGCCCGCAAATCTCGATTTAAACCTGAATCAGTTCAACTGACACTGCGCGGATTGTGTCCGGAGTGTCATTAGCAATGAAACAAGAAATCATCAACTTGAAATAGGGAGGATTCATGTCAACAGCAACTGCAACAGCAACACAAGCCATGGTCGGCCAACCAGCGCCGGACTTTGAGATGGCTTCAACCAGAAACATCGAGAAGCTTAATGAAAACGTCAAGCTCTCGGATTATCGTGGTAAATGGCTCGTCCTAGTTTTTTACCCACTCGATTTTACCTTTGTATGCCCGACCGAACTCACTGCCTTTAGTGATCGATACGAAGAGTTCGAAGGAATTGGCGCCGATGTGATCGGGGTATCCACCGATTCAGTCTTTTCGCACCGCGCCTGGCTAAAGACGGCTCGTGACAAGGGTGGTATCGAGGGATTGAAGTATCCGCTTGCTGCCGACAGCACCAAAACTGTTTCGCGAGCGTATGGCGTACTTATCGAGGATAAAGGTATTGCTCTACGTGGACTATTTGTGATAGACCCCGAAGGCATCCTGCGCTACAAGGTGGTCCACGATCTCAATATCGGCCGATCCCCTGAGGAGACCTTGAGAGTTATTCAGGCGCTCCAGACGGGCGGCCTCTGCCAGGCGGAATGGAAGCCCGGTCAAGAAACACTAAAGGTTTGAGGAACTCTTCTTTTGAGAGACTTGGCAGGTGATCCATCAAGATCACCTGCCGCTTTGTCAGTTAGCAGCGGAGTACAGTCATGCCAATGAGAATTGGAACCGAGTTGCCTTTGTTGGAAGGGGCCAGCGAATGGTTTAACGCTACCCAAGCCCATGCCGAGCTGGAAGCGAAGGGACGCCCTACCTTGATTCACTTTTGGTCCGTCAGTTGTGGGATTTGCAAGGATAATCTCGAGCGTATTTCACAGTGGCGCGATAACCGAAAGGCTCAAGGTCTTTGTGTTATAGCTGTCCACATGCCACGTTACGAAGCTGATACCGACGTGGAAGCCGTACGTGAGGCGATTGCTATTTACAATATTTCCGAGCCTTGCGCCGTTGATAACCAGGGTCGTTTGCGTGAGGCTTTCAAAAACGAGCAAGGGTATGTGCCAGCTTATTACCTATTTGATTCAGAAGGAAAACTAAGGAGCTTTGCCGCAGGGGAACGAGGACTAGACATGCTCAGTTCGGCGCTTGATCGCATTCTTAATCAATACCAAACGGTCACTCCTACCTAAAAGCTTTCATAGTCTGTCGTGAATTCTACATTCAAAAACCGGAGGTCAATAAGTCGGCAAGCATCATAAATATCCAAAGGCTTACGAGAGCGGCCCCTACAGCAAGAATAACTAGAAGCAAAATTATTGCGAATACAAAGAGCCAGTCACTTAGGCTTCCAGCGTCAGCTTCGCTTACTGAAACGCGAGCCCGCTTGCGCAGCAACGAGACATTCTTCTGATTCGCTTTCCACCACGCATCAAAAACATCACCAACAAACGGTAACGAGCCGAGAACGTAATCGATCCCAAGATTCATTCCCATACGCAACAATGTGATCTTTGGAACTCGATAGCGTACAGCTGACACCAGAATGTAGAACGAGACAAGTGAAGTTGCGGTGTCACCAAATCCAGGGATCAAACCAACCAGGGCGTCCAACCCAAACCGCCAACCCAGAACTGGTATCCTGAACAGGTCATCCATGATCCAGCCCAGGCGTCCGAGCCTCTCATCGATTTGGGGCGACTCGTTTCCTGCTTGAAGCAGTTCCCTCATCTCGGCAGTGTCGTATTTATAAGCTCTCATCAGCGAATGCGCGTCATCTGTTGCCAAAAAAACTTACCGAGGCGAGCGAATGGAGTGAATGCCCCTTTTTCGCCTCCTCGGACCTGACTTGACCTCGTCGGTAAACCCAGCGAGGCTGCCAATTCGCTGTCCGGAGGGGCAATATCTTCATCTCCGCGCCGGCTGGACAGCCACCGATTAAATGTACGAGTCACAGTTCTCCTTTGTTCTAGCGGTGTTTCTGCAATTAGTGCACCACGCAAATCATCAAGGTCGGCAATTTCAAAAAGGTTAGCCTTATAGTAGCTGCGCAGAGCTGCGAAGAACCTTGCATCCCCCAATAAGCGTTGCAACTCAAGAAACATCAAAGCTCCTTTTGTGGTTACGATCGCTGCGTACTGAAATGAGTTGCGGTAATCCCGGGTAGGCCGATTAGCATCCATATCCTCCCCGCCGAACGTTCGATAAAGCCTGTAAACGCCACGCACTTGATCCTCGAGAACCATTGTAGCTCTCTCTTGGCCGTAGACATTACGGTAATACACAAGCGCCGACCACGTGGATAAAGCTTCATCGATTACAGGATGGCGGGCCGGATCATTTCCAACGGCCGCACCCCACCACTGGTGAGCGACAAGATGCGCAGTGGTCCATTCGAGGCTCTCTTCAAGTGCAGGCCGTTGCTCGCGAATAATTTCTGGAAGGTTTCGCATGGTTGGTGAATCGAAGTCAACGTAGAAGGCGCTGGCGATTACGCTGATTCCCGAGAACTCTGCACTTCCTAATCCTGCAACTAACGGTGCCTCAGCAATGGTGATTGCTTCAAAGGGCAGTTGGCCAAATAAGGCTGTGAAGATGGGTAGCGCTCTAGATGCGGTGGCAAGCACGCTTTTAGCCACCCGCTCATGTTCAGGGATGAAAATCGATCGTACGGTGGTGTTTCCCACTCGTGTCTCTTCAGCTTTTAGATTTCGCCCGGCAATGATAACGAAGTCGCGCAAAGCCTTCGCTGAAAACGAATGACCCTTACTTCCTGCTTTGCTCTCTCGCTCGAGAGCCGGTGTATATACCGCTACTCCGGGAGATGTCTCGATTTTGAACTCATAGTCAGCTGCTTCATTAAAAATCATGTCTCCCACACTCAATTCGAGCTTCCGCCGCCACTCATCGCCATCTCGCACTACCAGCACTGGATAAGCAGTGGCGAGTAACATAACTCCCCGGCAACGAAAATTTAATTCGCGCGCAAGCCTTACTTCGCGCTCGCCCCGAACTGCGGTACTAACCTGTTTGATAACGTGAGTAGTGAGACCTGTTTCTTCAGGATCTATTTCCGGAACTTTGCCGGAAAAGGTGATTGAAATCTCAGTTGCTTGTCCTGGCCGAACTACTTCGCGGAGATTTACCCTCAGGAGCGTGTTCTGTTCCTCGACAAGGAAAGCGAGCTTAACGTCATCCTTCACTGACCGCACATCGGTGATCTCGAGGCGCGGTTCGTAAACTTCATTTCCTGTAGCCACTGAGGGTTGCTGATAATCGCTGCGCAAATTTGAATACAATCGAAAATACAGGGTATATGTGCTTTTTTCGCCTCCATTGATCCAACGAACCCGCTGATAGCCAGTATATGAAAGACCATCAAAATCGAGATTCAGATTTACATGGTACTGCGGGCGTGGATTAGATGATGGCTGAGAAGTCGCAGCAACCGGTGTTGCCATAACCAGCAATGCCATACCGAGTAATCGCCAGTAGGTAGAATTTTGATGTACTTGCATTAATAAAACTTCTTATCGCTTTCTCTTACGCCTCGGTCTTTGTGCTTTGGTTTGGCCTTCTGTCACATTAATGGAACGAATAACATCACCTCGGGTGATTTTGTCGACGACTTCCATTCCCGACACCACTCTTCCAAATACAGTGTAGCCACCATCCAGATGCGGTTGGGGAGAGTGAGTAACAAACCATTGTGAACCGCCAGTGTCTTTTCCTGAGAGGGCCATTCCTACAACGCCTCGATCGTAAGGCACTTCGTTTATCTCACAACGAATTTGATAGCCTGGACCGCCGTTACCGTCGCCGCGTGGATCACCACCCTGAATGACAAAGTTGGGTACCACTCGGTGAAAAGTTATGCCGCGAAAGTAATCTTTCTTGGCGAGTTCCACAAAGTTGTCGACATTTAGCGGCGCATCTGCCGGCAGTAACTCAATAGTAAATTGTCCCTTGGAGGTGGCCACAGTTGCTCGAACTTGTTTGCCGATTCTAGAAACAGCTCGTTGATAATCAGCTATCGTATTTCGGCTCTGAACTGGGCCAATACGGCCCGAAAAATCTCCAACCCCATTTCCTTTAAGCAGTAATGCTGCGCGCTGGCGAAGTAAAGAGTCTGATGTATTGAAAGCGCTCTTGATTACTTCATTTGCCCGGTCAGATTTTTGTTTGGCAAGTGCGTCGAGTATTGCCAGCGCTGCATCGTTCAGTTCGTCTTTCATCGCTCGTGGCAGTGCCAAGGCAAGCGCTCTCGTAGTTTCTTCGTTTGGCTCTAACTCGCTCAGAAGTTCAGCCGCGGTGGCTCTGACTATTACGTCCGAATCCTGCAGGCGAGCACGGAGGATGGCTTCGAGACCTCCAGGTTTATGCATCGCAAAAGCTCGCAAGACTTCTCCAATGCCTCTTTCCGGATGGCTATTTATCAGCGTGTTTACGGTAATGTCTGATTTTCGATAATCGAGCATTGCTCTTAAAAGCTCGGAGGCGCGGTCGCTATAAATCTTTTTCTCTTCTAAGTCAGGCAAAGAGGCTATATCTCCTAACGCCTGAGCAACACTCGCACCGCTCCGCCAATGAAGAATCAACGTCTCCTGCACAGTTCTTACGGCAACATCTCCTTCTCCAAAACTTGCTAGATACTGTGCGGGTGAAACGCGAACTAACGCAGTTTCAACTTCCGGTGCTGTATTGTTTAGATCATCTCTGACGAGACGTAACCAGGAAATCACCTCCTCGTTGCTGGAACCACGTGCCACTGACCCAAGCGCGGTTACTATCTCAAGTACCTCGTTTGTTTCAGAGGGGCGACCCCGAAGTCTCTGTTCCGTAAGCTGCAATCCTCTAACAAGCAAAGGCTTAGTGGCCTTAATGTCCCTCAAAGATGCCAGTGCCCGGATTGCACTCACTCTTACTCGGGAATCTGAATCCCTGGCTGCTCGGTCCAAAAGTACTGCTAGTGCGCTTTTATCTTCTGTGGCCCCTAGCGCACGTGCCGAGTTGGCACGAACGATTGGATCGGGATCGCTGATCAAGAGTCTGCGAAGGTGCTCATTCCCATCGTTTGCCCGAAGCCGAGCAAGAGCATTTGCGGCATCAGCACGGATTCGACTCAACGGATGCGATAGGAATTGAGCTATCACCTTTCCCGCACCTTTTGGTCGTGCTCTAAGACTGGCTGTCAAACCAAGCAGAATAAGGTTGCTGTCTGCCTGCGCTCCTTTCTTATGCTCGAGATCGAGCCCTTTCAGAGTAACTTCCCCTAAAGAACGCGCTTTTTGAGGCTCAGGGCCTAAGTTAGCGGCAGCAATCTTCCCTAAAGCTTCGAGAATGCGGGCGCGGACATTCAATGACTGACTTCCTTTATTGAGTTCAACAACCAGGTCATCCGCTGCCGTTACCGACTCGATTTCACCGAGTGCGAAAGCCGCCATAGCTCTTACTCTTTGATCAGAATCCGTTCGCAATAGCTCAGAAAGGACAGGTACCGCTTCGACATCGCCAATCCTTCCGGCGGCGAGTGCCGCCCGCAGACGGACGGCTGATGAGTTATCCGATAGGAATTTCTTTACGCTTTCCAAACGCCGTTCGTCCTCTGCCCTTATTATTTCAACTATTGTTAAGGTTGCTAACGCCGTTGTTTGAGCCGCACTCTTCTTCTGAGCGGGTGTTGTTGGGACGGTTACAAAAAGAAGAGTGCACAGCAGCCACGGGTAGGCAGATCTTTGGAGAGTTGAAATTCGTTGAAGTTTTGACATTTTCCAAAAAGCGGTCGAGGCGGTTTCAGCCGACCGACTAGCTCAAAATGGGGAGTTGCCCTCTATGTATCAGGGAGAGGAACAGGTTGTGTCAAGCGAGTATTAGGCAAA
>CAZNPP010000002.1:92076-102819 GCA_964574785.1 uncultured Chloracidobacterium sp. | reverse complement strand
TACGCAGATTTCTTAACAAGAGCCGCACCCACCCTGCGATTCCGTTTAATCAGTAATACGGAACCAAGAATTCCTGCCAGCAATAGGCCTAAGTCTTCAGGGATCGAAAACAAGACTGCTGCCCAGAAACCTATTAGCGACCAAATCAGTGGCACGATGATAATGCGTAAATGAACCGGTCCGTCTGCCCACAACAGCATCCCAAATGTGAAGATGGTTGTAGGACAGGGAAGACCAAAGGTCGGTGCGGCAGGATAACGATGGCCAGCCAAATATCCGACGATCGGATAAATAGCAAACGCGTAAAGAAAGAAGATCGCCCCGGTAATGCCGGAGATGCCATGACTGAACCGAAATAATCGTTTTGGTTTCGCTAATCCCTGATAGGTGAAGAGACAGGCTTGCAGAATAAAGAATGCGCCGAATACATTGGCGGCCTCGTTGATCGAGCTGAAGAAGAGCAAGTGGTAAACCACTCCCATCCATAGCCAGAGCAAGGCCAGTATGAAGTTGATACCTCTGCTGAGGGATGTTCTGCGTTGGATGGCTAATCCAATTGCCAACAAGCCAACGACGTAAAGCAGCACTTGGGCAGGCCACACTTCGACGTTGTAACGTTCGAATACGTTAAGGAATTGATCCGTGGTAAAAGGAATAGAATTCACTACTTTGGTTTGGTTTACTCGATGTCCGAATTTGAAGGCATGCGTGCTACGAGTAATGGCATCAGCGCGAAGATAACAAGCATCAAGTAGTAAACCGTACCTGATACGGGATCGCGCTCTTGAATGTACTCTGCTACTGAAAGACCTCGAAGCCTCAATACAAGGGTGAATTCCAGTAACAAAATAAGACCCAGCGCCACCGAGCCAACAGCTAATCGATCAAAAACTTCATAAGGTATTCGAAACCTGCGAACCACCCACCTTGCTGCAAGTACTATGACAATCAGCATTAGTGGGGCCTCCATTAGTTCGGCAAGGCGCTCTCCGAAGCGAGGAACAATGTAAAGGATACGGATGGGGCCAAGAACAAAACCAGCGCCGAACACCAGCAAAAAGTAGAGTCCGGCGGCTTTCAAAATAGCTTTGGTAGGACTGTTGCTCATTAGGGAGTTAAGAGAAGAGAAGAAAAACTCTTCGAGCACACTGTCGCGGCACTAGCTCCTTACTCTGTGGAGGTGGTCCGTTCTCGAGGTGAGGAGCGCCTACATTAAATTTTGCCGTAGCTCAAGGGGCGTTCTGTGTATTAAACCGACTTGCCGCGTCAGCAAGAGCTCGCAGAGTTGCCTCTTCTCCGGCTGCTATCATGCGATCAACGGATGCGGAACCCGGCCAATACCCAGCGGCTGGAACCGCAGGATTAATTAAAAGCGCAGTGTGCGAGACCGCCTTTCGGTAATGCGATGGGTACAGGCGTTTGGAACGAGTTCTGGATGGATGAAAACCGGCTCGACGTAAAATGGAACTCCATTCCCACACATCCGAAGAGATAATGTAGTCTGCCCCGAGTTCGCGGCACGCTAGCGCTGGCAGAACACAAGCGATACCACCATCCAGAAGTTTGAAGCCTTGACGGTTGACGGGACGCCTTAAGCCGGGAATCGCACAGCTCGCACTGATGGCTGAAGGTAAATGTCCGTCTGTGATGGTAAGCGGCTTTCGTTCAGATACAATGGTGGCAACCGCGGCAAAAGGCAAATTAAGCTCAGAAAACTCGAGTGGCAGATGAGTATCACAGAATGTCTCGAGCATACGCCCATTCAATAGCCGGGGCCAAAATACTGAACGCGCCATAACGGAAATTTCTTGCCAGTCCCTGCCGGCGGCAAATGCTGCGCCAATCAAACTACCGGCGCTAGTACCCGCTATGACGCACGGCTTGATACCATGATCATATAAAGCCTTGAGAACGCCAATGTGGGCTAAGCCCCTAACACCTCCTCCACTAAGGGCTAGTCCAAGGCGGTGGGTGCGGAGGGTATGAAGAAACGAATTCATCAGTCAGGATTATACACTGCTGCTGCTACTCCTGCAGAAACCCGCTCTTCTATTGAGCGGTTGAGGGAGATTGCGGCTTTGTTGAAACACAGTCCGCCACCTGAAATTTCTCTGCCTGCGAATAAGCATAGAAGCCTTTGGACTCGCATACTAGACGTTATCCTCAGGACACTACGCCGTTACGCACCTCCCATTCATTATGTCGGTTACATTCTTACCGCGGTTGCGCTATTCGTCTATGCTCGATTGATCGCACTCACTATTCGCCTGAAAACCGCTGGCGAGCCTCGCTGGCCAAATGTTCCCGAGTCGGTCGTCGTTGCTCTTTGGCACAGAGATGCGCCGTCATTGATTGCCGCATTCGCGAGCAAACGACCCCGTCAGAAAGTTGGTATCATGGTTGCTCGCGATCCCCGAGGCGATTCACTTGCCTTGCTCTGTCAGATGCTGGGCCTCGAGGTGGTACGTGGTGATAACGAGGAGCGTGGTTGGGAGGCACTCGAGGAACTAGCGCAGTTTATAGAAGACGGAGGCTCAGTACTGATAACGGCTGATGGGATGGGACCAGCAAGGGTGGCAAAAGTAGGGACCGTAGCACTGGCCTCTGCGACTGGCGCGCCTATGATTGCCTTGGGTGCGGCCTGCCGACCTGCGATAGTGCAACGAGGAAAATGGGATGTCGCTCGTAACCCTGTACCCTTCGGCCATGTTTCAGTATTCACCGGGTTTGATAAGTCCGTACCGCGCATTCATGATTCTGACTCACTTGAGAAGGAGAGAGCCTGGCTTCAGAGCGCAATAGAAGGTGCCAGTTCTGCAGCGGAAGAAATTCTCCAGATCAATCGTATGTAGCTACTGTTAACTGCGCGATAACCCGTAGTGTGGAATGCCTGTAGCTGGAACAGACCACGGTGGTTACGGCAACCCTTGTTAGGGCGAAACTGGCACACCGCGGGCCTAAAGCCGGATCTCATGTAGGCAACTGTTAATGAGAAGGCTCCTTCCAAAGCTATCTGCTTTTCTTGGCGCACCGGCCTTTCTCACGATTGTCACTGCAGGTATAAAGGTTTATGCTGCTGAATACGTTTTAGCTTCATTTTATGGAATACCGGCGCGGGAAAAGGAACCCAAATATATAGATCTCACCTTCTCAAGAATAACGAGTGACTTTGGTGGACCTCTTTTATTCAAAGGGAGCCGTAAATGACAAGGCATTTCAGACTGGGTGTCGTCATCATTTTTTGTTTTGTACTCGCTGCCGAGTCAACCACTCGAACCTGTTTTGCGGAACCTCAAGCACCCTCTAACCAAAAAAGGAAAGCCTCAACTGAGGAGCCTCAAGACGTCGATACCCTGAAGATCGACACCAACCTGGTAACAGTTCCGATCATCGTCACGGATCGTAATGGCCTCTATGTTCCTGACGTGGCACAATGGGAGCTCAGCATTTCAGAGGAAGGTGTTGACCAGAACATCGCCTTCTTTGCCAGCATAAGTGCTCCCTTCCACGTCGTGTTGATGCTTGACACCAGCGCAAGTACGCGAGACACACTCACACCCATTCAAAGGGCGGCAGTCGCCTTCGTACAACAATTGCAATCCGCAGATCGGGTCAAGGTGATCTCCTTTGACGATGACGTGCGCGACCTCAGCGATTTCACTAATGACAGAAAGTTACTTGAGACAGTTATTCTTAATACGGAGGCCGGTCATGGCACTAAACTCTACGATGCTTTTGAAATAGCGCTAGGCTCTCTGAAATCAATCAATGGGCGGAAAGCTATTGTCTTGTTCTCAGATGGGGTGGATTTCCGAAGCGATCGCGCCAGCTTTGACGGTACGCTGCGCAACCTTGATGAGGAGGGCGTTATTATTTATCCCATACGTTATGACACGCGTAAGGAGACTGAGCGTATAGCCCGTGAGCAAGCGGCTGATCAGGGCATGACCCTGCCAACGATTGATGTCATTAGGAGCCCGCCGCCAGGTACCCCAGTTCCAACCTTTCCCAATGATGATCCCAGTCCAGTTCCGGCACGTACACAGCGAACCGGACCATTGGGTCTGCCACCGGCCGAAGAAATTCTAAGAAGACGGCGGCGCGGCACTGATCCCGAGATAGACAGGTTTCCAACTGATAGTCGCAGGCCAATTCCTACTGGGCGGGACGAGCGCCGTCCTGACACTACTCCGACACGGCGCACAACAACCCGGCAACCGGACAACTCAATCAGCGTAATGCTCGACCAGCTTTATGCCATCGCCGATAGTTATCTAGATCAGCTTGCGAATAGATCCGGTGGTCTCGTCGTGCGAGCCGATAACCCGGGAATGGTGTCGGAGGCGTTTGGAAGGATTGCTGCCGAGCTTCGCACACAGTACCTGCTTGGTTACTATCCCGCGGACAGCCCGCAAGCAGGCCAATATCGCCGAATCAAAGTAAAAACCAGTCGCAAGAACGTTGTCGTTAGGGCAAAGCCAGGTTATCGCGTACAAAGTACAAAGTCCAAAGTCCAACCTTGACCTTGGGCGTTGGACTTTGGACTTTGGACTTTGGAGCAGGCAAGATGCCCAATCGACAAGAAGCTTGGGAACTTTTGTGTGAGTACACTAAAGGCGACAGTCTGCGTAAACATGCTCTGGCTGTGGAAGCAGTAATGCGCGCCTGCGCCAAACGTTACGGTGAACCCGATGCTGACGTGGATGAGTGGGGACTAGTAGGACTGCTTCACGATTTTGATTACGAGATGTTTCCGTTGCCTGATCAGCACCCCTTTACTGGCGCCAATATTCTCTGCGGACGAGGTTATTCCGATCGCATTATTCGAGCAATCATGGGCCACGCCTCCTATACAGGCGTGCCACGTGACACCTCTATGGCTCGTGCACTCTTTGCTACAGATGAGTTATGTGGCTTCCTTGTGGCATGTGCCCTTGTTAGACCCACAAAAAGTCTCGATGACCTGGAAGTCTCTTCGGTAAAAAAGAAGCTGAAAGATAAAGCGTTTGCTCGTTCCGTAAATCGCGATGATATTCGTCAGGGGATTGAAGAGTTAGGAGTTGATCTGGACGAACACATCCGTTTTGTCATCGATGCCTTGCGACCAGTTCAGCAAAATATTGGTTTGAACGCTTCGACAAGGGTCACAACATGATCTGTAACCTACATCAGGTGGCAAAGGTTGTTCTGGTGGTTCCAGAGTTCTTGGACGCGAGGTAAGAATCGAGGCTGCCACAAAGATCGCCAAGCTCATGAGAATGGCAAGGATCGACGTCAAAATTGCTTGTAACTTGCGCCGGCGAGCCGTATGCCGATAAACGAAGATTGAGGCTAGAAAAACCATCAGTAAAGGAAGTAGTAGGGTAAGGGCTGCCAATAATCCCGGTACTGAAGGTGGTACCGGCGAAGAAGAGAAGGCGAGGATGATGGCGGATGAAGCCCCGGCACCTATGAGGGCCGCGAGTATTGAGGAAATGAGTACCAACTTCAGACGCATTCAGTCTTTTCCCAAGGTGCCCCATGTAACCAAAGAAGTGGACCAAGAAAGTAGCAGGGCTGAAAACGGCGGTGCCAAGAATACCACAAGGTTCAAGTTGCCCTCTTACAAAGTAGTGAACGCAATACAGTGAGTCCTTCATAAGGAAAGTCATAAGTGAACAGATGGTCACCAGAAGCGCGTTAATCTACCTGTCCCGGCAGGAAGGACTCAAAGATTTTGCAACACGCTTTCGGCCGTTCAAGAAGCTCACCACCCGTTTCGTCGCCGGAGAAACTATTGAAGAGGCTCTTGAAAGAATCAGAGAGCTTAATAGTGAGGATTGCACCGCCTCATTTGATCACCTTAATGAATCTGTTATCAGCGCCAAGGAGGCCGAGGCGGAAGTACGTGAGTACCTCAGCATACTTGCCCGGATTGAAGAGACCGGGATTCGGTCTAACGTCTCGATCAAACTGACACAGTTCGGGCTTGAGATCGATCCTGAGCTTGCTTACAAAAACGCCCACCGCGTTGTTGACGAAGCAGCGCGGCGGAAAAACTTTGTCCGGATTGATATGGAAGCTTCCAGTGTCACACAAGTCACGATAGATATATTCAAACGTATTAGGGCCGAGTATGGGCTTGATGATGTGGGGATAGTCTTGCAATCATATCTCTACCGGACCTTTGAGGATGTAGTCGATTTATTGAAGATTCCTGCCAGAATTCGTCTGTGCAAGGGCGCGTACAGTGAACCTGCTGAGGTTGCTTTTCCTAATAAGAAAGATGTGGATGTAAACTTTGTTCGCGTGATGCGGTTGCTACTGGCAAGTGGCACCTACCATGGAATTGCCACCCACGACTCAAAAATGATCGACGCAACTATAGACTTTGCGCAACGAGAAGGTATAAGTAAGAAAGCATTTGAATTTCAGATGCTCTACGGCGTGAGACGCGATCTGCAGCGCCAGCTTGCAAAGGACGGATACAACATGCGGGTCTATGTGCCATACGGGAAACACTGGTATCCTTACTTCATGAGACGACTTGCGGAACGACCCGCAAACATCTGGTTTTTACTGAAGAATATAATCAAAGGCTAAGCAAAGATGGAGAACATAGTCTGGATCCTCTGGTTCATTCTCGGAGCGACTCTTATCATTGCGGAGATTTTTACATCTGGCTTTGTCCTGCTTTGGTTTGGAATCGGAGCACTTGCAGCAGCGTTTGCAAGCTTCATTGGCATAAGTAGCCTGGCCCTCCAATTCTTGATCTTTGCCGGTGTTTCTATTGGCTTGACGGCAGCGTCCCGTACGCTCTTTGTAAACTACTTCTCGCGTGAAAGTACCGGTGAACAACTTCGAACGGGCGTGGATGCTCTACCCGGTAAGATTGGTACGGTGGTGTCTTCAAGTAGGGGAGCTCTAAACGAAGGGGCAGTGAAGGTTTTCGGTTCAACGTGGACAGCCTACCCCGCCGATGGCGAAACGCCACTCGAGGCTGGCGAGCGGGTCCGCGTCGAAAGCATACAAGGAGCGTCGATTTACGTCAGGCGTGTCGATGGTGATCGCGATTGGCGTGAAAGAGCTTTGCCTGGCGGGTAATAGATTCGAAGTCAGCGGGGTTCGGTATCAGCTTCGAAGTTGTCATCGAGTGTCTTGTCGTCATCCAAAGGTGGTAGCTCGATAGTGATGCGGTCAGTTGTGGGTTCCTGAAGATCTTCGCCATCGAAGCGAGCCAACACTACAGTAATATTGTCCTCGCCGCCCCGGTTATTAGCTTCCTCTATTAGCTTGTCACACGCATTTGCAAGATCGTTTTTGGTTTCCAGTACGATCTTCTGAATATCTTCGGCTCGCAACTTTCCGGACAATCCATCACTGCATAGGAGTAGGATATCTCCGCGGCGCAGTCGAATTTTGCCCGTGACAGGTATGACCTCGCTCTGAGCACCCAGGGCTTGTAAGATAACGTTACGAAACATGTGAGTCTCGGCTTCCGCCTCGCTAATCTGGCCAACATCGACCAATTGCTGAACAAGTGACTGATCTTTAGTCGCCAGCCGAATCTGATCCTTGCGAATTATGTAGGCGCGGCTATCGCCGACTTGTACTAAGTCAAGAAAGCCATCTTTGATTGCGGCGCCTGTAAATGTGGCGCCCATTCCCGCACAACGAGAATCCTCCTGACTACGAACGTGGATTGCAAAGTTGGCGTATATCGTAGCCTTCTTAAGACACTCGACCAGTGGTGCTTCAACATCGCAACCCTGAGTAACAGCTTCGTCTCCGATTAGCATCTCCCGCACAGAATCAACGGCCATGCGGCTTGCAACATCACCAGCAAGGGCACCTCCCATACCATCCGAAACAACCAGTACTGCTCCTTTTTCTCCCAAATCGAAACGAGACAGGTCGTCTGGTTGTTGGTTTCCATCAGAACCAGTCCAAGTCTGCTCTCGTGAAAGATCGAGGATAAGGAAGTTATCCTCATTTCCACGACGGACCCGGCCTACGTCTGATTTTGCGTGTAACTCTATGATCATAAGGAGAGCGAAGGATATTATGTCACGAAACTGATTTTAACCATTCTCCGGGTTTGCGTCATCTGGAGATCAGATCTTTTCTAGTGCCTGATTGAGATCGGCGATTATGTCGTCTATATCTTCGAGGCCGACTGAGATCCTCACCATGCCGTCGGTTATTCCGAGGCGCTGTCGTTTCTCGGCGTCAACAGATGCGTGTGTCATTGTTGCTGGATGCGAAATGAGGGTTTCAACCCCTCCAAGGCTCTCAGCAAGAGTACACAGTTTCACAGCTTCCAGTACTGTTCGCGCGGCCGAAAGTGACCCTACATCAAAAGCTACCATACCACCAAAACCCTTTTGCTGACGCTGAGCCAAAAGGTGCTGTGGGTGAGAAGCCGAGCCGGGATAATACAACTTTTCTGTCTTAGGGTGTTCTTCCAGAAACGCAGCCACTGCCCGTCCTGACTTGTCGTGCTGGCTCATTCTTAAAGCTAGCGTTTTCGTCCCCCGCATCACCAACCAGGAATCAAACGGCGAAAGGATCGCGCCTGCACTATTCTGTACAAAGCCCAGCCAGGCGGCGTCGTCTTCATTGTCAAGCACAACAATTCCCCCAACACCATCTGAATGGCCATTAAGGTATTTTGTGGTGGAATGGACCACGATATCTACCCCAAATTCAATAGGACGCTGCAGGTAAGGCGAAAGAAAAGTATTATCGCAGACTACGCGGGCGCCTGCTTGATGAGCAAGCTCACTAATTGCGCGAAGATCCGACACAATCATTACAGGGTTCGTAGGAGTCTCGACAAACACCATTTTGGTGTGGGGCTTGAAAGCAGCCTCAATATTCAGCACATCGGAAGTGTCGACGAAATCGAATTCGATATCGTAGTCGGCTAACACGCGGGTAAACAGTCGGAATGTACCGCCATACGTATTGTCAGAGACAATTACATGTTCACCGGGTTTTATGAGTCGGAGTGTTGCGTCAATGGCAGCCATCCCAGAGGCGAACGCAAAACCAAACCGCGCTCCCTCAAGGGCAGCGATATTCGTTTCCAGTGCATGCCTGGTCGGGTTCTGAGTACGCGCATACTCATAGCCCTTGTGCTTACCTAGAGCTTCCTGGGCATATGTTGATGTCTGATAGATTGGTACTGTGACGGCTCCAGTGGTTGGGTCCGGTTCCTGTCCTGAGTGAATTGCGGTTGTTGCGAAGCCCATAATTTAGAGCCGCAGCTCAAAATTCAGTAATTGTCCGAACTGCTCGAGTCATTAGCTATTGTATTCCATACCTTTCTATTTTGAGATCCCTTAGGCGCAAAATGCGACCCGAACAGTTCGGCTCATCAAACGAGTAATCATTAGGAGTTGTAGCGGGAAAGTCGGGCTTGCGGTTTCCGTGACGGATCATCAAGGTATTGATGGGACAACCAATTATCCGAATAATAGTGGAACGCATGGTAGCCCGCAGACTTTATGGTGTCAAACTAACGACACGACACCTCGCCGAAACAGTAGTCAGTACTCGAATCCCGCCAATGTGCACAAGGGTGCTATTTTTTTCTTCACCTCCCAGCTTAATACCAGGTTTCAATTA
Organism: uncultured Chloracidobacterium sp.; assembly: GCA_964574785.1. GTDB lineage: Bacteria > Acidobacteriota > Blastocatellia > Pyrinomonadales > Pyrinomonadaceae > PSRF01. The sequence continues at coordinate 93,210 of CAZNPP010000002.1, read as the reverse complement.
GGTTAAGATCTCCCACGAGTTCTCCCCCTCAAAATATCAACTGAACGTCCACCCTTTCGAGTGGGCTCTTGAAGCTTCCGAACGGGAGTACGCCTAACCTGTTCAACCCCTTTTGGCTGGCTGCGTCTCATTTGATTGATCACCCAAATCATATCTACCATTACCATATCCCTCCCTCTTCAAATGTTTACCCTCACGTGCCTCTGCCTGTATTTACTAAATGCGAAGAAGGTGCCGCGGAAGTATCAGCGGGCCTCGATTAATATTGAATCAGGCTCCCCTCACGTTTGGCGCGCCGCACCGCACGTGCGAACACCCAAAGCGAAAAAGGCAAGAGGACTGCAAGGAAGAGAAAGAGAGTTATGAGGGGCTCGGTGACTTCTGCAAGCCTCTTACCTTCGATAAGAACTTGGCGTATACCATCCAGACCATACGTGGGGGGAAGGAGTCGCGAGATGTTACCAACTCCCGAACCAGCATATTCATTTATGAGCTGAGTAGGAAAGAAAACCCCGGAAAAAAGCGCTGAACCAGTACCCAAAAATACGCCAAACGGATCACCTCTTTTGAAAACCATTGCAAAGCTCGCGGAGAGAATTCCAAGACAAGCCAAGACCAAAGTAGTCAAAACGAGAAAGACCAAGGCAAGGAAGAAGCTTCCAGCGTAATTCACATCAAAGAAGAGCCAGCCAAAAAACAGATACAAGAAGGAGAAGAAAGTGGCTTGCACGAAGTCCCATGCTGAACTCGCTACGATTATCGTTGGCAGGTTTACAGGTGTGGCTAGGACACTCTCGAGTGTTCCCTGAACCTGCTCCTGCCTTACTGCATTTGCCAAGCTTGAGAAGCCGGTCATGAAGTAGTTCAACACGGCTAGACCGGTAAGCCATGCGGCCAACGGATTGCGCCACTGAGCAAATCGAGCATCTGTGAACCCTACAAAAATCTTCGAAATAAAGAAAAGCGTCGTCACTACAATCAAGATCGATAGAATGCGAAGAAAGAACTGCATCCGATAACTGAGAAACAGCCGGAAATCTCGTACCAGAAAAGCGTAGATTCTGCGAAAAAGTAGTTCAAGTGATCTCATGGGTTTCTAGACCCGTCATCTAAGTTCATAGCTTTCGAGAACAT
>CAZNPP010000002.1:57519-91976 GCA_964574785.1 uncultured Chloracidobacterium sp. | reverse complement strand
GTGATCTCATGGGTTTCTAGACCCGTCATCTAAGTTCATAGCTTTCGAGAACATCGAGCAGAGTTGCTTGTTCAGTCTCGACACCAATTAATCTTCCGCCATTCCGCTGAATTACTCGAATTGCATCGTCAAGACGATCATCGCCGCTGAGACGCGTAAATGAGATTAATAAGGTTCCGTTCTCGGCAATGAGACTTGCCTGCTGAAGCTCTGAGGACAATGCGTGGGCTGTTATACCCGCTACTCTCAATTGCACTCGTTCTGATGGTGATGTCACGGATCTCAGGTTCTTGGGAGTATCCAATGCCTGAATCCTACCGCGGGCAATTACAGCCACTCGGTTGCAAAGAGTCTCAACCTCGGCGAGATTGTGGGAAGTAAAAAGGATGGTAACCGGTGGATTTTCTTTCGCGAGTGAGCTAATCAACTCTCGCATTCTTGAAGCGGCAAGTGGATCCAGCGAGCGAGTGGGCTCGTCTAGCAACAGCACTCGTGGCTTTGGCAACAGGGCTCGAGCAACAGCTAGACGCTGCTTATTTCCTGTTGAGAGTTCCCCAAAACGGCGGCTTGCAGAATCGTCAAGGTCAAGTCGGGAGAAAAGCTCACGAATGCGTTCCAGAGCTACTCGATCTGTTAAGCCAAAGAGCCTCGCAAAGAAGAGCAGGTTTTGCTCTGCCGTCAATCTCCAATAGAAGCTCCTTTCTTCAGCGCCGGCAAGACCGATCTGCATACGAACTTGTTCGTCATCCTTAACACTATCGAATCCATTTACAGTAACGCTTCCTGAGGTTGGTTGAACCAACGTGGCAACGATCTTTGTCAGAGTCGTCTTGCCAGCTCCATTTCTTCCAATGAGGCCAAACACCTCACCTTGTTTAACCTCGAACGAGACGTTTTGGAGTGCTTCTACCGGCGGTTTGTAGGGGCGACGCAAGAAAGCTTTTAGCCGAGCGAATTGAACCGGATAAGTCTTAGATAAATCCTTGATTGAGATCGCTGAGACATTTTGTAGCCTGGGCGCAAGCTGGGGAACTGAAACCGTTGCATACGTCATGGGTTTTCAGGAGTTCTAGCGGGCACGCTGCCGAGGGTCAAGGTACTCCCGCAAACCATCTCCAATAAAGTTAAATGCGAGAACTGTAAGCGCAATAGCGACGCCCGGGAAAACCAGCGCATGCGGAGCTGATTGAAGCGTAGAGAGATCGCGCGCCTCCTCAATCATTACTCCCCAAGAGGGCGCTGGTGGTGGCACCCCGAGTCCGAGGAAGGAAAGCGCAGCTTCAGATAGAACGGCTCCCGCCATGCCGAGGCTCGCCTGTACGATCAGGGGTTGAATTGCGTTAGGAAGAATGTGAATGAGAAGTATGCGCCCGTCGCTTGCACCCAGGGCTCGAGCAGCCTGAACGAAATCATACTCACGTACTTTCAGGACCTGGCCGCGAATTAAGCGAGCATATCCAACCCAACCGATTATGCATAATGCAAGTATCAGCTTGTTAAGCCCGGCCCCAAGAAAAGCGACCATAGCGATCGCGAGCAACAGGCCCGGAAAAGCAAGAAATACGTTAAAGACGTATCCCGAGATAACACGATCGATCCAGCCACCGTAATATCCCGCGAGAGCGCCTAGTAGGGTACCAACGACGGTAGAGACCGCGACGACGATGATACCGACTTGGAGCGAGATACGGGCTCCAAAGACTACCCGAGAGAAGATGTCACGGCCAGTTGAATCGGTTCCGAACCAATGGGTAGACGAAGGAGAGAGATAACGCATTGATAGATTCGTAGCCCCAACGTCATGTGTCGCAATCCATGGAGCGAACAGGGCTACGAACACCAGTATGGCAACGACAAAGAATCCAAAGATTGTTAGCCGGTTCATTTCCTCAAGAGACTCGGATCCGTGGATCCAACCAACGATACATCATGTCGGTTAAGGTGTTGGCGATGATGTAGGTCATGCTGATGACAAGTACGCAGCCTTGGACAATTCGATAATCTCTTTTCCCGATACCATCTTCGACCAGAAGGAGCCCTAGCCCAGGCCAGCCAAAAATCTTTTCGGTGATAATCGCACCCGCCAGGAGCACGCCCAACTGAAGCCCAAGAATGGTTACGACTGGAATCAAACCATTCTTTAAGACGTGCTTGTAAATTACCTTACGCTCACTTAAGCCTTTTGCACGGGCCGTTCTGACGTAGTCTTCACCCAATTCCTCGATGACGGAGGACCGGACCATTCTTGTCAGGATTGCAGATAAGGCTGCGCCTAAAGTGACTGCAGGAAGAATGATATCGCTCCAGTCAAAACGGCCTGATGGCGCAAGCCACCCAAGCTTAACAGCAAACAGGTAGACCAACATCGGGCCGATGACGAAACTTGGTAGGCTGATTCCAATCAACGCAACTACTGAAGCTACGTTATCGATCCAGGTCCCGCGATTAGTGCCAGCCAGAACGCCAAGTGGGATGGCGATGAGAACCGCTATTATCAGAGCAGTTATGGCAAGTTCAAATGTTGCCGGATATCGCTCCAGGATGAGATCTCTCACCGGCCTGTCCGTGCGAAACGATAAACCCATGTCTCCGCGCAGGATCCCACTCCAGTATTCCGTATAGCGATTGTCATGCCCATGCCATCGGAAACCTCGATTGCCTTCTGCATCTTTGGGAAAGGAGAAAAAGAAAGGTGGCCTATCAAGTCCATGTTTCTGTCTGAACTGGGCAAACTGTTCGGGCGTTGCCTGTTCTCCAAGTACCGCTACGGCGGGATCGCCTGGAACCAATTCAATTAGCAGAGTTACCAGCGAAACTACGGTCCATACTACAAGCATAAGGATTGCGGCGCGGCGCAGCAAACCCAAGATTTTATACTTGAAGGTGGAACGCAATCTGAAGAGTCTCGATCTCCCAGTAGATAAAGGCTAGCGAACCTTGGAATGATAACATGGAGGTAGGCGCACACGTGCGAGGCGGCTGGAAGAACATTACATAAAAACGTAGCCCGAGCGATCAGTCTGATAAGTTGCGCGGCCCCGACAACCGCATGGCAAATCTAGACCAATCCTCAGGCTACGTTTTATGGCGCACCCACGTATTGAGTGCAGCCAATCTCAAGAGAATCAGTATGGCGCTTTTCCGAAATGCAACGCCGCTATGCCCCCCGTCAGATTCTGGTATTCAACATCCTCAAACCCTATTTCCCTCATCAGTGCCGCAAGTCTCCGCTGATCAGGGAACCGTGCAACTGAATTAGGCAGATACTCGTAAGCCGATCTTGAACCACTAACGACTCCTCCAACGAACGGCAGCACGCGTGCAAAGTAAAGATTGAAGAGTCTGCCGAACCCTGGAACTACTGGCTTCGAAAACTCAAGTACGGCGGCTCTGCCGCCTGGCCTTAAGACCCGCTTCAACTCCCGGAGCCCGCTTTCGAAATCTGCGAGATTTCGCAAACCGAAGGCGATGGTTGCGGCGTCGAAGGAGCCATCAGCAAAAGGGAGGTTCAGAGCGTCGCTTTCGATGAAGGGAATCGACCATTTGCCTGCCCGGCATTTTTTTACGGCAATTTCCAACATGGGGCGACAAAAATCGGTGCCAATCACGCGAGCGCCTACCATTTCAAATAACGTAATCGTAAGGTCGCCTGTACCACAAGCAACATCCAGAATGTGTACCTGATCAGGCCCTAGACTATAACGCAGCTTTCGAGCGACGAGCTTCCGCCACCGCTTGTCCATATTTCCGGACAACAGATGGTTTAAAAGATCGTAGCGGCTAGCAATGGACGCGAACATTTCGCGGACGCGACCGGCGTGCTCTTTTTCAAGTGCGCTTCTAGCTTCGGACACAGTTAAACGGAAGCTGACAGAATTATGGTTGCAACTGCCTTGCGAAACATTTGCATTAATCAGGCTTGACGGTCCCGGGACTGTTCGGGGTCTTCGCCTCAGGAGGGGAGGATCGTGGATTAGCCGGTTCAGGAACCTCAATCTTCATAGTACGCTCGAGTTCTGGCCGTATTAGTCTGGCATCTCCTACAACGACCGTTCCGATTCCTCCCTTTTTAAAAAGGCGTTCGGCGGTTCTCTTAATATCATTTCCAGTTACGTTCTCCGCGGCCTTAAGTTGTTCCGCGATGGGAGGGAGACCATAGGTGTCAATGTCGAGCCAAGCTTCGACCATGCCGTCTTGGTTAGCCATTCTGCTTGCTAGCTCCGCCAAGATCACTTTCTTTGCCTCTTGAAGTTCAGTAGGTAAAATGATGCTTTCAGTTAATGACCGGAGAACGGCTTGCCCGCTTTCAACTGCTTTAGAGATTCCCGCTGTGTTTACCGATGCTTCCATAACGAAGATTCCCGGCAAAACATAAGAAAGATGTCTTACAGAGACGGAACCCTTAAGGAGCTCTGGTGCCGAGCTTTCCCAGCGTTTCTTGGTAATAACCGCAAGAATTCTAGCTGATATGTATTCACTATCTGAACGAGAAAGTCCGCGAGTCGCAAGTCTTATTTCCGCATTCCCAACATTCGGCGCATCCACAAGGAGGGGTCTAGGATCGGGATCCTCGGGCTGCCGGAAAGTTGCAGGAACTACCTTTTCACTCATGCGCCAGACCCCGAGAAGTTGTCTCAGTGCCCGCATTGCTCTGGGTCGTTCCACGCCACCTACTATCGCCAGAGTTGAATTGTTGGGATTGAGAAAACGCTCGTGTGCCAACATAAGATCAGCACGTTCGACTTCCGCAAGTGAACCAAATGATCCCGTGTATGGTCGCGCATAAGGAAAGTCATGCAACAACCGAGCAGCGATGCTACGATCTGCGAGCGCCGCAGGCGAATCAGTCGTTGCTCGGATCATCTCGAGACGCCTATTTCGAACTCTGTCAACATTTTCAGGGGTAATCTGAGGAGTGACGAGCGCAGTGCGCAACAGTTCAGTCATTCGTTCGAACTCACTGGCATGGCCAAGCATTGTGATCGTGATCGAGTCATGATTAGTGACCACGTCTATCTGCCCATCCATATCTTCGAAGTAATCACGAATTGCCGAGTCCGGGAAGAGGATGTCACCCAGCAGCGCCATGCCTCCTGCCTTTCCTGCTAAATCGAATGCGGCACCACTGTGGATTCGAAGTTTCATTAAGACGTTCTGATCACCGGTTCGGTGCCATAACAAGATGCGAAGACCGTTGAGAAGTTCTTCACGTTCCGGTTCAGAGGTTTGGCCTGAAGCCGCTGTTATATTGGAACCACCAAGTAGGCAGGTGAGTAGGTACGTTGCGATACAGATTCTGAAAAGCATGGAGATTAATCAAGAGCGCAAAAGTTTGTTCAAATTTACGTCTTTGTTGAGGAGACACTCCTCAATAAATCTTAGGGCCCTGAGCGGTTAGGGAGCAAAACATCTTAGAGGCGCCATATTTCCGCGTCAACCGTTTAGCCGAAGGGTGCATCCAACGCGTTGGTTTGATCTAGGCCGAGCATGCGGATTCTCTGCTTAACTTTGTAAAAACGATAGTATAATCCCCATCTGAATGTGGTGTTTGACACAGGGATGCACGGCAGTTACGAAAAAGAAACGTAGTTGAGCGTAACTTTAGGGTGTTTACCGGTAATACAGAGTAGGGGCGTTCCTACAGGATCGAGAGCTGGATTGCCAGAACGAGACACAGACGAACTTTTGCTTGCAAAAGCAGGAGGGGGCGACCAGGCGGCTTTCCTCGAGATTTATGAACGGCACCGGAATGGGATATTCCGCTTCGCCTATAGGCTTTTGGGCTCTGTTGAATTGGCTGAGGACATAACACACGATTGCTTCCTTAGCTTGATTAGTAAGCCGGGAAGGTTCGAACCTGGCAGGGCTTCGCTGAGAACATATCTCTATTCGGCGGTGCGAAACTTGGCCTTCAAGCACTTTCGCAATACAGACAGAGAAACTACCTTTGATGATGTTGATGATCCAGCAATTCCTACCAATGAACAGCCCCTTGGGAGATTACTTGAGGAGGAGCTCGCAACAGCGGTTAGGGACGCTGTGTCCAATTTGCCACCCCTACAACGAGAAGCGCTTGTACTCTTCGAGTATGAAGGACTGGCGTTGAATGAGATTGCCAGGATTGTTGGTGCGGACGTGAATGCTGTGAAAGGGCGACTGTTTCGGGCGCGCGGACGCTTACGAAATAGGTTACAGCCATATTTGAATACTAACCAGGAAATTGTTACCTTGGAGCAGGCTTGAGATGAGTAGCATCGAGCCCGATGATCAGTTACTTTCAGAAGAGGACTTGAAGGCAGCGCTCGACCGTTGGAAGGCGCCAGAACCTTCGAAGTCTTTGGACCGACGGATTACTGAAAGCTTTAAAAGAGAGTTTAGTCGGGAAGATGTGATCTCAGATTCACCGCTCCCTCAGAGGCTAAGAGAGGTAGTCGCAATGAAGTTTTGTTCCACATGCCAGGAAGAGTACGCCGAAAAATTCAGTTTTTGTCCCGTTGATGGAACACCGCTCAATGGTTTCGTTCCACAGCACGATGAGATCGTAACCGCTTCGGTGCTTGAGACCGCTTCAGTTGAGGATGAGGTGCCCCCAGTTGCTTCAGTCACTGAATCATATCCGACGATCCCGGCAGCTTTCTCTGCCACTGCAGCGGCAATCGAGCGTCCAGAATATCATCTGACCATGTTGGACGACTCTGGTCTTGGCACTCGACTTCTGAGGGAACTGAGTGAAGTCAAACATGAATACGAGTTAACCTGGCCAGAGTTTAGGCGTGACCCTGCTGGCTTCATTAAACGATCCGCTCAAGGCTATGGTCAGATGGCGGGACGTTTCCTGGGCAACACGAATGTCTTGATTGCAATGGGCACTGCAGTCCTTGCGATGTTCGGTTTAGTCGTTGCTATCGCTGTCATGGACCGCTCAAATTCAGCAGGAACATCGCGCGCTGGATTGATAGTCTTTACACTCCTGGCCTTTGGGACGCTAATAAGCATCTTTGCAACTCGCTTTGGACGCGACCGCGGCGCTGCCATCATGGGAGGGCAGGGGTCAGATTCGCAAAATGTGGTTTTAGGTGTGGTGAGTTCTTTCGTAGTGCTCTTCGCTGTTGTCGGTGGTTTTGTACTATTCGATAACTATCAGCAACAGAAAGCTCAGGAAGAGCAGATACGTGAAGATCTGGTTGTTCAGCACCTCATGAATATTCCTGACCCGCAGCCAACTCCCGATGAGGGCACGGCGGGGTTGAATAAAGGTGATGGCGGCGGTAGCAAGCCAAAGCCTGAAAAGCCAGCGGGAGGTGGTGGCGGTGGTCGCGAACAACAGCAGCCCGCTTCTTTTGGCAAGACTCCGCAGGCTTCGTTAACTATACCTCAGGTTGTTGCGCCAGATCCGAATCCTCCACCTATCCGAAATCCATCTTTGCCGGTAGCTGCGACTGTTGTTGCCGATCCACTATTAGTTCCACCTGACGTTCGCGTTCTTCCATACGGAGATCCGAAGTCGAAGAGCACAGATTTGTCATCAGGTCCGGGCACAGGTGGCGGTATAGGAACCGGAACGGGTGGTGGTATCGGACCCGGAGAAGGTGGCGGTATTGGACCCGGCCGTGGAGGGAACATCGGTGGCGGTGATATGCGTGCAGGTGGCGGTGGTCCAGGCGGCGGTGGCGGTGGTGGTGTCTACACTGGGCGAGAGGTGACAACCCGGGCGCGAGTGCTATCAAAGCCAGAGCCACAATACACCGAGGAAGCTCGCAAGAATCAGATAACTGGAACAGTAGTGCTTCGTGCCGTGTTCACATCGACAGGTCAGGTCACAAATATTAGGGCCGTCTCGGGGTTACCATTCGGATTGACGGAACGTGCTATCGCGGCAGCTCGACAGATCAAATTCCAGCCTGCGACAAAGGACGGACGACCGGTCTCGATGCACATACAACTGGAGTACAACTTCAACCTTTATTAAACGCAAAGCTTCTTATGAGCTTTTAACGCAAAGCCGCCAAGCAGCAAAGACGCAAAGCTTTTCCTGAAAATCAAAAAGGATTAGTTAACAAAAAGAGGCGTTGGTGTTTCAGCACCAACGCCCTTTTCTTATTACTTCCACTTCTTAAAAGCTTTGCGTCTTTGCTTGGCGGCTTTGCGTTAAGAGCTCCTTATCGCGAGACCAGCTCGGCAAACCTCCGCAAGCGATGTACGCCTTCCTTCAATTGTTCCATTGAAGTGGCATAAGAAATCCGTATGAAGCCTTCCGTCCCGAACCCGGCTCCATCGGTGACAACCGTCTGCTCATCTTCAAGCAACCGCTGCGCAAATTCTCCGGATGTTCTTATTTGCCCCTTAAGACAGCCGCGCACATCCGGAAAAGCATAAAAAGCACCTTCAGGTTTATTGCAACTTAGCCCGGGAATCTCGGCAAGCGCTTGCACCAACCACTCTCGTCGGGCTTTGTATTCCGCAAGCATCGCGGCCACAGACTCTTGTGGACCACTCAAAGCTTCAGTCGCAGCGCTCTGGGCGATCGAGTTCGGGTTACTTGTTGAATGACTTTGCACCTTTAACATAGCCTTGATCCAACTGCTTGACGCGAGCGCATATCCCATTCGCCATCCTGTCATTGCATAAGTTTTGGAGAATGAGCCAGCAATACAAAGACGACGTCGAAGTTCAGCGGGGATACTCGCGGCGCTGAATACCTCCGCCGGAGGGTAGACAAAACGCAGGTAGCATTCATCGGATATTACGAAGATACCGCGAGCACTGAGGAGTTCCATGATCTTCTTGAACTCTAATACTGGAATTACCCTGCCAGAAGGATTGCCTGGGGAGTTGAGGATAACCAGCTTGGTCCGCGCTGTTATTGCCCGTTCAATTTGATCAGCATTAACCGAAAACCCTGTTTCTTCTGTATCAATAAACACGGGAATGCCACGTGCGAAGACAACTATTTCAGGAAATGTAACCCAATAGGGTTTAGGAATCAGGACTTCGTCACCTGGATTAATCAGGGTGACAACGGCATTAAAGATTGCCTGTTTACCACCTGAAGTAGCCATAACTTCTGACCGGTCATAGCTGGTGGCAAACTCGCGTTCATAAAACTTTATGATCGCGTCCTGGAGAGCTCGAGTGCCTCCGGTTGCAGTGTACTTAGTGAGACCTGCGGCCATGGCTTCGGCTGCAGCCTGCTTTATGTTGTCGGGAGTGTCAAAGTCTGGTTCACCGGCACCAAAGTCAACTACATTGAGGCCGGCAGCTCGCATCGAATCTGCTGCCTGCATTGCAGCAAGCGTAGACGACGGCTGCATTCTCTCGACATTGTCTGATATTGGAAAAGTATAGTTCACCGTTTGCGTCACCATTGAGTTCAGTCCTTCAGTTTCTCTTGCATCCGTTTTTCTACGAGAGGCGGAACAAGTCCGCTAAGCACGCCGCCTAGCTGAAATACCTCTTTTACCAAACGAGAGCTAACATAAGAGTAGGTCTCAGCAGGCATCATAAACACCGTTTCAATTGTAGGTTCGAGCCGGCGGTTCATTAGCGCCATCTGTAGTTCGTATTCATAGTCAGAGATGGCACGTATACCTCGCACGATTGCATCGGCTTGTTGGGCCACTGCATAGTGAACGAGTAAACCTTGAAAATCATCAATTTTCACATGACACCTACCCTGGTTGATCCCTTTCAGAACTTCGGCAAGGATCTCGCGGCGTTCTTCGATTGAAAAAAATGCTTTCTTTTCAGGATTGACGAGGATGGCAACAATGATCTCATCGAAGAGTTTGCAGCCGCGTTCAATGATGTCCAAATGTCCGTTGGTAACCGGATCGAAAGAGCCAGGATAGATAGCCCGTCGCATAGCGTGGAATGGTAAATGGAAATTGATAAATCGTAAATGGTGAATCGTAAATCGGGAATAGTAAATGGCGTTAACGGGGTTCGACGATGACTTTAATTCCATCTCGAGGACGTAAGGACATGGCGGGCAGTATTGACACCGGGTGGTCCTCCACAAGTCGTAACCTGAATCGGTGCCCGATTGTCGCCAGCAGTAGAAGGATCTCCATCATCGCAAAGTAGTTTCCGATACACGCCCGCGGCCCACCACCGAAAGGGAAGTATGCATACTTAGGCAGTTTCTCAATGAATTCCTCTGTCCACCGTTCTGGAAGAAATCGATCCGGTGCTTGAAAAAAGCGCGGATCTCGGTGAGTGACCCACTGGAACATATAAAGTTGCGTTCCCGCGGGAACCTGGTACCCACCAATCTCACAGTCGTTAATTGCTTCACGGCCTAGTCCATATGCCGGAGGATACAAACGCATCGATTCTTTCGCTATCTTTTCGGTAAACTTTAGTCGTTTAAGGTCAGCAACTTCCGGTAACCTACCCTTCAGCACCTCATCCAATTCGTTATGAAACTTTTGTTCAATGTCCGGGTTCTTGGCCAGTAGATACCAAGTCCAGGAGAGCGTAAGAGCAGTGGTTTCATGCCCAGCCAGGAACAGAGTCATCACCTCATCTCGCAATTGCTTATCAGTCATTTGGCATCCATCTTCGTCGTGTGCCTGCACGAGCATCGAGAGCAGGTCTCCCTGGTCAAAGCCGGTGGCACGACGTTCTTCAATCAGGCGGAATACAATTTCATCAATCTCGCGGGCTGCCCTGTAGAACCGGCGCCGTGCAGGTGTCGGCAGGCGGTTGTCGAGAATCCATTTTACTGTTGCCTGCGAAGCAAAAGGTTTCACCATTTCCGAAAGGACTCTCCCAACTCGCTCCGCATCACCAGAAACGTCAGCATTGAACAGAGTCTTCACAACGATTTCCAGTGTCAGTCGCATCATTTCACGATGAATGTCGAGAACGTCACCACTTTGCCATGACGAGATCATTCGTTTCGAGTACTCGACCATTACGTCACCGTATGAGCTTATTCTTTGCCGGTGAAACGCGGGCTGAGATAACCTCCGCTGCCTTCGCCACAACTCACCTTCACTAGTCAACAGACCGTCACCAACAAGTCGATGGAAGAAATTTGAGCGCAAGGACATAGCCTTAATGAAGTTTCGCGCATTCGCTGACACCACATACTCAATGTCGTCAGGGTTAAACAGAAAGTAGACTGTCACATATAAAAAGCGGGCGCGGACGACATCGCCGTAGTCGCGACACTTCGTGATGAAAGCGAGCGTATCGCGGTTGAACTCAGGCATCACACCGAGGATCAGTTGCCCCTTAGGCCCCGGTGGCAGTTTCTCTCGGCTTGACTTTGACTTTATTGGAAGCTCTGCAACTTTGCTCATACTATTTAACGCAGGGGTTGTGTATAGATACCGGGATCACTGTCAGTGATTACAACTGCGCCGACGGTCTTCCGATAGAATTCGACTGGACCCACGCCCCCAATAATTCCGTAGACATAGCCCATCTCCCTCAAGCCTTTTAGACAGAGAAGTAGAAGTGCCTTGCCAACACCAAGACCACGAAACTCTTCCAACACGCCTGTTGGTCCAAAGAAAGCCTTTCGGGTGCATTCGTAAGCCGCAAAACCTACGAGTTGACCTTCATGAATGGCGATATAGAGTGAAATGGGCTTGTTAGCAAAGGCTACCGAACATTCATCGGCCCAGGATAGCGAGAAGTTGTGCTTGATAAAATCTCGAAGCATTGTGATCTCGAAAGGTTGGGCGCGGCGGATAAGGATGTCCGAGTTCTCAACCTCAGCAACTAGTGGATCGACTGGGGGTAATCGCAACAAGTTAACGAGCAGGTCTGGCATAATATGTGGCTTTCAATAGTGAAGTGTACTAGGCCGCACAACTTCGGTCGAGCCCAGGATCCTAAGAGTGAGAGACACCCCATGGCTTTCAGCCTGGGGAATTTCAGTTTCAACCTGACCTCAAGCATCAAGAGACCCATGGGCTTTAGGTTCTCACTGGGGTTCCAATTTCGCGCTGCCGTTGGGCCAATCTGTCCCCTCAACAGCTTTTGCAAAGCCCTATGCTATACTTCATCGTTTAACATCGGGCTGGCACAAAACCTTTGCTTCTGCCGCCGTCGTTCATGAGAGTAGAGTACAAAACGTGAGTAGTGTTTTAGAGATCATCCCACTGGGGGGTATCGGCGAATTTGGGATGAATTGCATGGCGGTGCGGTTTAAGGATGAGATGCTCATCCTTGATGCCGGTATGGGGTTTCCAGAAGAATCTGCCTATGGCGTAGATGTATCGATTCCAAATTTCGACTTCCTGGAAGAGTACAGAGAGGAGATTAGCGCAGTTATCCTCACTCATGGCCACGAAGACCATTTAGGCGCGCTCCCATACATCCTGAAGAAGTTTAATGTTCCTGTTTATTGCTCTCATTTCACTGCGGGTCTGGCTGAAAGCAAATTAGAAGAGCACAACCTGGTAGGCGACACGCTGGTTCACCGGGTAGAGCCTCGCGAGGTTGTTCAGATTGGTGCTTTCACGGTCGAATTTATTCGCGTGTCCCACTCACTGGTGGATTGCTTCTCGCTCGCAATAAAGACGCCCGTCGGTACAATAATCCATACAGGTGATTACAAGGTCGACGAGACGCCAGTGATCGGCGAGCCTATTGATCTGCGAAGCCTGCGGCGCTATGGACAGGAAGGCGTACTAGCCCTTCTTTCCGACTCTACTAACGCCACCGTGCCCGGAAGGACACCTTCCGAGCGTGCCGTAATACCTGCCTTCGAAGAGATCTTTTCAGAAGCAGAGGGTCGCATTATTGTTGCAGCCTTTGCTTCTTCGATTCATCGAATTCAGATCGTCCTTGACGTTGCTCAACAGTTTAGTCGCAAGGTTTGCGTGCTCGGCCGGTCAATGCAGAAGAACGTCGAAATTGCCGACCGCTTGGGTTATTTGGATATCCCCGACGGTCTTCTCATCTCCCTAAACGAGACAAGAGACATTAGTGACAACGAAGTTGTCTTTCTGGTTACCGGTTCTCAAGGAGAATGGCGGGCAGCGCTCTCCCAGATGGCTAGTCAGAGTTACAAGGGATTGACCATCGAAGAAGGTGATACCGTCGTACTCTCTGCCCGTATCATTCCGGGTAATGAGCGCACGATCTCCCGGATGATCGGGCTGCTCTACAAGCGTGGTGCAAATATCATTGAAGAGAAACGCAGACTAGTTCATGTTAGTGGCCATGCCTCACAAGATGACATCCGAATCATGACCGAAGCTGTACGTCCCAAGTTTGTGGTTCCTATACACGGCGAGTATCGGATGCTCTTTCGGCACAAGGAGTTTGTCAGAAATCATCTCGGTTACCCTGAAGAGAACATTATTCTTATTGAGAATGGTGATGTGTTGGAACTTCAAGGCAACCGTGCCTCAGTGGTCAATAAGCGCGAAATTGGACGCACCTTCATCGACGAATCAGGTTTCGAGGAGATCCAAAGCGAGACGGTCCGTCAACGAAAACAGCTCGCCTATGAAGGAATTGTCACGCTAATCGTTACCATGGATACAGAAACAGGAGAATTGCATTCTCAACCCGAAATCGTAATGCGTGGCGTTAGAGGATTCGAATCCCCCAATGGTTCATTGAAGGATGCCCAACGAATCGTTACAGCAGCGATCACAGGAGCCTCGCGCGAAATGCTTGCCGATGAGACTCTCTTAAAAGAACATGTCAGAGTCGAACTTAAACGCTTCATTCAAAAACTCACAGGTGCACGACCTGTAATCTTACCAGTCGTTCTTCAGGTTTGATCTCGAGAAGCTTACGGCTTTCAAAGAAATTTAGTTACTGTGGATTCGAATGCTGTTACTAAATTGCTCAGTGAAACCAAAGTTAAGGTTTCCTCTGGCACCTTCACATTGGCTTCGTTGAGTCATCAGGACTGGAGACGACTCCTGCAGAATCCCCGACTCGGGCCTGACGCTGAGTCTCAGTTCATGATCTTTCTAGACGAGCGGGAAGTAACATTATTAGTTGGCTCTGAAGATTGGCGGCAAATGAGTCATATTGTTCCAGAGGCCAAATGTGAATCTGACTTCCGGCTGATCACATTAGACGCAATCTTAGGCTGGGAAGTAGTGGGCTACTTGGCTCGTGTAACAGAGATACTCGCTGCTGCCGATATCTCAGTAGGCGCTCTGTCATCGTTTTCACGAGACCATCTATTGATAAAGCAGAAGGACCTCGCCAAAGCGTTATTAGCTCTTGGGGGACATACAGCGGAGTCTTGTTAAGCCGTGAGCTACTGGGAAGGAAAGGTAGTGATGATTACCGGTGCTTCATCAGGCATCGGGCGAGGATTAGCGCTTGAGCTTGCAGGAAAAAACGCAAGGGTGGGATTAGTAGCACGCAGAGCAAGTGCCCTGGATGAAATTGTAAATGAGATCGAATCTCAAGGGGGCAAGGCTATCGCTTTGCCGGCAGACGTCCAGGACAATGAAAGCCTTAAGACTGCGGTTACCCTCTTAACGGGACAATTTGGACCAGTAGATCTGCTCATTGGAAACGCCGGCATCGCTGCAACAAGAGATGCTGCGGAAATCGACGCGGAAGAAGTAGCGAATATTATTAATGTCAACGTCGTTGGAGTTGCGAACAGCGTTGCAGCGGTTATTCCTGAGATGCTTGCCAGGGGAAAGGGACATCTCGTCGTAATATCGAGCTTGGCTGCTTATCGAGGGCTCCCGAAATCTGCAGCTTACTGTGCAAGCAAGGCGGGAATCTCTGCATTTTTCGAGAGTTTGCGGTTGGATCTGGAACCGCGTGGAATTGACATTACCATTATTCACCCAGGATTTATCAAGACGCCAATAACTGCAGGACGTCAAGCAAAGATGCCTTACTTGATGGAACTTGATGATGCAGTTGAAAAGATTGTTCGGGCGATTGAAAAGCGAAAGAAGAGTTACGCGTTCCCCTGGCAGCTTGCGAGTATTGTTCGGGCAGGCATGATGATGCCAATTTTTATGTATGACTGGATTTCACGGCGAAACTCTTTCCGAGAGTAACCAATCTGAACTCGCAAGTTTAAGTTCCCTATGACTGTTCTTCAGGCGATTGTACTCGGCATTGTTCAAGGCCTCACCGAATTCATTCCGATCAGTTCAACCGCTCATCTCGTTTTTGCCGCTCGTGCTGTGGGCCTCTATGACGGTGTCGATCGCACGCTCCAGGCGGAGCAGACAACTGCGACTATAGCGGTGATCCAACTGGGCACATTGTTGGCAGTAATCATCTATTTTTGGCGTGATATTGTGAACATTAGCTATGGATTCTTCCGTGACCATTTGCAGTTGCTACGGGGAGGTCCGAGTAATCCGAACAGATTATCTCAGGATGCCTGGCTGGGCTGGCTGGTCATACTTGGCTCAATACCTGTGGGTATCGTTGGGCTACTTTTCAAGAAAGAGATCGAAGGGCCATTCACAAAGAACCTTTGGGTGATCGCGACGATGCTGATCGTTGTGGCGCTGCTATTGGTAGTTGCAGAGTTGGTTGGTAAGCGCAACCGTTCAATGTCGGACCTCGGAATTCGAGATGCGCTAGCAGTTGGTTCGGCGCAGGTGTTGGCATTAGTTCCGGGATCGAGCCGTTCAGGTTCAACCATTATGGGCGGGTTGTTCGTTGGTGAGACTCGCGAAACGGCCGCGAGGTTCTCATTTCTTCTCTCCATTCCTGCCATTGGCGCGAGTGGTTTATTGGAACTAAAGGAAGCCGTTGAAAAGCTGCCTTCCGATACCTATTTTGCTCTGGCGATAGCTACGGTTGTGTCGGGAATTGTGGGCTATGCCTCGATCTGGTTTTTGCTGCGTTACCTTCGTACCCATTCGACTGCGGTTTTTATTGGCTACCGTTTGTTGATAGGTGGAGTAATCCTGGTTCTACTTATGGGTGGGTATATCTCAGCGGCAATCGATTAAGAATCATCACATCATTGGTCAGAAAGACTTAACAATAATTCGTCACTTTCGGTAAACTAGCTCGGCCCCTCCTTACCGGCGCGAGACACAACTCGTCCGATTCATAGTTCAAAAAAGGGCGGTGAATTCAATGAACCAGAATGATCGGCGAGGACCGGCAGCTTCTTCACAGAGGCCACGTAGTCCTCGTGTTCCCGTCGAATTTGCGCTCGAAGTCGAGGGCAACACTCCCGAAGGCAAACAATTTAGGGTTAATGCGCAAGCCGTAAAAATAAGCCGTGGTGGCGCCACACTCATTTTTGATGCGGATGTTGAAGTAGGTTCAGTAGTTAAACTGATTCCGCCATTCGGAGGTCAGCTCGAAGCCGAGGTTAACGGAGTTTGGACTGATGAAATGGATGGTCAGCGTCGCATTGGCGTCAAATTACTCGCTGCCGATGGGTGGTTTGCAGAGTAGTCTTTCATAACTTCACCACATAATTAATAGTCCGGCACTTGCCAATTTCTGCTTCCCCGCGTGTAATGAGGGGGGCATTTGTCTGCGCCGATGAAACTATGGTCTTTTGAAGATAGCCGTAAGCAAACTAACAAAGCTAAATGCGGCATCGAAACTTGCTAAATTTATCTTGGCGTTTTGAAAACCCACTGAGGAGTCATTGGAAGAAGTTACAAGGAAAAAGGCATTTGCAATCGATTTACGCGCCCGGTTTCCGCTTTTGGTGCGTGCTGTAGCTCTGCTCGTATTAATTGCTGGTTTATCTGTTGTCGTCATCTCCTATTATCGACTGCGCAACAATGTGCCATTCAGATTGAGATCAGAAGCTCCCGAACTTTCAAAAGAGGTAACCGGAATCATCGAAGGTTATGAACAGCGTGTTACTAAGGATGATCGACTATACCTTTGGCTGCGCGCCGCTCGTGACATCACCTACTCAGATGGTCATCATGAACTTGAGGATGTAAAACTTGCTGTTTACCCGGCTGTCGGTGATGTACCGGACCAGATTTCTGCAAACCGGGCCATATACGATCCCAAGAGTTCAGTAATTTCATTCATTGGTAATGTTCAAATCGAAACCAAAGACGCACTGAAGGTTGAGACCGAGTCAATAGCTTTCGACCGCGATACCGAAGTGGCTACTACGGACGAAAGCGTGCTCTTCAGTAGGGAGAATGTGTCTGGTCGTGCAGTAGGCGCAGTCGTGGAAGCAAAGCACAAAAAGATTCACTTAAAAAGTGGGGTTCAGATTACCGTAGATCCTCGAGACTTGAAGACAGCAGCCGCAAGCTCGTCTACTCGCGCTCGACCTCTCGTAATTAGCTCTAGTAATGCTCTGTTCGAACAAGAAGCTCTAAAGCTTTCATTCTTTGGTGGTGTAACGGCAGAACAAGAGCGCGACATTATGAGTGGGGACCAACTATACGCAACGCTCAATGCGCAAAAGCGGCTGCAGAAGGTTGAGCTTCGAGGCAATTCATATCTACGGTCTATGGAAACTGGCAAGTCCGCCGAAGTTCATTCCATCGATATGGATTTTTTCCTGGATAGAGATCAGCGCCTCGAACGAGCGCTAGCCGCGCGCGATGCACGTGCAAGAACTCTCGATGCGGATTCCGAGGTGCAATTAAATGGCGCCAGTCTCATCGAAGTCATGTTTCAGGCGCAAGAGGACAGGAGTCTTTTGAAGGAGATGCGGACGGAAGGCCGCACGGCAATAACCTTAGCTGCTCCTAAATCGAAAGCTAGCGATCCCAAAGCTGCGAACAAACGACTCATTGCCGATGCAGTAAAGCTCTTTTGGCGATCTACGGGAAGAGATTTGGAAAGAGCGGAAGCAGTTGGTAATGGCGAATTATTTGTCGACCCAATCACGCAAACTGCCGGCAACGATCGTAAGATACTTACAGCTTCGCGGTTTGATTGCGAGTTCTACGAGGCTGGAAATCTTGCGCGTAACTTCACCGCAACCGGTGGCTCGAAGGCTGTAATTGAGCCTTCTTTACCAGGCAGTGAGAGAGCTAAACGCACGCTAACGTCTCAGAAGATGATTGCATCGTTTACGAAAGATACCCAAGACATTGACCGAGTAGACGCGCAGGGGGAGGCGAAATTTACCGAAAACGATCGACATGGAACCGCGGCCAACATGTCATATACCACCAGTGATGAAACGGTGCGCCTTCGCGGTGGTGAACCGACGGTTTGGGACTCACGCGCTCGTACAAAGGCTATCGAACTAGATTCTGACCTGCGATATGAAGTGTCGTACAGTCGCGGGAAAACAGCCACAACTTATTACAGTCAAGAACAGACCAACGGTGCTACTCCGTTCACAAGGGTAAAGAGTCCGGTCTTTATCGTCAGCGATCGTGGGCAGTTTCATCACCAGACCGGAATTGCCATCTACACCGACAACGCCAGGGCCTGGCAGGACGATAATTATGTTCGGGCTGAGAAACTGACCATTTATGTTTCGGAAAAGAAGATGGAAGCTAATGGTCGAGTGCAGAGTGCGCTATATGATGCAAAACGTAGAATCGAGGGCAAGGCTAGTAGTGTTCCGGTCTTTGTGACTGCCGATTCGATGGTCTATTCCGAGCCGAACCGCACCCTACGCTACGAAGGCAATGTTGACATTCGCCAGGCAAACGATCGCCTCACAAGTGACGTCGCGGATGTTTTTTTGCGACGTGAATCCAATGAAGTGGAAAAGACGGTTGCTCAACGTAATGTTGTTCTTACCCAGCCCAATCGTAAGGCTGTCGGGGATTGGGTTCAATACACAACTGATGATGAAGTAGCAATACTTACAGGAAGTCCTGCTCGAGTGGAAGATGTTGAGCAGGGAAGCACGGAAGGAGGACGATTGACGGTCAATCTACGAGAGAGTAGAGTGACCGCGGACGATCAGCGGGGCTCGCAATCTCCAGGGAGAGTCAGGTCTACGCACAAGGTAAGAAGGCAGCCGAGCGACTGATCCCTCCTCACGGTTTTAGATTCATGACCATACCGATCGAAGATCTGGAGATACTTGCTCCGCCGAATGAGGAAGCAGCGCGTACAATTCCTCATCTCATAGACGAGCAAAAGTCGCCAACTACATCGGCCTTAGCCGTTAACAATCTCGAAAAGAGCTACGGTAAGCGAAAAGTTGTAGACGGCGTGAGTCTTCACGTTGAAAGAGGTGAGGTTGTCGGCTTGCTTGGTGCAAACGGTGCTGGTAAGACTACAACCTTCTACATGGTGGTTGGTTTGGAGCGTCCGGATGCTGGTACGGTTAGGCTGGCAGGTAGGGATATCACGAAACTTCCTATGTACCTGCGAGCTCGATTGGGCCTAGGGTATCTCCCGCAAGAACCTTCAATATTTCGGAAGATGACTGCCGCACAAAATATTCTGGCAGTTCTCGAGACGATGGGGTTACGACGCCGCGAGCGCCTGAAGAGACTTGAAGAGTTATTGCAGGAGTTCGGAATCGCTCATGTGAGGAACACACGCGGTGATGCTCTTTCGGGAGGTGAGAGAAGAAGAGCAGAGATTGCGCGCGCTCTTGCAACCGAACCGCAATATATTCTTCTTGATGAGCCATTCGCGGGAATTGATCCCAAAGCTGTGGACGACCTCCAAAATGTAATACTTTATCTACGTAATCGTGGTATCGGTATTCTGGTTACGGATCATAACGTCAGAGAGACACTCGGGGTAACGGATCGCGCCTATATTATGGCAGAAGGGCGTATTTTCCGTTCCGGTGCTCCGCAAGACTTGACAGATGATGCCGAAGTTCGACGGTTATATCTTGGTGAAAAATTTCGGATGTAAACGACGCGCGCAAAGCATCTAAGGATGGGTTATAATCTCCCTGCGCCGTTGAGGTGCTAAAAAACACAACAAGTTCTGTTTAGATTTAAGGAATGTCCCTTAAGCTCACCACCAGCCTCTCCCAACGACTCGTGCTGACGCCCCAGTTGCGCCAGCGCATAGAGATGTTGCAGATGACTTCTCTCGAGCTGTCGGAATTAATTCAACAACAGCTCTTGGAGAATCCTGTCCTTGAAGAGGTTGCAACTCAGGAAGAGGCTCGAGAGCTTGCTGAGAAGATCCTGGATCACCTTGCCAATGCTGATCCTGCTGAAACGGGAGAGTCGACGCAATTTGAAGCAACTGAGCCTGGGCTTGGAACTGCTTCGTCGAACGGTGCAGGCGATGCTGAAATCGTGACCGCTGCCCAATCTGAAACCGACCTGGAGCTAGGCGACAATTCTTCCGGATCTGCTGAGTTGTTAGATGAGTCGAGTCATGAGGAGCTAGTCGGCGAGGAAGGCCCTCGGGATTCTTTCGAAGAAATAGACTTCGGTCGCGAATTTCAGGAGTATCTCGATCCGGGATACAAGACTCAGGAGATCGAATACAAGGAAGACGCGCCCACCTTCGAGCAGTTTCTTACCAGACCTCCTTCGTTGGCTGACCACCTCGAATGGCAGTTGCACATGAGCCCAATTGATGCAGAAACGTGCGAAGCAGCCGTCTGCGTCATTGGAAATCTTGATGCAGATGGCCGCTTAAATGCTACGAACGAAGAGATTGCCGCAATGAGCAACTGCTCGGATCAGCTCGTTGAATCAGCTCGGCAAATACTAATGCGATTAGATCCAGTCGGGTGCGGAGCACGGACTGTAAGTGAGTCTCTATTGGTTCAACTGGAGGTTCGCGGGGAATCGGACCGACTTGCATCACGTTTGATCAGCGAGCACCTTCACGAGTTGCAACAGCATAAACTGCCAGCGTTGTCGAAGAGTATTGGTATCGATGTTGACGTTCTCCTGGCAGAACTACAGTTTATCCGCACGCTCGATCCCTATCCTGGCCGCCGCTACTCGGCAGATGAGCCGATCCTGATTACTCCCGAGATCTACATCGAAAAACTCGATGAAAACGACGAGGATTACATCATCTATTTTGCAGATGATGGCAGTCCTCGGCTCCGGATTAGTCAACAATATCAGCAGATGCTTGGGCAGAGCGGAGTGAGTAACGAGACTAAAAGCTTTATCCGCGAAAAGATGCGCTCAGCAGTTGATCTGTTACGTAATATCGAACACCGCCGCCAAACAATTTACAAAGTGGTTGAGTCAATTGTTCATCGCCAGAAAGATTTTCTCGATCACGGGGTGGAGCACATAAAGCCCATGATGTTGAAGGATATAGCCGAAGACATCGGTATGCATCTTTCAACTGTGTCGCGCGTCGTAAATAGAAAGTATGCGCACACGCCACAGGGAGTTATCGAACTGCGCCGCTTTTTCACCGAAGGGATGATGAATGAGGATGGCGAGGAGATCTCGACTCGTATCATTAAGTTGAAGATTAAGAAGCTGATTGAAGACGAAGATTCACATAATCCGATAACGGACGATCAAGTGGTTAAGATCCTGGCTAAAGATGGAATCAAATTATCGCGCCGAACCGTTGCCAAATATCGCGACCAGATGCAGATCCCCGGGTCGCGCGAACGTCGCGCTGTAGTTTAGCGCCTCTCACTAGGGCGCGGCGGCAAAGTCGGCTTCTCGCCCAGCTTGTTCTACCATCAGTTTTTTGCTCGGCAGGCAATACTATACCTTTCAGTCAAGGAGGGAACTCACTCATGAGATTCGACTATACGGGTCGTCACGTTGAAGTATCCCCCGCTATCCGGAAACACGTTGAGGATCATTTCAAAAAACTTGCTCATATCTTCAATGATTCTACGGCATCAACACACGTCATTATCGATGTTGAAAAGAATCGTCATATTGGCGAAATCATAGTCTACTGGCGGGATCATACTCTAACGGCGAAAGACACTAACGCCGACATGTACATGGCGTTGAGTCGCGCAATTGCAAAGATCGAGAAGCGCGCTCTTAAGCTCAAGAAGAAGATCATTGATCGCAAACAAGCGGCCATGCCTACTGCCGTTGTGGCCCCTCAACCAGATGGTCAGTTGGAAGCTTCTCCAGGTCCGCCTCGGATTATCGCGGCCCGGCGTTACTCGGTTAAGCCCATGACGGCTGAGGAGGCTGCGTTGCGGTTGTCATCTGAACAAGATCAATTCGTAGTCTTCCGGGATGCAGAGACCGAAAGAGTGGGAGTTCTGTACAAGCGCAAAGATGGGAACTTTGGCTTGATACAACCCTAAGTACCGGAGATCAATAAATCCAGGTGGACGGCCTGACGTGCCTTACGCGTCAGCTTCGGCTTAAACTGCACTCTCAGGTTTATTTAATAGAGAAATGATTTATCTACCTTGAAAGGAGTTTAAGAATGCTCACGAGGTTCCCTGTAGTGGTTTCGCTGGTTTGCATACTTACTGTCAGCGCGATTGCCGTACCACCTACGAAATATTCTGCCGATGTAAACCACTCTACGGTTGGTTTCGCCATTCCAATCCTTGGTGGCGTTTCGCTCGTACGGGGTAAGTTCACTGAATTCACTCTTGACCTTACTTACGTTGAGGAGAAGATTGAGAACTCTTCGGTAAAGGCCACCATCAAAGCAGCAAGTATCGATACTGGAGTCGAGAATCGTGATAAGCACCTGCGAAACCCCGATTTCTTCGATGTGGAGAAGTACCCTGACATTACCTTTGAGAGTACCCGCGTGGAAAAGAGCAATGAAGGGTTCGTTGCTGTAGGTACATTTACGATGCATGGAGTTTCAAAAGAGATTTCACTTCCTTTCACTATTACTGGAAAGCATGTAAATCCAGCGAACAAGCGGACTATGGTAGGTTTCAAGTCCAATATGACTCTAAAGCGCAGCGATTACGACATGAAATGGCAGCATGCGGCGATTCCGAACTGGGTCGGTGACGATGTCCAGATTGAGTTGGCGATTCTGGTAAGGGCTGAGGAAGGTAAATAGTCGTGAATCGTGAATCGTGAATCGAAAAGTCGTAAATTGTGAATAGTGAATAGTGAGTGTTGTACATGCTAGAAGTAATCTAGGATACTTCGATTCACGATTCACTATTAACTATTCACGATTTCCCCACCATGCCGCGTAAAAAGAAAACTCAGACCCCCCAGCAGAGTGAAGCGGCCCCGGACATCGTGATTATCACAGGTCTAAGCGGCTCTGGCATGTCCTCAGCAACCAACGCTTTTCAGGATCTTGGATACTTCTGCGTCGACAATCTCCCCATCACGATGCTTCAAACCTTCGCCAGACTTGTTACTCCCGGTGATTCTGAAAATGGAATTCAGCGCGCTGCTCTCGTGATCGACATTCGCGAGGGTAGTTTCCTGGCAGATTTCAGAAAGCAGTTAACTGCACTTAGGAAGTCTGATCTATTAGTTTATGTTCTCTTCCTCGAAGCTTCTGACGAGGTGCTGCAGCATCGTTTCAGTGAAACTCGACGGCCACATCCTGCAGACAAAGGAACTGGTCTGTTGGAGGCAATAAGGGCTGAGCGTGCGGCTATGGCTCACGTTCGTTCGCGAGCAGATCAGATAATCGATACGTCTGACCACACGGTGCACACGCTACGCAGTTTCTTGCTAGAGCGTTTTAGTCCAGACCGCAAGGGCGCGCCGATGCGCGTTCAGATTGTAAGTTTTGGCCACAAATACGGATCCCCGGGTGAGCTTGAGCTGCTATTTGATGTGAGACATCTACCGAATCCCCACTTTGTTCCTGAACTGAAGCGCCTGTCTGGACACGACAGCAGGGTTGTAAAATATCTCAAGGCTCAGCCTGAAGTAGCTGAGACCCTGAGGAGATTTAACGAGCTTCTCGAGTATCTACTACCGCTGTATAAACGTGAAGGGAAATCCTACGTTACGGTGGGCATCGGTTGCACTGGTGGCAGGCATCGTTCAGTCATGATAGCGAATGCTCTCACACGAGCCCTTCGTCGTGCGGGTTTTGATGCGCATGCTTCGCATCGTGATGTGAGGAAAGCGAAGCCCGGCAACTAGGCTGTTGCAATCTTGGAGGCCAATAAGATGAGCGACAATTTACAGCCCACAGTAGGGGGCGAAGAGCCACGCAAAGTAGCCGGTGTGATTGTCACTCATGGACACCTCGCTGGCGAATTGCTTGCAGCGGCAGAAATGATTATTGGTCCCATCTCTCACATAACCGCAGTGTCAATCGGATGGCATGATGACGTCGATGCCGCGCGAGATGAGGTGCAGCGAGCGATTGCGCGTGTGTCTCAGAATGCAGGTGTATTGTTGTTAACAGACATGTTCGGGGGCACACCCACAAACATAGCCTCGATGTTTCTCGAGGAGGGTAAGGTTGAGGTTGTTACGGGGGTAAACCTGCCAATGGTAATAAAACTGGCGAGCCAGGCTGGAGAAGGTGCATTAGCAGAGACCGCTCGTCATGTATGTGATCTTGGGCGTCAGGGTATTTACCTGGCAGGGGACCTCTTGGCGCCCCTTAAGAAGGACGGAGACTAGGTGATCGAACGCACGGTAATAGTGAGTGCACCGCTTGGACTCCATGCCCGAGCTTCGGCAAGGATCGTTCATGTTGCCAGCCGCTTCAAAAGCAACCTGACGCTGGAGCGTAAGGATGGCAAGGCTGTCGCGGATGCAAAGTCAATCATCAGTGTTCTGATGCTCGCGGCAAGCTGTGGTACCCAATTACGGATTGTTGCCAACGGAGTGGATGAAGACCAGGCGATTAAGGAGATGGACGAACTCTTCACGGCCGAATTCACCAAAGCAAGTGAAAGCTGAGCATCGCGAGATTCATTGTCGGGGATTGGGCGTATCTGAAGGCCTTGTTGTTGGGCGTGTCCTCAGAGTGCACAACGGCACAAAGCACGTTTATCGGGCTGAGATTCAACCGGGTGAAGTAGAAGCGGAGCTCAGACGATTTCGTGCGGCCGTTCGTCTGGCCCGACGACAACTGACAGCTATAAAAGCGAGGGCCGAAAAGGAGCTCGGAAAGGACCACGCTTATATTTTCGATGCCCACCAACTGCTACTCGAAGATGAAAAACTGACGAGCGATGTCGAGCAGTTCATAACTGGCGATCGAGTAAATGCTGAATGGGCCGTGAAAGTAGTTGGAGACCGTCTCCTCGCAGTTTACTCAGAAATAAAAGACAGCTATTTGGGGGAGCGCGGCTCGGATATTGAAGATGTCGTTCATCGGCTAATTGGCGCGCTCAGCGGTGAACACTCGCAGTACCGGAACCTCTCTGAATCAGCAGTAATTGTTTCACAGGATCTTCTTCCATCGGCTGTTGCCGAACTGGATCTGGAACACACGCTTGCCATCGCAACGGACAAAGGCGGCTGGACATCGCATACAGCTATTTTGGCGAGGGGCCTGGGTATCCCTGCCGTAGTCGGCTTGAGAGACTTCTTCCGCCGCTCACGTACAGGTGACAAAGTCCTGGTTAATTCATTTGCTGGCGAAGTGATACTTCACCCGACGCAGGCCACGCTTGATCGCTATTTGTCCGAGGCTGCAGATCGATCAAAAGCGATACCAACTGAAACAGTGCAGTCGGAGCATGGTCCAATCACAACACTGGACGGCTTTCAAATAATCTTACGAGCCAATATCGAAGTACCGGCGGAGTTTGAGGCAATTCGGAGATACGGCGCTTGTGGTATTGGGCTTTACCGTTCAGAGTTTTTGCTATCACGACCCGGAATCATGCTTTCGGAGGATGAGCAATTTGCCGCCTATGCCGAGCTCGCGAGATTTGCCGGAGACGATGGTGCAATTATCAGACTATTCGATCTTGGCGGAGATCAGGCAGAGGATTCGGCAAATGAGCCGGAGCGGAATCCGGCTCTCGGGCTTCGCGCAATACGCTTTGGCTTACGCTACGAAACGATAATGAGAACTCAAGTGCGGGCGCTCTTGCGGGCAGCCGCCGAGGGTTCGCTGGGCATCGTGCTACCAATGGTTGCTGATGTAAGAGACATAAAACGAGCCCGGGCGATTATCGATCAAGAGAAGAATCGACTAGACGCTGAAGGCAAAGCATATCGGGACGTTCGTGTTGGCGCGATGATCGAGGTGCCTGCCGCTTTCTTAACTGCGGAGAAGATCGCTCGCACCGTGGATTTCTTTGAGTTGGGAACAAATGATCTCGTGCAATACATACTTGCAGTTGATCGCAGCAACGACGATGTTGCCGAATGGTTTCGCACTTTACATCCGGCAGTGCTGCAGGGGATTGATCGAAGTCTCCAAGCCGCTCGGGATGCTGGGATACCAGCAATCGTATGCGGTGAAATGGCCTCAACCCCGGTATACGCTGCTTTATTGATTGGATTGGGAGCCGCAGAGTTAAGTATGACTCCGTCGTCAATTCCGCGCGTGCGAAGGGCGCTAGCAAACATCGAGTTTCAGGAACTGAAACTAATAGCAACTGAATGCCTAAACTGTGAGACTGCTGATGAAGTGGAGAAGCTCGTGCGAGAACGGTTCAGCGCTGGCTGGCCTCGAGTATTTCCGCCAAGCATTTTCAGCGACTAAGGCTTAGTTGGTACAACGAGTGATTTGCCCGAATGCGGCTGGTCTACATCCTTATCATTAAGTCAGTTGCCGACACGATCCTTGTCGGCAGCTTCGCAGTACTGTTCTACATGTCGGCATTTCCACCTCATTTCCGCGGGTGGGGAGAAGCTACTCCTGATTCAATCTCGGGGTGGGCGGTGAATCAAAATGCACCGTGGGATCGCGTGGAGTTACAACTGTTCATCGACGGAAGATTCATTGCAACTGGCGTAGCTAATCGATTGCGTCCTGATGTACTCGCTTCCGGCTGGTCACTGGATGAGTGGAATGGTTATCAATTTGAGGCGCCAGACCTAGAAGTTGGTGAGCACATTGCCCATGTCTACGCTGTGCATGAAAGTGGCGGCGGATTTCGCCGAACGCTTCAGTTAGTCGGTAATCCAATCAGATTCACAGTTGACAAATCTGGACGTTTAACGGACGTAAGAAGGCAACATTAGCGACCGTGATTGCGGAACAACTCACCGAAACAACTTCTGCGAAGACAAACAGGGTAATTCCGATTTGGGAGATTGCCTCTGTAGTCATATCGTGTCTAATCGCTGAGTGGGTTGTACTTTCTCTTGGAGTCACGACTCGATGGTTAATCGCCGTACCAAGCTCTATGGCTCTAATATTAATGATCCTCTCTCATCGAGAGCGCGGCGAGAGTTTTCGCGACATTGGTTTTCGTTTAGATAATTTCCTTGATGCGAGTCGTTTACTTTTCTTTCCAACGGCCGCCGCAATAGTTTTGATTCTTATCAGTGCACTGTTGTTAAGTGACTCAAGCTTCACAATGAGATCTGTTAGGCCACGCTTCTTACTGTTGCCTTTATGGACCCTACTTCAACAGTACGCGCTCCAGGGTTTCATCAATCGTCGGGCGCAGATGGCGTTTGGCAAAGGCTTCAACAGCATAGTTTTGGTAGGAGTTGTGTTCAGCTTGCTACACTTTCCGAACCCTTTGTTGTCTGGTCTGACTCTGATAGGGGGTCTGATCTGGGCCGCTGTATATCAACGCCAGCCAAATCTCTTGGCATTGGCCCTTTCTCATGCAGCCGTATCAATAGTGTTGGCTTTGACTATCCCTCCAGAAGTTACCGAAAACCTGCGTGTTGGCTTCAGGTACTTTGGATAGCATCAGCGGCAAGAGCAAGATACTAAGGAGCAAAGGATTATAAATAAACTACCTCCACCCAGCGTTTAAAGCAGACTACTAGCGTACTGTACGTGTTGAACACAGGTTTGATATAATCACCTAGCCTTGCAAAAGAGAACAGGTTGGGCGGTCGCTGCTGAGCGATCTTTAAGTTAGGCGCGTGCAAACGCTTGCTACGACGTGAAGACGTTCAGGAGAGGAAAGTCCGAACACTACAGGGCAGCGAGCCCGCTAACGGCGGGGGGTCCGAAAGTGATTTATCACTTTTCGGACTACGACAAGTGCAACAGAGAGTAGACCAGCCACTGAGCACTGCTCAATGGTGATGGGTGAAAGGGTGCGGCCCGTCAAGGGCTTAATGTAAGAGCGCACCGGCGTATGTGGCGACACGTACGGCCAGGCAAACTCCTCGCAGTGCAAGACCAAATAGGGAGGCGTCACCAGGGCTGCCCGCCCGAAGCTCGTCGAAAGACTAGCCTACGACCTCCGGGTAGGTCGCTTGATCCAACTGGCAACAGTTGGGCTAGATGAATGATCGCCACTCTGGTTTTTCCAGAGTACAGAATTCGGCTTATAGACCTGTTCTGATTTGCACGGCATTAGCTGGAATGAGTTCCAGACCCGACAGACGAAGGTGAGGTTGATCCGAGATGGCGAACCGTAAGGGAGTGTTTATAGGAGCATACGTACCAAACCACTTGAAAGAATCTCTTCGCCGGCGCGCTGCCGCGGAGCATCGCACCCTCTCTCAGGAGATTACTCGCATTCTCGAAGAGGCTGTACATGGCCGTGGCTTGCCGCCTGGCAGCGTTGATCGACGAAACAAAGACTCCACTCCGCGTCGACGAGCTTCAGACCCTTCCCCTCGCCGCCGCGCTAATGACGTGCCTTACGTCCCGGGAAACAGAGCCGGAGATGACAACGCGTAGGCATTGGTGCGTTAGTCCAATCGAGATATCTTGAAGTACGTAATTATCACTGCAGCCATTGCCCTAATTCTCTTTCTGGTCTATTGGCGCCTACGTCCCTACATCAAACTATTTCAAAGAGTTTTCCGGTCCTTACACGGCACTTTGAAGGTTGATCCCGGCCGTCCTCAATCAGGCGGTGTAAAATCTGAGAACAGATTGATATGTTGTACCGGTTGCGGTACATGGGTGCCTGCCACACGTGCAATCGGAACTGGTAGAAGAGGTTTAGCATATTGTTCAAGTGCCTGCCTCGAGAACGCATCACACACGCGAAACCGCAAGATGGCAGGCTAGAAGAGGTCTTTGTTCTTCGGCCTTTGGTCTTTGATCTTTCTCCAAGCTGATACAATATTGCTTCAGCCTAATACTTTCCTCAGGGTACCGATGTTTTGGTTATCTATTTCAAGATTGTATGCAGCTGTAGTTATTTCGTGCGCTATCCTCATCAGTCAAGCGATTAGCATCGGTAAGGCGCAGACCCCAAAGCGAGCGTCAAAACCGAACATTATCTTCATAATGGCCGATGATCTTGGGTATGGAGATCTCGGGAGTTATGGACAGAGGTTTATCACGACACCTAATCTGGATCGAATGGCGGGTGAGGGAATTCGCTTCACGCAGTTCTATGCTGCAAGTCCAGTCTGCGCACCTTCTCGTGCAAGTTTCATAACTGGTCAGCACCAGGGTCACGTTTACATAAGAGGAAATACCAGCCTAAAAAGAGAACGCATTCCGTTGCGCCCGCAGGATGTGACTGTAGCCGAAGTCCTTAAGCGCGCTGGTTATCGCACGGGTGTCATTGGCAAGTGGGGCTTAGGCGAGCCGGGCACCACTGGAATTCCGAATCGTAAAGGATTTGACTATTGGTTTGGCTATCTCAATCAGGCACACGCCCACAATTATTACCCGGATTACCTTTGGCGAAATGAAGAGCGAGTCAGTATTCCGAAAGGGACGTACTCGCATGACCTCTTGACAAACGAAACACTGGACTTCGTTCGAAGGGAAAAGCAGAATCCCTTCTTTCTATATCTGGCATACACAATTCCACACGCCAACAATGAGTTAGGTCGCGAGACAGGAAACGGAATGGAGGTTCCCGACGACGCACCCTACTCAAATGAAGACTGGACGCCGCAGCAGAGGAATTACGCGGCAATGATCACACGAATGGATGCGGATATTGGAAAGCTATTCGAGCTCTTGAAAGAGCTGAAGCTGGATGAAAATACTTTGGTGCTGTTTAGTAGTGATAATGGCCCACAGGGGGTTGATGAGGGAGGGTATGATTTAACTCTATTTGGCAGTAGTGGTCCACTGCGCGGTAAGAAGCGAGACTTGTATGAAGGCGGAATCAGAGTACCGATGATAGCGCGCTGGCCGGCCAGAATTAAGGGCGGACAAATTAGCGATCATATTTGGACCCAATGGGACTTCCTTCCAACTGCGGCAGCAATCGCGGGCCTTAAGCCTCCTGCAAGCATTGATGGCATTTCCATGCTTCCCGCTCTCTTGGGAGGCCGGCAGCCAACGCACAAGTACCTCTACTTTGAATTCCACGAACCGTCGTTTGCTCAAGCTGTTCGGATGGGCCGGTGGAAAGCCGTTCGGCGGGGCATGAATGGTGCTATCGAGCTCTATGATTTACAGACTGATCTTGCCGAGACGCGGGATGTGGCAGCGAAGAATCAGCAGATTGTGAAACGTATGGAAGAAATCATGAAGCGCGAGCACGTGGAATCGGAGCATTGGCCTGTGGGTGGTGAATGGTGAATGGTGAATGGTAAATGGTGAATCGTGATTAATCGTGAATCCTGAATTTTGCATGGGTGAGTTCGTTTACATTTCACCACCATTCACCATTCACCATTCACCATTCACCATTTACCACAGGCTTATCAACGTTCTCGACACCCACCAACTTCACTTGCTCACCCGAAGGTGTTTTGATGCGCACGTTTGACATCGTCCAGTTCCTAGCATGCTCGATAACACCAGCCTCCTGGCCATGAGCTGTGATGTTAGCCCACTTAATGTTTAAAAGAGGTTTCTCAGGAAGGCCGCTCGCCGAAAAGATTCTTTTCGCGCCCACAACTTCCACGTTTTCGATAGTGATATTCCGAAACTCTGCCAAGCCACGCTCGGCTGGCAATACCGGAGTATTCATTACCACCCAGTGAGGTGGAACGTCTTTCATTCCCTCAGGCAGTGATGCATAGCTGTAGGTCGGATTCCAATTCAATGTGAAAGTGAAAGGTAGCGGAACGTTTTCAAGTCTAATATCCCTGATCAGAACATCTTCCACATAACCACCCCGAGTCTTTGCCGACTTAAATCGAATGCCCTCATTCGTGCCTATGCCGCGATTATTGTAGGCAACGACCCTGCGGATGCCTCCCGAGGTCTCACTGCCGAATGAAACAACACCACCGCCCCGGCGGGCTATGTTGTTCCGGATGACAACGTATTCAGTAGGGCGGTTGATACGAAGTCCATCGTAATCACGCCCTGCCTTCAGACATATATTGTCATCGTTGTTGTCGATATCCGTGTTTTGCACAAGAACGTGGCTTGATGAGTCGATATCAACACCATCGGTGCTCGGACCGGCGTTATCGCTGATCTTGATACCATCGATTGTCACATGGTCGGAATAGACCACTTGAAGGGTCCAAAACCCAGAGCGCTTTAGGCTGAGGTTTTCTACAGTCACGTCGGATGACTTCCAAATGACCATCAGGCGCGCGCGCTCAGCGTCGTAGTCTACGGCCCAGCGTAATCCGCGTGGTTCGTAATCCTCCCGTCGCATCTTCCAGTATTTCTCCCACCACTTCTGTCCTCGTCCGTCGATTGTACCTTGGCCCGAGATCTTGACGTTCTTTTGATCATTGACATTGATCAATGCAGCCGGCCAGTTCATCTCGATACCCGCAACTCGTGTCCACAAGGAGGGGTAGTCAGAATCATCCTGACTGCCAAGCAACGTGACACCCTTGTCAACATAAAGGTGAACGTTGCTCTTTACAAAAATTGCTCCAGTCACGTATTCGCCTGGCTTGAAAGTAACTGTACCGCCTCCAGCCTTAGCGCAAGCATCAATCGCACGCTGAATCGCTTTGGTGCTATTCGAGATACCGTCACCTTTTGCACCGTACGTATTTGCGATAAAGGTTCGTTTCGCTTTCGGTTCGCGGCGAGAGCCAACCTCTTTCACCCAAGCGGGCAGCCCGTCAGCAGCTAGTGTCAGGCGAGCTTGTCCGATCACAAAAGTGATTTGGCCACAGAGAATCACGATCGATGCAAGTGCAAACAGGTGTCCCATGATCGTCCTCTCCATTCCTCTTTTTAGAAACCCCTTTTGTCCTTACTGTTTTCTATTTCAATGTCGATCGAACCGCTGGCGAGTTTTGGCGCATTCGCTACTAGCTTAATTTGTCCGGAGTTACTTGTGGCCTTGATCATTGCGAAGCTGCGCCCTTGATATGCGCGTCTCTCGCGAGCTTGAAATGGTTCATGGCTCGTGTTGTCTCCGCTATCAACGGCAGCGATATGGCCAGGGCCAGTAATTTTAAAGGAGATGAGGTCATTAGCAGTTGGGACCATCACGCCACGATCGTCCACAACCGTTGCGGTAATATATGAAACGTCATCCCATGTAGAGCCTATCCTGGTTCTAGCCGCTGTTAACACAACCCGGGCAGCCTGACCTGCCGTTTTTAATTCGTGCGTGGCGACTACTTTTCCCCCGTTTTTGCCCACCGCTTTAAGTGCTCCTGGCGCAAAGGTAACTTTCCAGTTCCGCGGTGAATCATCGGCGGGGAGCGCTTGTGCTCCCAAAGACTTGCCGTTAAGAAATAGTTCCACCTCCTCGCAATTGCTGTAAACCTCGACATTCTCTTCATGCGGTGACGTGTCTCGAGGTGTCCAGTCCGAGAAAAGTACCTGTGGACGTCTGTCCACTCCATAGCCGGGGTCGGTGGGCGCCAAAGGTGTCGGTGCAACCCGACGTGTGATATGGACCATAGGCTTATCGCTCCACCAACTTTGTCGTTGAAAGGCAAGTGGACGTGCTGTGCCTGTGCGATCAAGCAAACCAAAATTAAATGCAATCATTGGCCAGCCAGGAGACTCGCCCAGGTAATCAATTCCGCTCCAGAGAAACTGGCCCGCGTACGGTGGATTATCTCGTAGCGCGAGCCACGCTTCTCGAGTATGAGTGTTCTCTGTACCAAGAATCTTCCGCGTCGGTTTCTGTTTGTAGGCGGCGAGGATTTCGTTTTCACGATAGTTCTGCCCGATTACATCAAGCATATCAGCAAGGCCGTTGTCGTAGTCCTTACTTACGTTGGGACGGAAAAGCGCCTGCGAGACTGGACGTGTTGGGTCATTCTCATGAAAGACCCCAATTAGGGAAGCCAATATTTCTTTTGCGAGCTCTGCTTTTGGTGTGTCACGAATCTCATTGCCAGTGCTGTAGATCATCACACTGGGATGGTTGCGATCGCGGCGAACAGTATCGCGTGTGTCGATAAGAGACCAGTCACGAAAATAGAGATGATAGTCAAAAGGGTTCTTGGCGACTGTCCACACATCAAACATCTCATCCATGACAAGGAAGCCCATGCGATCTGTGAGGTCGAGGAACGCTGGATCAGGTGGATTGTGTGCCGTTCGAATAGCGTTAACGCCTAACTCGCGAAGGATTTCGAGGCGACGCTCCCATACGCGCAATGGGACCGCGGCGCCGAAAGCACTACCATCGTGGTGCAGACACACGCCCTTGATTTTGAAGTTTCTTCCGTTTAACCAGAACCCGGTTGCAGATTCGAATTTGAACTCACGAATTCCAAACGTTGTCAATTCATCGTCGAGGATCGTTTTTCCTTCCTTGATCTTGGCGACGACCTGGTAGAGTGCAGGATCACTTATATCCCACCGCCTGGGATTCTTAACGACAACATCCTGTTCCAAATCAACTGCTCCAAGCTTCGGGACCTGTCGTGGCGCCGTTGTGGCTGACTGCATTAGCTTTCCATCAGGTCCCAATACATCGATTTGCAATGAAACATTTCGCCGTGTTTCGGATTGATTGACAACGGTAGTTTGGACCCGAACGGTGGCACGATCTGAAGCTACGAATGGGGTCGTAACGAACGTTGCCCAATGATTCAAGTACACTGGATTGGTGACGATTAGGCGCACATGCCTGTATATTCCGGCGCCGGTGTACCAGCGCGACGCGGGTTGACCTGAGTTATCGACTCGAACAGCGATTACGTTGGTGTCACTAGTTCCGAAGTTGAGGTGTTTGGTAAGTTCGTATATGAAACTGACATAACCGTTAGGGCGTTTACCGAGATGAACACCATTCACCCAGACCTCGCTGTTCGCCATCACCCCATCGAACTGGATGAAGACTTTTCGGTTCGCGTAGTCGGAGGAAAGTGTGAAGTGCTTGCGATACCAACCAATTCCTGAAGGTAGGTATCCCCCACCTCTTCCAGTAGTATTTTTCTCATCAAAAGGTCCTTCTA
The DNA here is from genome assembly GCA_964574785.1 of uncultured Chloracidobacterium sp. Taxonomy (GTDB): domain Bacteria; phylum Acidobacteriota; class Blastocatellia; order Pyrinomonadales; family Pyrinomonadaceae; genus PSRF01. Next base: position 57,879 of record CAZNPP010000002.1, on the reverse strand, counting down.
TACTCCAATCGTGAGGTACGTCCAAAGTTCGCCAGGCGGCATCGTTGAAGTCAGCTTTTTCGGCGCCCTCAGCGTCAGCTTTCAGGAAACGCCAGTCGGTGTTGAAGAGGCGAGATCTTTGCTGGCTGTAGGAACCGTAAACGGGTAACTGGCCCAACACGCAGACTAAGACAAAAGCGATTGCAGTAAGCCTACTCAAGAGTCGAAAATTGGAATCCAGGAAACCCTGTCGCGGTAGCAGCGAGCGTGAATCTCCACGGGGCAAGCCCGTGGCCTCTAGGGAATCCTGAGAATCTTGGAAATCGTGTCGCGGTAGCAGCGAGCGTGAATCTCCACGGGGCAAGCCCGTGGCCTCTAGGG
>CAZNPP010000002.1:50588-57419 GCA_964574785.1 uncultured Chloracidobacterium sp. | reverse complement strand
TGTCGCGGTAGCAGCGAGCGTGAATCTCCACGGGGCAAGCCCGTGGCCTCTAGGGAATCCTGAGAATCTTGGAAATCGTGTCGCGGTAGCAGCGAGCGTGAATCTCCACGGGGCAAGCCCATGGCATCACTTTGTTCTTTCATAAGAACTGCAATCCTAGTTGGGTCACTAGTCAAAGCGAATAAGATGGTGTTAACCTTTGCAGCACGCGGATCTTATCCACGCCAATCTGTTACAGGGGAGCGCTTTTGTTTTGCGGTGAGCCATGATAGTGCTCAAGGCTACTGCGTGTAAACAGAAAACGCACTGAATGTTAACCGGTTACCAAAGCTAAAAATAGTTCTGTCGAGCTAATCGCTACTTCTCATCTAAAGTAGTTTAGGCTTCCACGCCGTTGTCAATGCTTACCAGGCGCGATTTCTTTCGTATCCCGACGAGCCAGCCCCCACCACGCGAAGGCTACTGGCTTCACGTTCATCGTTCCGCTATGGCCTGTCGCTTTGAGGTGACACTGTCCATGGCCGAGCGCTCAGGTGTACCCATTGCCCAAAGCGCGCTGGATGAAATCGAAAGAATCGAGCAGCAGTTAACAGTCTTTCGTGAAGGTAGTGAAGTCAGTTTTATTAATCGCAATGCTGCTTTACGACCCGTTCCAGTCGAAATTTCTCTCTTCGAGTTGCTTGTCTTATCTCGGGAACTTCACCGTGATACAGACGGTGCATTTGATGTGACATCTGGACCATTGAGCCGGTGCTGGGGCTTCCTAAGAAGGCAGGGTCGCGTCCCCGAGGTCGAAGAGCTAGAACATGCAAAATCACAAGTCGGAACCGAGAAAATTATTCTGAATCGCGAACTGCAGACGATCCACTTTAATCGCTCTGGTCTTGAGATTAATTTTGGCAGCATTGGAAAAGGTTATGCACTCGATCGCATTTCGGCGCTTTTTGAGAGGCGAGTCCGATCGGCTTTGCTTAGCGCAGGTTCAAGTAGCTTCCGTGCTATGGGGCAAGGAGACAGTGGTCACGATGGATGGGTTGTGGGGGTGCGTGATCCCAGACGCCGTGACAGACGCCTGGCAATCGTGAAACTGCGTGACTGTGCAATGTCAACCAGCGGAAACGAGGAGCAGTTCTTCGAGCATAACGGCACTCGATATGGTCATATCATTGATCCGCGAACTGGGCAGCCTGCCGACCTCGTTTCAGCTGCGACTGTTATTGCCGACTCTGCTGCAGTAACGGATGCCCTCGCAACGGCTTTCTATGTCGGGGGGCCGATATTGGCCCAACGCTACTGTTCAGAGCATCCCGGAACATTGGCCTTGATACTAGAGCGCGGCGCTAAGCACCCGGTGATATATGGATCCAATCCAAAATGTGAGGTGGAGGTACTCGATGAGTAGCGCGATAAAGCCCGACCTTTCTGCTGTACAGCAGATTTCACTTGTCGCTTTACGAACTCTAATAGGTTGGCACTTCCTGTATGAGGGATATTATAAACTGATGCTGCCTGGATGGTCTCCGTCGGGAGCTCCCTTAGGGTCTTGGTCTTCGGCAGGGTACTTAAGGGCCGCATCGGGTCCCTTCGCTTCAGTGTTTCACCGACTTGCCGAAAGTGGCTGGACTCCTTGGGTTGACGGCACTGTGAAGATAAGCCTGGTATTGATTGGGCTTTCGCTTATGCTCGGTTTCTTTACCCGGTTGGGGTGTTGGTCCGCCCTAATGTTACTTGTTCTTTTCTACTTACCTGTAATGCCACTGACCGGAACTTTTCAGCCCGGAAGTGAAGGAACTTATCTGATCGTAAATAAAACGTTGATTGAAGCAGTTGCGGTCATGGTCCTGTTAACCTTTAATACCGGGAAGATTGCTGGGTTAGATCTGTTGTGGGCAGGGCGAAGAAGGGTTCGAACTGCGAAAATAGATGAGGGTCTTGCGAAAGTGTGAGTTTGGAATTCTTTCGAAAGAAGCTACTGAAAGCGATTTTTAGCGATGCAAAAGCGGCGGCAAGCCGCCGCACTGCAAAGAGGAAACATGAATCTAACAGAAGAGCAGAAACAGATTGGAAGGCGTAACTTTCTGAAGGTCGTTGCGGGCGCGCCGGCTTTGGTTGCGCTTGGCGCTGCTGCCATAACTCGTGGTCCAATTGCCGGTGGTCCGGTCAAGGCTGCCGTAATTGGAACAGGAGGTATGGGAAGGGGGCTCATCAATCAGTGCCAAAAAGAATTCATCGATCTTCGAGCTATTTGTGACATCAACCCTAAGCGCCGTCAGGATGTATTTGATCGGATGGTTAAAGCTGGATGGCCTCAGCCACGACAGTATGACGACTGGCGCGAGATGCTTCAGAAAGAGGATCTTGAAGCCGTCATCATTGCTACGCCTTTGTGGAGTCACGCCGATATAACCGTGGGCTGCCTTGATGCCGGCAAACATGTTTTATGCGAAAAGATGATGGCCAAATCAGAAGTAGATGCGAAACGTATGCTGGACGCATCGCGGAAGAACAACAAGGTGCTCGAGATTGGCTATCAGCGCCATTACAACCCGATCTACCAGGCGGCTTACGACAACATCGTGAAGCAGGGTCTGCTCGGTGACGTTCATTACGCGCGATTATCGTGGCATCGCAACGGAAATTGGCGACGGAAAGAAGATGCTCCTGCAGAGAATTTTGACCCAAGCAAGTGGGGCTATCCTGATTGGGAGCATCTGTTGAATTGGCGGTTATATAGGCAGTATTCCGAGGGTTTGACGGCAGAACTCGGGAGCCACCAGGTTACCATCACGAATTGGTTTTTTGATTCAGCTCCCGAAACGGCTTTCTGTACTGGTGGAATTCACCGATTCAATGATGGTCGTGAAGTTTTTGATCACGTGTACGCGACATTCGAGTATCCCGGCGGTCGGACGGCAACATTTACTTCGATCGAATCTAATGCTTTCGGCGACGCTTATGAGATGTTCACTGGTACTAAGGGAACGCTGATTCTCACGAAGGAGACAGAGGCATATTTATTCAACGAAGGGGAGAAGGAAAGCGCTACTAAGGTGGAAGTCTCTGCTCAAGGATCTGGACCAGTAGCTGATTCTTCCGCGACGCTTCCGGATGGCTCTTCAGCGCGGACAGTGACGCAAACCCAGACGCAAACTGATCGTGGACTTTCCTATAAGAATGAAATAGCAGGTTTCTGTTCTGCGATTAGAAGCGGCACCCCATTGCGGTGTGGACCTGAGAAGGCGATGAACTCGGCGATTGCAATCTTATCGGCAAATCGGTCCGCAGATGAGAAAACCAAAGTGCAGGTTGCGAAGGTGTAACTCCAGTTCGCGTCAGTGTGATTTTGTGGAAAGGAGCGCCTCCAAGTCCTTCACTACCTCGTCCGGTTTCCATTCGTTCCCTCTATAGACCTTATGGACTTTACCATCAGGCGAGATGATGGCAGTTCTAAGCCCATGAATAATCTCACCCTCAGCAGGATAGTATTGCAGCCCAAAAAACTGCGCGATAGCATTCACTTCCTCTCTGCTTCCGGTAGCAAACTCCCAGTGCTTGAATGCCTCTTCCGAATACCTCCCCGTATGTGACGCTCCATAGCTGCGCAGCACAGCGGGTGTATCGTATTCGGGATCTACCGTGATGCTAAGTAGATGAGTCTTGTCGTATAAGCCCTCTTGGTTACGCAACGCCTGTTCGACAGACGCAAAGTTGTTGCTCATCAGGGTGCAGTAATCAGGAACTGGGCAGCGCGTGTAAATGAAAGTCAAAAGAAGGGCCTTACCACGGTAGTTCTGAATCTTTATCGGTTTCGCATCCTGGTTTATTAAGCTGAAGTTAGGAACTTCTGTACCAGCCGCGGCCTCCACATTACCAGTTGTGCCAATGGGGGCTGTATCGGTAGTGACTTTTGTAACTACCAGTTCCTCCAACCAGTAGTTTGTGCCATCAACCACTAGAGACGCAGCAATACGATCGCCCGCCTCCAAAACCTCAAAGGCATGATCGTCGCGCAACGGGAAGGCCATTGTCATTGCTGGCATGTAGTTGGGAACTTCTTCGTGGGCCACAGTGACCTGCTTTCGCTCAGGTTCGACGCTAACTACAGTACCGCGCAGTTCATGGCGGCTGTTGTTGCCAGAAACAGTATTGCGCTGGCACGCGGCCACTGTGAGCATAAGAATCAGAAATAAAAAAAGAGGAATTATTTTCGTCATTACGGTTGTTTTTGAAGCTGGTTATCGTAAAGCCGTTGATAAATCCAGAAGTTGGTCATGATCTTGAAGACATAATCTTTCGTTTGTGTGAAACCAATCTCCGAAACGTATCGCGCAGGGTCCTTAGCGCGCGAGCGAGCTAACCACCGTGCCATGTTGTCGGGGCCACCATTGTATGAAGCTGCTACGGCCTCAGTCTGTGCGGGGAATTGGGCAAATAGATTAGCTAAATACTGCGAGCCAAAGAGTATCGCTGTGTCCGGTAGATAGAGCTTGTCTTGTCGAAACGGATTTATACCAAGCTCAGCGGCAACATCATCTGCTGTCGAGGGTATGAACTGCATCAAGCCGCGCGCCGCCGCTACTGATTTCGCATCGGCTTGGAAACGCGACTCCTGACGCGCAATTGAAATAACCAGACGAGGATCAACTCCTCTTGGCGTTGTATGTCTTAGAAGTGAGTCGCGATACGGGAGCGGGTAGAGAAGCTCGAGCATGTCACGCGGAGCAATCTCGATAACATAATCCGCAGGTATGGACCTCCAGACTTGTTCGCCAAACCTGACAGCTCGATTAGCGAGCTCTCCACGCAGGGAATAAACCGCCAGGGTGTAATCGACATCAGTTAATCCGGAGGGAGTTCTTGCCGGCGCTGGCTGTATTCCGCCTGAACCACGTGTAACTGCAAATTCTTGAGTTCCCTCATCATACAATCCCAAAAAGAGCAGTTCGTCAGCGATTGAACTCCGACCTGCTTGAGGTGCATTCTCTACGACTTCCTGCCGGCCCAGTGGAACCAAATTAAACGGTGGCATCTGATAGGCCGGCAGAGAGCTATAAGTCTGTCTGAGAATTTCTCTGAGCCGAGTCCCAACTGACTGTTCAATGGATAGACGCATAGCATCCGTCGCCAAACGGCGAGCTTGATCAGCTTGCCCAGACGCAAGAGCCTTTTCTGCTTCTGAATGAAGCGTCTTTGCACGCTGCTGAATCACGCTGCTCCACTTAGCTTCAGTCGCTAACGCCTGCAATCTTTTCGTAGCCAGGCCACCGTAATATTCATTGCGCCCATCTGGAACTGCCAGATAGGCATTGATGGCGGCGTCAGTCCGGCCCAATTGTTCGAGCGAGTAAGCTCTTAAAAAGGTAACTTCAGATTTAGTTGCTCCTCCCGGTACCTGAGTGCCACCAAGTTCCGAGAGACTCAACAATTCGTCCGTGTCGGCAACTACGGCCGGCCACGCCCCTTGGGCTAAGTGAATCCTAGTTTGCGCAAAGAGTGCTATCGTCGCGCCAAGTTGTCCCTTGAAACGGCTGCGCGTCTGTTGCACCCAATCGAGAGCTTCCTTGTGACGCCCGGCTTCATGCAGAGCGTCAATGATGTTCAGGTATGGGCGATCAGGGTTTGGACCATCCGGATAGCGCTGGATTAAACGTCGATATGCCGCGATTGCGTCATCTGTCCTTTTAAGCCGGTTATAGGCTCCAGCAGTGAAAGTCAGTGCATCCCGGGCGCTCGTACTTTCAGGAAACTCTGTCAGTACACGTTGAAAATAATTGAGTGCTTCGTCGTACTTCTGTTGTAGATAGAAGCCGCGCCCAATTTGGTAAAGGGCGTTTGCCACAGTTCCACTTTGGGGATAACGTTCAACTACAGCCCCATAATGACCGCGCGCCGCTTCAAAGTTGCGGTTGAATTGGTATACGGAAGCCCGCAGTAGATGTTCGGCTTCGGTAAGCTGAGGTCCCTTTGACCCATCCAGTCCATCCAAAGCTCGCACGGCTGTAAGCGCGAAATCATCCGGTCGTGAAGCATCCGGCATCTGCATCACTATTCTGATGAATAGCTGACGTGCTTCCTGTTGGTTGTCAGCTTTCAATAGAGCTTCAGCAGTGAGTGCCTGAGCGCTGCGCGCTACTGATCTGTTGTTTGAATTAGTGAGTGGTTGTAGGGTGCTAGCGGCTGCTTGATAATCGCCGCTCTCAAAGAAACTCTCACCCAGTCTGAATGTTGCCGCATCACGAGCTGCGATCTGATTGGCGGTCAGAGTCAGCCGGCGTAAATACTCTCGCTCCTGGACTAGGTCGCCGGTCGCACGAGCAATCTGCGCAAGATGCCAGAAAGCGTAACCTGAGAGCAGGGAATTACGTTCGACAACTGACAAGTAGTTCGCTACTGAAGTGGCTTGATTTCCGTTTTTCTCATGAAGCCGTGCCAGCAGGTAGTCATAGTTATTTAAAGCAAAGAGATCCGGCGTTGAGTCTCGAATCAATTCCAACTCTGAGATAGCTTGCTGGAGGTTACCGGCTTCGACCGCAAGTCGCACACGGTGGTGACGTTCACGTAATGTCTCACCGAAAGCGCCTACAGAGGCAATCGAGAGGAGTAACAGGCCGGGAATGATCTTACGAAAGCAGGATATAAGCACGTAGAGATTATCAGCTATGATTTGTGAATTCCCAAATGGCTCTTTGCCTTTCGTGAAGGGCTTTCTAGCGCAAAGCCGCTAAGGTGCAAGACGCAAAGAAAATGGTGAATGGTTACACGTAAGTTGGGAGAGGCTCAGCAATTCACGATTTACGATTCACCATTCACCATTTTCTTTGCGTCTTTTGC
>CAZNPP010000002.1:0-50488 GCA_964574785.1 uncultured Chloracidobacterium sp. | reverse complement strand
AAAATTATGTGTAATCCGGTTATCTGTACGTCGAAGACGAGCTGGATGCTTGCCTTAGTTTTTTTCACACTTTCAACTGCCCGTTGCGGTGACTAGTTTTCTAATACACTCGATCTGCAAAGCGAAGTGATATAAAGTCAAACCAGTGATAAGGATGAAGGATGAGGGATCAGGGATAAGGGATGAAAGGATGATCGGGGTTGAGGGTCGCAGGATAGCATCTGACTTCTGGCTCCTGACTTCTGACTCCTGACTTCTCTAAGTCGAGAATCATGTCCACAACACAAAAAGCAGAAGTGCTCGACGGAGCTAAGTTGGCAGAACAAATCAAAGCTGAAGTCGCTGAAGGTGTGCGGAACCTGGAACAAACGAAGGGAATCAGGCCGGCGCTCGCTGCAGTTAGAGTAGGTGATGATCCAGCTTCAGCGGTTTATGTCCGCAACAAGATACGTGCTTGTGAAGAGGTGGGGATTAGATCAGAACACCACGCGCTATCAGAATCAACTACAACTGCAGAATTGCTCAGTCTGCTCACATCATTGAATTCACGTTCAGAAATTCATGGCATTCTCGTGCAACTCCCACTTCCGGCTCAAATCGACGAAACAACCATTATTGAGGCGGTTGATGCTTCTAAAGATGTAGATGGTTTTCATCCATTCAATGTCGGCAAGCTTGCAATGGGAAAACCTGTCTTTGTTCCGTGCACACCTGCGGGCGTCATCGAACTGCTCGAGAGGAACAACATCAAAATTAGCGGACAACATGCTTGTGTAGTCGGCCGGAGTCAGATCGTTGGCCGCCCAATGGCCCAACTGCTCTTGCAGAAGGACGCGACAGTGACGATCTGCCATTCACGCACGCCCGATCTGGCCGCGGTTACACGTGAGGCAGAAATACTAGTCGTTGCGATTGGTCGTCCGGCACTAATTGGGGGGAAGCATATTAAGCCCGGAGCAGCCGTAATCGACGTCGGCATGAACAAGATTACTGATGAGGAATCTGCGCGCGCTCTGTTTGGAGACGATCTTGATCGAAGGATTGAAACTATCAAAAAGAGAGGCTACACGCTTGTAGGTGATGTCAATCCAAAAGAGGCTGATGAAGTTGCTGGCAAGCGTACGCCTGTACCAGGCGGGGTAGGGCTCTTGACGGTGGCTATGCTTATGCAGAACACGTTGACGGCTGCCAAGATGGTAAATGGTGAATGGTAAATGGTGAAGTGGTGAAGTGGTGAGTGATGAGTGATGAGGAATGGGGAATTATGAGTGATCACTCGTCACTCGTCACTCATCACTTCACCATTTACCATTTACCATTTACCATTCACCATTATGTTGCGTGTCGGATTAACCGGATCAATCGCCGTTGGTAAGACATACGTGGCCAATACCCTAGGTGAACTCGGCTGCTATGTAATCGACGCCGACGACACTGCACGCGAAGTGGTTGAACCGGGCTCCCAAGGTTTACATGCAGTTGTTGAGGCTTTTGGAGAAGATATCCTCCATCCGGACGGCACGCTTAATAGAGCTCGACTGGGCGCACTTGTGTTTGGAGATGAAGAAAAGCGTCAACTTCTCAACTCGATATTGCATCCCTATATTATTGCTCGGCAGGACGAGCTGTTGCGCCAGTGGGAGCATCTCCATCCAAACAGCATCGCAGTAGTAGATGCAGCATTGATGATCGAATCAGGTGGCTACAAAAGGTTTGACAAGTTAATCATCGTCCATTGCCGGCCAGAAGTACAATTGGATCGTCTGAGGAAGCGTAATAATATTTCTAGAGCAGAAGCGGAGAAACGAATTCTTTCTCAGATGCCGCAAGAAGAGAAGCAGAGGTTTGGTGATTACTTGATAGATACGTCGAACGGCTTTGAGTCAACGCGAACTCAAACGGAAGCTGTTTTCAGAGAATTGGTCAAGCTTACTCGAGGAGCAATCTAAATAACTGTGCCTGTCTGGAAGAGGATCAGATTGTATATTCGCTGTTGGCGAAAGCGTTATCAAGCTTCAGCAATTGCTCTGTTATTAGTGACCGCAGTACTCGTCCAGCCTGGTTGCTTCACTGAGACCGGGCAGAACTACTACGGGCTAATTGTCGTACCGCGTGCTCAGGAGTTTCGCTGGAGTAATGGAGGGTTACCACGCATCTTTGATCCGGCCTTTGCGGCTGCGCCACCTGATACAGATCTAGTTAGAGCGATTTTCGAAGGTCTAACTGACTACGACCCGCGGAGTCTTACGCCTATTCCAGCGGTAGCCACGCGGTGGGAACCCTCAGAGGACGGACTGGTGTGGACGTTTTACCTGCGACCCGATGCTCGCTGGTCGAACGGTGAAGCAGTAACGGCGGCTGACTTTGTTCGATCCTGGCAACGTACAGTGAAAATGGGGCAACTGGCGCCACATACTGAGTTGCTAAAGAACATTGCAGGCGTCAGGCCCAACTCTTTGTCAACCGCTCTGAAGGCGCCAGTTGCCAGTGAAGGAATCAAGCAAGTTCAGGAGTTCGGCGCGTCTGCGGTGGGTGAGCATGTCTTGCGTGTTCGTTTGGAACATCCGGATATGAGTTTTCCTGCACTGGTTGCGCATCCAGTGTTTCGTCCAGTTAAGGTGGCTGATGAAGAACATACCGCTGAACTGACTGACAAAGACCTCGTCTCAAACGGCGCTTTTGCGCTGGCACCAAATGTTGATGATAAGGTTCTGCTTGAACGAGCCGACTACTACTGGGACAAAGATGCAGTTAGTTTGCAACGTGTGGAGTTTGTAGATGTAATGAGTGCCGAGGAGGCACTAACTGCTTATCGTGAAGGAGAGATTGATGCACTCACAAATGCGGCGTTTGAGCCCCTTGCCCTAAAGCTGCTCGCTCCTTACAAAGACTTCCGTCGCGAAACCTATGGAGCTCTCAACTATTACTGCTTCAACACGCAGCAAGAGCCTTTCAACGATGTGCGTGTACGCGAAGCTTTGGCTATCGCTATTGATCGGGAGCGGGTGAGCCAGGATAACCTCGGAGGCGCCACCGAGCCGGCTAAGAGATTTTTGCCGCAAGCCATAACGGCGTTTCAACAACCAGTTGTAGATAAGTCGGAGTTACTGGAGCAGGATGTTGACCGCGCCAGGAAGCTACTTGAGGAGGCTGGCTTTCCTGACGGCGAAGGTTTCCCGACTGTTCGCTTGTTAATTAACAGGAATGAGCAGCAGCGCGTCGTGGCCCGCTCAATTGCGGCGATGTGGCGACGCTTGCTGAATATTGAGACGGAAATCATTCTCAAGAATTGGGATGAGTACGAAGCAGCGATTCGCGCAGGCGATTACGATCTGGTGCGTCGTGGGTTAGTGATGCAAACAACAGATGAGTTTGCGAATATCAGGATGATGTTTCGACATGAGCAATTGCATTCCACACTCGAGTCTGAAGCCCTCTCAGCTTCAGGTGAACGCCGCAACCCAGCGGTGTTATCTCCAATGGAATCGGAAGCTCAAGCGCTTCAGGAATTGAGAGCGATACCTATCTATTTTGCCTCATCGTACGCGCTAGTGAAGCCATACGTAGATGGCTTTGATAGTAATGTGCTCGATATCGCTTCACTGAAGCACGTCCGAATAAACACTACTTGGAAAGAACCAAAACATTAACGCAGGAGATCAACGCAAAGTCGCTAGTCTTTACAAAACCAACGCAAAGACGCTAAGGAACCAAAGGCGCAAAGGTGAACAAAGATGCGGCAGTCTTGTAACTTATTTGAGAAATGGCGATCTTACGAGCCTAAAGTCTTAACCTATCTTAGGATCACTGGATGCAAATTGGGCTTGGTAATCAACTTCGGTGAGCGCCTGGTGAAGGATGGCATTCATCGAGTCGTAAACGGATTGTGAGCACTCACGGCTGACTCAACGCTCAAATGGTTTCTTCCTTTGCGACTTTTGCTACTTTGTTTTGCGTTGAATGTAACTGTATTGTTAAGGAAACCCTCTTCGGAAGAAGGGCTTCTAAACTGTCTTAAAACTCTTCCCTGTTTAACCTGCAACGATGGTATCGGTGTTAATAATGTAAAAGATGTTGAAGTATGGATAAACGCGTGATAAGTTGGGCTCCCCTGCGGTGATATATAGCTGTTTTTCTCTCCTTCGTTAGTTTGAATTAGCAGTAATTCCTATCGATTCGTTCGAAAATAGGTTTCTTAAGTGGAAGCCGCAGTAACTCGTTGGACCAAGAAAGTGAAAGGACTTCCAATGAACAGGATCCAAACTCGATACCTACTCTCATTAATCGCAATGGCCGGCCTTGCCTGGCTATCTCTCTCGTGCAGAGTCGCGGTTGGCGACGAGGCGTTCTTTGGATCAACAGTGCCTCCACAGCGTAACATTCTTCGCTATGTCACCGGTGATGAGCCGGAATCATTAGATCCGCCGATTAGTTCGGGGCAACCGGAAGCCCGCATTTATATGGCTCTCTATGACGGACTCGTGGAATACCATCCGAAAACACTCGAGCCAATGCCAGCTTTGGCTGAACGGTGGGATGTAAATAACGATTCTTCTGAGTTCGTGTTTCACCTGAGGAAGAATGGTCGCTGGTCTAATGGAGATCCGATTAACGCGCATGATTTCGTCTACAGCTTTCGAAGAGCGTTCTCACCGCAACTCGCCTCGAGAAATGCTTATCTGGGTTATTATATAAAGTATGCCCAACCTTACAACGAAGGCCATGTATTCGTTCGCGATCCCAATACTGGTCAATTTCTTCACGCAAGGAATTTTGACGACGAAAGCGCGGACCATCCCGAGGCCCTGAGCGAGAAACGGATTACGTCAGACGATCCTGAGTACAAACCGACAGAAGAAGAACCGCAACCTGACCCGGATTCAGAGTTCCATCAGTTCATGCATTCTCCCACGAGGCTTACATTGCCTGGTGACGAAGAATCGCGGAATGAAATTCTGGAGGCAAATCCGAAGCTCAAAGCCGCAGTTGCCAAAAAAGAGGTCGTGCGAGTAACCGGCGAGCACATTGGCGTCGAAGCTGTTGACGACTACACAGTCCGAATCTCGTTGACCCAACCGGCGCCTTTCTTTACTGGTCTATTAGCTCATCAGTTCTTCCGGATTGCGCCACGCAAGGTGATCGAAAAGCACGGCATCCACTGGACTGAGCCAGCAAATATAGTCACCTGTGGCCCATTCAAAGTTAAAAGCTGGACACCGTATCATTCCCTTATAGTTGAGCGCGATCCTATGTACTGGGATGCCGCTCGAGTCCAATTAGACGAGATCCATTTTTATCCAATTTCCGACAGTCCCACCACCATGAATCTCTACAAAGTGGGTGAGGTGGATGCGGTGCTTAACCACACAGTGCCAAACGCTTGGCTGGATGTAGTCAGGAAGAAGAAGGACTACATGGATGCTCCCGAGGTGGCGATTGATTACATTCAGATCAACGTTACTCAACCACCGATGAATGATGTTCGCGTGCGCCGGGCTTTCAATATGGCAATTGACAAGGAAGCCTGGGCCACGTGGAGAAAGATCGTGTTGCCGCTAACAGCGTTCACGCCTGAAGGGATTTTTCAGGGATATCCTCAACCAAAGGGAGATAAGTTTGATCCAGAAAGAGCCCGGCAGTTGCTTGGCGAGGCGGGCTTTCCCGTCACCCTTAGAAGCGATGGTACTTACGAGTGCAAAGCTTTCCCTGCTAATCAAGTCGAGTATATCTACAACACTCAGGAATCTAATAAGGCGATGGCGGAGTTCATGCAGGCGCAGTGGAAGCAGAATCTCGGCATCACCGTACCACTGCGAAACATGGAGTGGAAAACGTTTCTGAACGTTCGCTCCAAACGAGAATATAAAGGCTTCTCACGCGCCGGTTGGGTTGGAGACTACATGGACCCGTTTACATTCCTCGGCCTCTTTTACACACCGGAGGGTGACAACGGCACCGGCTGGTGGGATCCAAAATACGTCGCAATGCTCAATGAGGCTAATAGGACTATCGATAAGCAGAAGCGTTATGAACTACTTGCGAAAGCAGAAGCATTCTTACTTGAGGCCCAGCCGGTTATTCCGATTGATACAGCAGCCGTTAACTGGGTGAAGAAACCTTATGTTAAAGGAATGTATCCGAATCCAGCATCCCTTTTTGCTTGGAAGTATGTCTACATTGAACGCGATCAAGCGAATTGGGATTACGGAACGCCAAGTCTGGCTGAATAGGCGTCGGTTGGCTCAATCCAAAACTCTGCGCACTAACTATGCTTCGCTTCATTATCAGGCGCCTGATCATAACCATTCCAACCATTTTGGTCGTCATCACATTGACGTGGGGGCTGATTAGGCTTGCCCCAGGTAATTTCTACTCTGGTGAGAAACGACTCCCTCCGGCAATCGAGAAGAATGTCCGCCAAAAGTATGGTCTCGATCGGCCCTGGTACGTTCAGTACGCGCGAACTATGGGTCAGATTCTCAGGTTTGATTTTGGCACATCGCTAAGATTTGAGGGGCAGTCAGTCAATAGCATTATCGCGCGCGCGCTGCCAATCTCGGCAGCGCTTGGCTTATCGGCTTATCTGCTGGCGCTGATTGTTGGTATCACAGCAGGTTCAATCGCAGCCCTGAAGCAGAACTCTCGCTGGGACTACGCATCGATGGCAGTCGCCATGTTGGGTATCTCTGTGCCTAATTTCGTTCTTGGACCGATCCTTGTCCTGGTCTTTTCACTAACGCTGTACTGGCTGCCTCCTTCGCGCTGGGGCGGTTTCCCAAGCTGGAACCTGGTCCTGCCGGTAATAACGCTTTCCGCGATCTACATGGCCTATATCGCGCGACTAACGAGAGCAGGGATGCTCGAGGTCTTGCGCTCAGATTACATCCGCACCGCACGAGCTAAGGGACTAAGTGAAAAGGATGTAGTGGTACGCCACGCACTTCGAGGTGGGCTTATGCCGGTGGTTTCGTTTACTGGTCCGGCTCTGGCGTTTCTGCTTACAGGAACCGTTGTAGTCGAGCGCATCTTCGTTTACCCAGGACTTGGTAATTACTTTATTCAGGCGGCGCTGAATCGCGATGAACCGCTGATTATCGGCATAGTCGCTTTTATAGCCATTACTCTTCTCCTCATGAATCTACTCGTCGATATTGCATATGCCTATTTAGATCCACGAGTGCGTTATTGATTGCATGAACGACGAACGATCAAAAGCGAGTGTCGAATCAGGCGATCCGCCAGGCGCAGGATTGGTCGATCGTGACCTACTCCATACTCCTCCTGAGGTAGCTGTAGCGGAGCGGGACGTACACATCGTCGAGGACACTGAAGTCGTAGCTGGCACGTCGCTGTGGCAGGATGCCTGGAGACGTTTAGTAAAGAACAAGTTAGCTGTGTTCGGAATGGTTGTCGTGCTCCTGGTGACATTAGCTTCAATCTTCGGACCGACAATCATTAAAGCCGCAACTGGTTATACATATGATTACATCCCTCAGGACGTTACCCTGATCAAGTCCATGCCGCCATTTACGGGCCCAGACGGTTCATTCTCGTGGAGCCACCCGATGGGTACTGATAATGCTGGCCGGGATCTGCTGGCCCGAGTCCTTCTCGGAGGCAGAATCTCACTGATGGTAGGGATTATTTCAACGTTGGTATCGCTGCTGATTGGCGTTAGCTATGGTGCTGTCGCCGGTTATCTTGGTGGTCGTGCAGATAACATAATGATGCGGCTGGTTGATGTCCTTTATTCATTGCCTTATGTCATTCTAGTGATCGTTTTACTCTCAATGTTCCGCAGCCAGACACCAATGGGCCAACTCATACTCCTGTTTGTGGCTCTTGGTTCAGTCTCCTGGCTAACTATGGCGAGAATCGTAAGGGGACAGGTCATCTCGTTAAAGAACCAAGAGTTTGTACTCGCAGCGAGAGCCACGGGAGTTTCAACGCCACGCATCATCTTTCGTCACGTTGTGCCCAATACTCTTGGTCCCGTGATTGTTTACGCTACCTTAACCATTCCGTCAGTGATGCTGACTGAGGCATTTTTATCATTTCTCGGTTTTGGAGTTCAGCCGCCGCTTGCCTCATGGGGCAGTCTCGCGGCTGATGGAATCCAAAACATAGCTATCTTTCCATGGCAACTCATATTTCCAGGCGTCACAATGGCGCTTACCCTGTTTTCTTTAAACTTTCTCGGCGATGGTTTGCGAGATGCACTCGACCCACAGATGCGTAAGGAGTAATGAGCACCAGAAACGGAAAACTTCTCGAAGTCAAAAACCTGCGCACCTACTTCAAAACAGAAGATGGGACTGTGAAGGCTGTTGACGGAGTATCTTTTCAGTTGCGACGAGGCGAAACGCTCGGGATTGTTGGGGAATCTGGCTCCGGAAAATCAGTAACCAATCTGTCCATCATCCGCCTGATCCCGAACCCCCCAGGGGAAATTGTTGACGGCGAAGTCATCTTTGACGGTCAAGACATTCTTTTATTGCCTGAAAATGACGTGCGAAAGATCCGCGGTCGCCGGATTGCAATGATTTTTCAGGACCCAATGACATCGCTCAATCCATTCATGAAAATCTCAAAGCAGTTGATGGAGATGACTCAACTCCACCTCGGCTTCTCAAAAGATCAGGCTTATGAGCATGCCATAAAGATGCTGGAAACCGTTGGCATTCCTGATGCCCGAGCCCGTGTTGACAACTATCCTCATGAATTCTCTGGCGGCATGCGGCAACGTGTGATGATTGCCATGGCCCTTTCTTGTGAGCCTGAGCTTTTGATTGCCGATGAACCAAGCACAGCCCTCGACGTTACAATTCAGGCCCAGATACTCGAGTTGATCAAAAAACTGAAGAGTGAAACTGGCACCAGCGTCATTCTCATTACGCACGACCTCGGTGTGGTGGCCGGAATGGCTGACTATGTCATCGTTATGTACGCCGGAAAGGTCTTTGAGCAGGCGCCTACCAGCAAACTATTTGCAACTCCGGGTAACCCTTATACAAAAGGTCTGCTGCGTTCGGTTCCGGATCCGACCGCAACACACGAGTCCCTTTACCAAATCCCGGGCTTGCCACCTGATGTAGCTCGCTTGAGGCCCGGATGTCCCTTTGCGCCTCGCTGCGAGCGCGTTGAAGATATTTGCCGGCGAGAGTTTCCTCCGTTTGTGCAGTTGACTCGAGACCATTTTTCGCTCTGTCATTTCGCCACCGAAGTCTATGAAAATTCGGTAAAGAGCATTCAGGACTCAAACCAATGAGCACTACTGAAATAACGAATGGTAGCGAACACATGCCGCCACCAATCGAAAGCGGTCACGGTGCTCCGCTGATCGCCATTCGCGATCTCAAGGTCCATTTCGACCTCGGTGGGGGGACAGCTTGGGACAAATTTGTCGGTGGTAGTCCTGTAAAGCGTGTGGTAAAGGCAGTTGACGGAGTCAGCATAGACATTTATCCGGGAGAGACCCTTGGTCTAGTTGGTGAGTCGGGCTGTGGGAAAACAACGCTCGGGCGAGCCGTGTTGCGCCTTATCGAACCCACAGCCGGAAACGTTCTTTTCAGAAGTCGGGACTTAGCCCATCTCTCGCTTAGGGAAATGCGCGAGCATCGTCGACATCTCCAGATTATCTTTCAAGATCCTTACGCCTCCCTTAACCCGAGGATGACAGTTGGTCAGATCGTTGGCGAACCATTAGACACCTTTCGCTTGGCGCGCGGTGTCAACGCCGAGAGGCGCGTACAGGAACTGATGGAAACGGTGGGCCTCAGCAAGAGATTCACAAAGCGCTACCCACATGAGTTCTCTGGCGGTCAGCGTCAGCGAATCGGAATTGCTAGAGCGCTGGCAGTTGATCCCGACTTTATTGTCGCCGATGAACCTATCTCAGCGCTGGATGTTTCGATCCAGGCCCAGATCATGAACCTGCTGAAGAAGCTCCAGAAGGAAAAGAACCTCACGTATTTGTTTATTTCTCACGATCTCCGTGCAATACGTCACGTATCAAATCGTGTTGCGGTGATGTACCTCGGAAAGCTGGTGGAGATTGCGGAGGCAAAAACGATCTACGATGAACCGCTAATGCCGTACACAAAGGCACTGATCTCGGCGGTACCCATACCTGATCCGGCTGTGGAGGCCCAGCGGCAACGTATGGTCCTCGAAGGTGATGTACCGTCACCCATCAATCCGCCCGAGGGGTGTCGTTTTCATACCCGTTGTCCTTATGCCATTGAGGCTTGCAAAGAGATTGTTCCTCCTTTGGCTGAGATCAAACCCAACCATTTTGCTGCCTGCATTAGAATTAGTCCCGATCAGCCGCATATTGAGCAGGTTCCGCCAGGCGAAGCCCCGGGGTTAAGCGCCGCCCAGCGCGTAATTGGTTAATGCAAATGACCACAAATAGCTGACTCCCAGGTGATTTACGTCGTGAAAACACCCTGTAATTAGGAGTATAGCTCAGGCGTAACTTGCGCCCAGTACCATGGAGGTTGGTTTCGATCAGAGGGGTAGGATCGGGAACCCTTGTTCGACGAGACTCGGAAATCTATACTCTTTTGTGGCAAGTAAGCTACTCAAGACCCGCACCGATCGCGTCAACAAAACCATGTCAGCTAAGGCTGTTGCTAAGGGTTCGCCTAACAATCATTGGTCGAAACTACAAATACGACTCCGAAATGCCTGAGAAATCCCCCATCGCCAAACGCGATCTAGCCGAGGAGCATCCTGAGGCAGCACCCCCAGAATGGATTGGTGTGCAACAGGAGCTTGCAGACGCTTCAGGTCTCTCCGTTCTCCTCGTGGAGGGACACCAGCCGCCCGCTCTGGCAATCTCAAACAATAACTCCATCTGCCGAGCTTTTCAGAATTCACCAAACCTTGCCAAATTGTGTGATCCTTATTGCGGCGACGCGCACCAAAGGGTGAAGAGCGCCGGAACAGTAATCCATTACAAATGCCATGCGGGGCTACATTGTTTCGCTCTGCCAGTTCCTATAGCAAAAGGTAGAGATCTCGCAGCTATTGGTGGCCGAGCCTTCTTGAAGGCCAGTGATTATCACGCGATTGTTGAACGGCTGCGTGCGGGGGATCTCCAGGAACTGCTTAAGAAAAACCCGTTTGAAAACATCATATTTGCTGATCAGAAACGACTTACTTATTTGGCGGAACGGCTCGAGGCAGCCACTCGCAGTTATGACCGCAACATTGCGGAGGATGTTCTTAATAAGAAACGTCCCACGAAGATAACCCAACGCTCTAACAAACTTGAGCAGGAGGTCGAAAGGCTGCGAAGCGAGCTCGAGTATCGTGCTCGCGTTACTGAGTCCTTACAGCATTTTCTCGAACGCATCAGTTCCACCGATCCTGATACTACTTACGTTTCGATCCTGAGCAATTCCAAAGACTTGTTACAGGCTGAACGGGCATCATTGTTTGTTTTTGACTCGCCTTCAAATCAACTGGTGCTGAAGGCCGCGGCTGGTTTGACCCTTGAGTCTTCGGCTGTGTCCCCACTCAGACTTGGGGAGGGGATTTCCGGTCGAGTCCTTGAGAGCGGCAAGGCGCTTGTTGTTGAAGATATCCTAAAGAGTCGTCTAAAACCGGCGCCGTCAGACCGCAAATACAAGACGAGGTCCTTTATCAGCTATCCGATCACAATCAGTGGCCGCAAGATCGGAGTTTTAAACGTGACGGACAAACGAAGTGGTGCCAAATACAATGACGTGGATCTAAGCCTGCTCGAGATAATTGGACCTCAGGTCGCACTGGCTCTTGAGAGGGCAGAGTGGCAAGAGCGAGCAACGCAATTTCAGTTGATGTCAATCACAGATCCTCTTACGAGCCTTCCGAATCGTAGATACATGGAGGAACGATTAACCGAGGAGTTGAATCGTTCGAAGCGCTACGATTATCCGATGAGTTTCATGATGATCGACATAGACGACTTCAAGAGGTACAACGATCTAAATGGGCACCAAGCAGGCGATCTTGCTTTACAGATTACAGCCCATTGCTTGAAGGCCGCATTGCGTTCTGCTGACGTAGCCTCTCGCTATGGCGGCGAAGAGTTCAGTATCCTTCTACCGCAAACGTCACTCAAAGAAGCCGAAGTCATTGCGGAGCGAATGAGAAATCGGGTGGCTGATACTAAATTCCCGCATGGAAGGTCACAACCGCTTGGCGTGGTCACGATTAGTATCGGCATTTCGACTTTTTCTAAACACGTTGATACCGCTGAAAAAGTAATAGCCGCGGCGGATCGAGCTCTTTACGTTGCGAAGAGCAAGGGTAAGAACCGGATTGAACTCTACCAGTATAGTCTTGTGAGCGCGGCGAAGAGCC
The DNA here is from genome assembly GCA_964574785.1 of uncultured Chloracidobacterium sp. Taxonomy (GTDB): domain Bacteria; phylum Acidobacteriota; class Blastocatellia; order Pyrinomonadales; family Pyrinomonadaceae; genus PSRF01. The sequence continues at coordinate 38,137 of CAZNPP010000002.1, read as the reverse complement.
ATGAGAAGAAGTAATACGGGTGAAAACGACCGCCGGGTAATCAGTCGGGTAGCGCGCGCAGAGTTTGTGGGGCGCGGCGACGAACTGCAAAAAGTGGTGGCTCACCCGTACCGAACGGAGGGACCTCGCGGCCTTCTCCTGTTGTTAGCTCCTTCGGCGGGAGTCTCGGAGCTCCTCCGACAAGCCTATGATGAGCTGTTCAATCGGCACGAACGTGTAATTCCCATCTACTTTGCGCTGAGTCAAGCAGGCACCACACCAGTTAGCGCGGCGATTGAATTCCTTAATACATTTCTACGTCATTACATAGCGTACCGTCGCAATGAGCCATCGCTTTGCGAAGCCTCGCTGACGCTCAACGATCTGGTTCAAGTTGCTACTCCGGCAGATGTCGAATGGATGGAACAATTGGTTCAAGCCTATAACCGCGAGCGTTTCAGCAACGACGATCAAGCATTCGTACGTTTTTGCCTGAGTGCGCCACAAAGAGTCCCAGTCCGCCATGAAGTCCCGTTCATCATCGTAGATGGAGTCCGTTTGGCTCAACAACCAGATCAGGCTATGTCATTCAGCCTGGAAGTGTTGCGGATGTTGGGCAACTCAGACTTTCCGTTCGCGCTTGCGGGGTTGAGACGTCAGGTAATCGACGCTGTTCATCGTGCCAGTTATGACTTTGACTCTATCGCTATTATGCGGCTAGAAAGCCTAACTGAAGCGGATAGCCGTAGCTTGGTTGAGCACGTGGCACGAAGGCAGCAGGTCGCGATAAGCGAGGAAACTCGCGACCTACTAACCCAACAGTTTGAGGGCAGCCCCTTTTTCATAACAGCCATTCTGCAGGCAGCTCGCGAAAGAAATGCTTCACTTACAACCTATCGTGATTGTGAACAACTCTACGTTGATGAATTGATGGGAGGACGCATTCACCGTTTGTTCTCATCCATAGTTGAAGCAATCGCCCCGCCTCCTGAGATTCGTCGAGCGTTAATTCGGCTCCTTTACGAAGCAATAGTAGGCGATCACCGTCGCGTCTCCTTCGATACCTGGCGGAAGCAGCTACAGATTGATGCGGTACAGCTTGAACGAATTCTTCACGGTTTGCACATCCAGGAGTACATCAACTGGGATGGAGCTTCAATCGAACCAGGACGGACAGGGGGAGCTTGGCGAGATTATCTGAAGATGCGATACCGCCTCGATATTCTAGAACAGCCTCGGGCGCTTGTAGTTGCAGATATGATTACCGGAGTTCTCAAGCGAGCACCGCGAACTATGGCAACGCACTACCGGAGCGGCGCTGCAATTGGGCTGCGAGATATCCTCGGCAGATTTGATTGTCAACGTGTTCCGACTAGCTTGTTCAACTACGGCGAATTCAAGAATCGCTATAGCGGAGTCTCACCGGATGAAATCAGGGCCGGGCTGGAAGCAGAAGAAGATCTCCTCAGGCTGCCACAAGTAGTCCACCTAGCAAGCTGTGCGTCGTTCACTCCTGAGATCAAGCAGGTAGCAGATGAGGGTAGGTGCCTCGTGGCCCACGCTTTTGAACGCGCGAGCTACACCGATGCGGACGAGGTGGTCTGGTTGGTAGCGGAAGTCGATTCCAAGCTTGAAGTGAATACGGAACTAACCGACATCTGGTGGAACCGCTTGGAACAGGTCGCCCGCGAAGCAGGCTTTCGTCGCTTTCGGATTTGGCTGATTTCAAATGTAGGATTTTCCACCGACGCGAACCTGCTTTTGAGTGAGCGTGACGGCTTTGGTTCAAGCCGCCAACAAGTGGAGTTTCTGATTGCCTCACTCAATCAATTTACCGGTCCTACCCTTGAATCCTCTGAGGCCGATGAGTTCGTTATGGTACTGCCTATTGGAGAGGACAACGAACTTATAGCTGCCAACACTGTCGAGCAGATCGCACGAAAGTTAGATTTCCCCTCCGAAGCCATAAATCAAATCAAAACTGCTGTTGTCGAGGCCTGTATCAACGCTGCGGAGCACAGTTTGAGCCCGGATCGAAAAATTTATCAACGCTTTCGCCTTGAAAGTGATAAATTAGTCGTCACTATTTCGAGCCGCGGCATAGTGCCCGCGAATATCGAGGCTCAAAATGGCGAGCCCGACACTCAACTCAGAGAGAGCGTTGACGCCACAGTTAGTGAGCGGCGTGGTTGGGGCCTTAAGCTTATCCGAACTCTGATGGACGAAGTTGAGTTTGAACAAGTTGACGATGGCACCAGCCTGAGAATGACAAAATACGTGCGCAACAGATCTTCCATAGCGTATTAAAGCTCTAAGAATTTCTAGCACTTCGTTACATTCGAAGCGGCAAAAGGAGCCTTTGAGTGGGGGAATCTACAACTTCTTCCGTTCGCTCGCATTGCGTGGGAACTACTGCAGTTGTTTATGCGAGCGACTACCTTAACAAACTAACAGGCGAAAAGATCGAACGTGAATGCAAGCGGCAATTGGATTCTGGATGCCAAGCCTTAGTAATTGATTTTCGCAGCACTGAGCTGGTCAACAGTATTGGGATCTCAATCCTACTGGGGATTATCGATATTGCTGAAAAGAGTGGCGCACGGGTCATTTTCGCTGATGTCAACAATCAAACAGTCGAATTATTTGAGATGCTGGGCCTGACTCGTCACGTAGCTCTGGCTAAGGACGAGCAAGAGGCACTCTCGATTTTAACTGCTTTCAACCAAACATCTACGGCTGTGGGACACTAGATTGTTAGTGTATGGAGCCAGCAACGCATAAGCTCATCCACAACTTTGCGGCGCTTGCGGACCTCGGACAGGAGATAGCCAATACCGGGGACTTCCACGAGATGGTCCGCACCTCTCTCCACCTGTTGCTTGGTACTCTCGCCATTAGGCGAGGTGTAGTAATTGAATCCTCCGGCGAAGGAGAGATCTCGAACTGTCTTGCTGTGTGGGGCCTCGGCGACGATTATCAAACGCGATTTACTCTTGATCAGGAAGTTAAAGCTGAGATTTTGTTTCGGAGCCTATTTGTACTTGCGGATGAATATGAGAATCCCAGCCTCACGGTCTTCCTAGAGCGTCACAGAACCGAACTGCTGAGCCGTGGTCTGGAATTGATGGTCCCAATGATTGTTAGGTCTTCCCTCACCGGACTCGTGCTACTTGGTGGAAAGGCATCTGGCGAGCCATTTACCGAGGAGGACCTTGCCATAATTCGAGCCATGGTTAGGCATATTGGAGTTGGCATACACGGGCACCGTTTGCTTGGTCAAGTCGAGCAGCGCGCCGCTGAGAATCGCAGGCTTTATGACGACCTTCGTGCTATCTACCGAGACACGGTTCGAGCGTTTGCCACTGCGATTGACATTAAGGACAAGTACACCCAGGGCCATTCTGAAAGGGTTGGCAAATACTGCGAGATCATCGCGCGCGAGCTCGGCTGGACGGAGGAAGAGATCGAGGGTATTGCCATCGCCGGATACCTTCACGATATCGGCAAACTTGTGGTTGAACGAGACATCATAAACGCGCCGTACGCCATTGACGCCAAGACTTCAAGCGAACTGAACCGCCACCCTAAGGCCGGTTATGACATTCTGGCGCCCATTAATCATCCTTACGCAGACATTCCGCTGATGGCGAGGCACCACCACGAACGGCTTGACGGACGTGGCTACCCGGACGGGCTAAGGGGAGAGCAGATTCCTTTCGGAGCTAGAATTGTGACGTTAGCTGATTCTTTCGACGCTATGACGACTGATCGACCCTATAGACGACGACGCCCGTTTGTCGATGTCCTGGAGGATTTTCGCCGGAACACAGGGACTCAATTTGACGCGCAAGTGGTGGTGGCTTTTTCTCGAGCCATATTGAAGGAGCTTACGGGAGAAACGAAGGAGCGCCGGATCACAAAAATGCTTGGCAAGAACTATCTGGATGCTGACGTCGCAGTGCCACTGATCAACGAGCTGATTTTGGAGCTGGATTCCACTGATATCAACGACGCTACACAAAATCAAACAAAAAAACAGTCCACCAATGCACACGAAGTCCCACCAAATAAAAGAAAAAAAACAGTTCGTAATATTTAGTGAATTAGTGGGGTTGAAGCTTTGAAAGGATTAGTGCGGCTGTATGCGCAGGACGAAACTGCAGATCGATATCTTCTCATCCGGAGCTACTTGAGTAGTTTCGTCATGAGCCAGTTCACGACCCCGAACAACCGTTGCATTCCGACCCTTTGAAACGAGCGAGTAGACGCCCTCATCGTCTCGGTAGAGTATCGCGTGCACTCGGCTCACCTCCGGATCACCTTTAAGCGGCAAATCAACTGTGATGCTCCGTGAGCCGCGGCCGACTGTGATCTCTGATTTTGTCACGGGCACTACTGCTTCTCGAACACCGTTGCGCCAGACCTCGACTCTGTAAAGCTCTTTTACCCGCGCCCGGACTACAGTTTGTTCGCTACTGCTACCTTCACCTGCTTCGGTGGTGACTTCCGCTGTTGAGGTGGTCGCTAGTGAACTAATTCTTGCGGGATCGATACGAGCAGTAACTGTGGTGTGGCCGCTTTCCGTTTCATCCCAAACTGCCTGTACCCGAAACTGCCCTTTTTCCAGAGTTCCGTCGACACGCAATTCCACAGCAAACGACTTGGTCGCCAGCTTCGTCGAGCCGCTAAGCTCGCGTGCTCTTTCTGAAAGCACGTGAAAGAGTCCTTGCTCGAGCCCGCGACGCTTGTCTCCTTGCCAATCACGATCATCTTCAGAACTGAGATAGACAATGTATTCTCGAGGTATGTAGGTTGGACCGCCCGGCGGCGTAAACATCTCGCGCTGCATGACAGCCTCAACTTCGCGAGCAATTTTGACGAGAAACTCCTCCCAAATCCGGCGCGGGCGTGCATGCTCGTCGGCGGCTTCGAGCAGGTCCTCGCCCGTTTCGCCGTCAATCCATCTTCTGATTGATTCAAGCAGTCCCAATCAAAACTCCGAATCAATTTAATCTCAGAAACCTCTTATTCACCCAACCGCGGTCAGCCGCAAGAGGGTCAGCCTTAGGACGTCCATATTGAAGCACCTGAATCTCGTACCAGTTGTTGTTTTCACTAAGGACCTTTACCCTCGAATTAAAAGGAGCAATCCCTACCGGTGGATTTGCAACACTTGGTGTTGGTCTTAAATTTACATCAGTAGTAGTAAATCCTTCACGTCCAACCAGCGTAAACTCTCCGGCGTGCGGAAGCCTCACCAGCGGATTCCAGTGAGTCGTTACATACTTGTGTGTAGCCAGAAGCATTCCTGAGAAGGCAAAAATCAGAATCAATGCGACGGTGAATCGTCTGGAGCGACTCGCAACTGATGGAGGTTGTCTTTCCAGCAGGTCTGACTCTGGATGGGCAGCCCTCCCGTTAGAACGCTGTTGTGTGAGGTGTGCAGCCGACCTCGTTTCGGTTGAACTCTTTATTGGAACGACGATTCGTGGGCGTCTGACCGAATCCAACCCAGACGGCGAATGTGATGGAGCATTCACTACGTGTTGTTCCAGGTGTGGAATTTCGAATTTCGGCCGCGGCGGTGCTTGAGTTACTTCATCGGAGTCGAAAATAAGGTCCGCGCTAGGTTTTTGTGTGCGCACCTGGTTGTCAGTATCAGGTTGGCTGGCGGCTGCATCATGAAGGTCATCCCAAAAGTCAAATACTGACTGATAACGCTTTTCGACTCGGGTCTGAGTAGCTTTTTCAAGAACTCTAAGCACAGGCTCAGACCAGCCTTCATTGCCTATGTGAGTGGGTAGCTCAGTGATGGGATGCTGGGCAAATCGTCGGGGTGGTTCTCCAGCAAGCAGAAAGTACGTGGTTTTGGCCAGCGAATAGATGTCGGCAGCAGGTGTAAGTTCGTAGCGTGGCAGTGCCAGCAAATTCGTGTCTAGCTGCCCGGTCTGGACCTGAGGATTATGTTCGGGAGCGGAATAGATATTTGTTCCCACCCGAGTAATCGAACCTTCGGTGGTGTCAAGTCTGGCAACTCCGAAGTCGGCAATCTTCACGAGCTTTTGATCGGCACTCAGCAAGAGATTCTGAGGCTTAATATCACGATGAATCACACCACAGCGATGAGCGTGCGCAAGTCCGGAACAAACCTGCTCGAGGTAGGCCATCGTTTGATCTATTAGTATGGGACGGCTCCGAGCAAATGCGGCCATATCTCCTCCAGGGAGATACTCGAGTACGATGTAATGGAATATCGTCCCGACAAGATCGATCGCGGTTCCGTGGCCTAGTCTACTTATGATGTGAGGGTGGCGGACCAAATCCAGTGCGACAGCTTCGTTCTGAAAGTTGGCAACTAGCGTACGTTCGAGGTCGGCATCCGGAGTTTCTTGCAGAGAGACGTTGAGAGCTTTGATAACAACCTTAGTAGGGCCTCCTTCAGGGGCCGCATTATCTTTGGCGACATAGATCTCGGCGTAACTGCCACGACCCAAACATTCAATTAGGTCATAACGACCGTCTAATCTGCTTTGTTGTAACTTCAGTTCAGCCATCGCCCCGAAAACCGAGTTCATCAGTGATGAGTGATGAGTAATGAGTGGAACTCGCGGAAGTCACAAGTCAGCCGCCAGAAGTCAGCCGTCACAAGTCAGCCGCCAGAAGTCAGCACTGCGAACAAAAGAATTCAGGGCTACTCCTTATAACTTCTGACTCCTGATTCCTGACTCCTGAGTTTCACTCATCACTCATCACTTAGATGCATAGCGCAGGTTCTATAGCCATGCCCTATTGTTACGATCTGTTTCTATTCAAGGGGAGTTTGTATTGGACGGCATTTGCGTCAACTCTTCCAAATGAGTGAGAGCTCGCCATCTGTCCCGACCAGTCTTCAGGCTAACAGCAGCCAAACCGAGAGTGGCCTCCTTACGAACAACCGAATTGTGGGAACCAGGCTTGAGATCAGTGGTTGTTATTGCGGCTTCAAACGCTCTACCCGCTTCCTCGGATTTACCTGCAAGCAGTGAAGCACGGCCGTAGAGATAGAGAAACTCCGGGTCGATTGATTCAAGTGGATTTGTTATGCCCTGCCTTGACAACGCAGCGCCCAGTTCGTTTGCTAACCAATTGTTTGAGTCTCGATCAACTTCTCGTCGCGCTTTCTCAAATTGTAAAAATGGATCCTCAGATGCCACTGGAGCCGGCGCGGACTCAACTTCAGGAATATTGTTGTTTCCCTGACTGAAGAAAGGCACTTGTTCCTTAAAGCGAGCTCCTGCAAAAAACGCCCCAGCTACGGCGGTTACAAAAACGATTAGCGCCAACAGTCTTAGAATCATGCGACTTAAACCGCTACTCTTGGGAGGTGGTGGCGCAACATCCAGAGGTGTTGAAAAGGACGGCTCAGCGGCGGAAAACTCGGGAGAGGATGGTGGAGGGCCATCCCCTTGAGTTGTTGCTGGTTTAGCCACAAACGTGTCTGCGAAACTGGGCACATACTCGTAATCTGGCGAGATCGTCCGCTCCATGTCGTCGCTCCGGCGATCTGCACCTATTCGCTCGCCGTACCGCACTACAACCGCGGTGAGGTTATCCTCAGCGCCACGGTCATAACACCGGCGCTTGAGTTCCTCACAGACAGCATTCAAATCGCCCTCAATAACCAATAATTGTCTGATTTCAGGATCTGAAACGTGTCGAGTTATGCCATCCGTGCAAAGGAGGAACTCCGTACCATCCTCTATCTCGATGGTTTTCATATCCACTTCGACGCTATCCTCGGCGCCCAAGGCCCGACTAATCACATTCTTGCTGGGGTGATTCGCCGCTTGTTCCCTGGTCATGCGACCTGCGCGGACTTCTTCCTCTACTACAGAATGGTCCTCAGTTTCGAGAAAGAAGCTTCCATCGGGAGTAAGGCGGTACAGCCGTGAGTCACCGACGTGGCCAATTGTTGCGATGTTCTCCTTTAGATGGAGCGCAACTATAGTGGTAGCCATCATTGAAAAGCGTTTGTGATCCTGCGACATCTGGTGAATTGAGGCGTTTGCTCGTTGAATCGCAAGCTCCATCAAGTCTTCGATATCGGCGCCATTTACCTGATGGCGAAACGCCTCATCCAAAACCTCGATTGCAGTTTGGGAAGCGACTTCGCCCGCTTCCGCCCCGCCAACGCCATCCGCTACGGCAAAGATTCCCCGCTGACTGTCGGCCAGATAAGCATCTTCATTAAGCGGCCGCCGTTCGTTTAGACCGCGATCCGACAGGGCGGAAGAGATGAATGCATTCTTTTTTTCAACCTGGTTCATTGGACCGCCTCCAGATTAATAGATGAAGAGCGCGTGACTGAATTTTTCCTTGCAACCATATTGTCACGAGCATTTCGGTGAGAAAAGGCCATGAGCATACCTAACATGGCAAAGCTCGTTATTAAGCTAAATCCACCATGACTTACAAAAGGCAGGGTAATTCCGGTCATCGGGAGTGCCCGGAGGATTCCTCCCATATTGACCAGCGCCTGAAAACCTATAAATGCTGTTAGACCAGCGGCACAGAGCTTCGTAAACATATCACGCGCGTCGAGTGAAGTGCGAACCCCAGCCACGACAAAAATGATTATTGCCACAACCAAAACCGCTCCACCTGCCACTCCCAACTCTTCGGCAACAGCGGCGTAGACATAATCTGAGTCTGCAATGGGAACTACTTCCGGATATCCAAGGCCCAAGCCCCGACCTGAAATCTTACCTGAGGCTATACCGAATATCGCTTGAGCCGGCTGAAACGCAAGCTTGTCAAACCAAATGTCTACATTCACACTCCGCTGCATTGCCGGACTCTGCTGGGCAAGCTCTTTGAGCTTCGGATCCTTATTAATGGCATCTTCATATTCACCCTTCCACCACGAGACCTCGGGTGAAGGGGGATCAAAGCCATTTAGCCATAGATGGAACCGCTGTTGAATACGAGCCGGTAGGGCAGCCTGGACTGGTTTTGACACCGTGGGCAATAACGGTACTGCTTCTTGCATATCTCGCGGCAACGCTCCAACTACCAGGATGCTTATCACCAGAAAGATCGAGCCGACGAACAGTAGAAGTTGGGGCCACCGTCGCACCGCAACCAAATAAAGTGTTGTATAGGCGCCGCTAAAGATGAGCATCTGCCCAAAATCCTTTAATGCAAAGAAGGGTACAAACGGCAGAACTGCCATGACGACTAAAGGTAAGACATCACGAGCCCGCGGGATTCCCCAGTAGGTTTCTGCAAGGTCCTTATAGCGTGCTGTTAGTATTCCCGCAAAACCGATCAAAAACGGAATTTTTGAAGGCTCCCACGGGGTCATATTTCCGAGAGCCTTTCCTCCGCTTGAAGTCACAACTGCGGTTGCTAGCGGTAATAGCGTAAGTAGAACGATTACAAAGCTGTTGCGCTGCAGCCACAACAGAAAGCCGTCATGTAAACAGAAAGTGTACGCTATTCCAAACGCAATAAACGCTAAGATAGGGACCCAGGTATACGTTGATGTCAACGCATTCCATACAGAGTAGGTGGATTCGCGGCGAGGAAGCTGATGGAAATCGACCGGCTGCGGAGGGGTCGGAGGTAATCCCATCATCTCTTTTTTTGCCTCGTCGTAGTTCTCCATGATGTAGCGTGAACGCAATGCCTCCATCTTCTCCTGCCGAGCCGCGGCTTTATTGCGTGCGTTGTATTCTGGGTCGCTGTAAAGCCGGTATTGGACCAAAGAGCCTACACAGAAGAGCAGGACAGCTACGGTAAAGAGAGTCCAGTTTCCTGAAAACTTCATTACTCGCGATAACCACAGCACAAGAATAATCAAAGGAACGAAGGTAAATAGGTCGCGCACAGCGGCTACAACTGACGTTTCGTAGCCTCTTAGCAATCCGGCACGATGGACGGCCAAGTAGCCGAAAATCTCAAGCGCCACGAGCGCCAGGATAATGAAAAGATGTGTTGAGGCTCGATTTTTCAAGGTCAGTCCGTGGTCCGTTGTCAGTTGTCCGTTGTTCCCGGTTGAGGTGAACGCTGACGTCTATCATTCTGTATTCGTTGGGGTCCAATCACCGCTTTTGAGGTAGCCGAGCTCTTTAGCTTTGAGCACCAACGATGCGGCGATTGGGGCTGCCGAACGTGATCCATATCCACCGCCCTCGACAACTACGGCTATTGCAAGCTGCGGATTTTCAAGTGGAGCAAAGCATACAAACCAACCATCAACGCGTGGTTGGTCAACGTTCATTATGGTTTCTTGATACTCGCGAATGACATTACCGCGATTGTCGCGTTCAACCCTCAGCCTGGTTTTTGGTTCGCCAGTCTTTGGATCGTAAACAGGTACTACCTTTTGGGCTGTACCGGTCTTGCCCCCTGAAGTAATGCCGGCAGCCTTAACTGGAGCAAACGCTCCCCGAGCCGTGCCGCTCGCACCACCTGTAACGAGACCCATAATCTCTCGCATTCTCCTCGCCGCTTGAGGGGTGGCGACTTGCTTGAACACCTCGGGTGGTCTATCGAATTCAATGCGTGGCTTCATCAGCTTTCCTTCGAGATTTGCGACTGCGGCTGTTAAGAGGGCCATCTGCAGTGGAGTCATCTGACCGGAATAACCCTGACCATATCCGATCAGAGCAAAATCATATCTAGTGACTTGCTTACCAGTTACTATTGTCGCCTCGCGGGGAGCGAGTGCTCTTTTGACGGCTTCGGTGCTGGCATTCACAATTTCGGGTTGTTTACGTCCACGCAAAGCCTCGGCAGGCGTATCATAAGCTCCTATGCCAAGCACATCTGCCGCTTTCTTAAGGGCGTCCGGTCCTAACTTGACTCCCAATTGTGCAAAATACTGGTTGCAAGAGACTTCAAACGCCCGAGCGAGACCGATTTTGCCGTGAACAGAGCCGCTATCGTCGAAGATTACATTTGCTCCTGGGGCTGCATAATAACCACTGCCACTGCAAACGAATTCCGTATCCTGAATGCCAGCTATATAGGCGGCAATCATCGTAAAGGTTTTGAATGTAGATCCCGGTATGTAATAAGAACCCAGGGCACGACTAACCAGTGGCCGATCTCGTTGATTGGCATCCAGTCGAATCCACGTTGCTTCATCTTCAACTTCTTTGAGGCTGTAAGAAGGCTCGCTATAAAGAGCCAGCACTTCTCCGGTCTGTGGATTCAGAACGACAATGGCGCCATGCCTTCCTCTTAACTGGTCGACGGCAGCTTGCTGTAAATCGCGATCGATTGTCAGCCGCACATCGCCACTTCCTTTATGCTCGATACTCTCGCCTCGAACAACCTGGAGTGCCTCTGGTAACGCTCCACTTTCTACCCCAAAGAGAGCGCGCTCGAGACCAGGGTCGCCGCGATCAGAACCAAAGAGGTGGGCCATGGCCTTATCCATAGGATAGTGGCGAGTTATTCGGCCAGTAGCGTCGCGTCGGTAAAGAGCCAAAGCCCGCTCCAAACTTCCATGACGATCTAGTACCCATCCGCGCAGGCTCGATTCTGCAAGCCGCCGGTTGCGAAGGTCTTTATAGGAAAGTTGTTGGAGTTTCTCGTTAGTCTCAGCAGCGTAATGAGCCCAATAAACGTGAAATCCAAGCATCATCATAGCTAATAAGACGAAGAGCCAACGGAGAGTTCTAAGCCCTCGATTTGTTGACGAGACTCCCAGCCTCTTCTTTACCTCTTGGGGTAGATCATCTGGAAGAGCTGGCATCAGAGCGGATGCCTTCTTTCGATTGCGAAGGATTGAAATGAGCAGAAGAAGAACGACAATACTGAGCCCTGCCACGTAAATCAGTGTAAACAAAGCAGGCATTTTCTCGGGAACGTGGGAGCCAACTGGTGTGGCGGCTTCCGCTTGAAGCAGCAAAGAAATTGACATCTCCTGAAAACTTTCCCCTCGTTAGGACCAAGTATCTTTTTGAGCAGTGCTATTCGCTTCTCCGAAAGCGAACTTCGACATCACCAAAGCTTACGACGTCGCCGGCCTCGATTGGTCTTGCGTCACCGTAAGAGATGCGCCGGCCATTAATAAATGTTCCGTTAGTAGATCCAGTGTCAGCCACGAGTAGCGTACCTTCGCTATTCATAACCAACGCCGCATGGATCTTCGACACGCTGTTGTCATTAAGCGAGATGTCGTTGTCGGCAGCGCGTCCGACATTCAATCGTTTTCCTCCCGGCTTAAAACGTAACGCTATGTCCCTCGTTGAATCTTGCGTAGAAACTCGAGCTTCAATTGACACCTCCAAAGTTTCTGTGCGTCCTTTTTTACCGCTCCTGGAGGCGTGCTTTTCTTCATCCTCTTGACGCAGTTCCTCTTCAAATTCACCAAAGTTCGGTTCAACAGAAATACCTTGAGTAAAAATGTCCACTTCTGACTCGATTTGAACAGGAGCCAGGGTGTTGTAACGGTGGTCATTTATGTGATCGATTGCTGCCGCAAGAATCTCGTTCTCCAATTGCTTGATAATCTCGTCGGGCGCTTCGGAATGTGTTCCCCACTCGATCTTAAGTTTAAGATGATGTGGGGCGATTCGGCTTCTTTGGTGGTCGCGAACACGGTGATCTATCAGGCGCTTCATTCGATCGATGAGTTTGGATGTTGTAAGGCCGCTGCGCGGATCGATGGTGCGCCCGAACTTTCTATCCACAACATCACCGACACCTTCGAGCATGCGTCGGAACAGTCGTTCGGGTAGTGCTTCATCTCTCTTTTTTGGGGGTCTGTTCTGTTCTTCGCTCATGAATAACAATACGTTCATCGGTCACATGGGGTTCGTTGGGATTGCGGATTGCGGATTGGGAATTGCCGGGTGTCGATCTGATCACCAATCGACAATCAAAATTCCAATCGCCAATCCGCGATTCGCAATCCCCAATCCGCAATTCGGAACCATTCCCGGGGAACACCCCATTGTACAATACGCCAGTAGATTCATTAGCCCGTCCGTTGACATGAGGGCACGTCTTGTGACGATAATCCCGCCGTAAGCAATGTTGGTAGCCCTCAGCTAATTACTCTTGCATGTTGCACAAGATCTATGTTCCCGACCTTCCGCTAGCGCGCTTTGTTGAAAACCTGTGGTTCTACGAAGGGTATGCTCCCCTACACAACCGTGAAAAGATTCTGCCAGATGGAGCAATCGAGCTAATCATTGATTTGGCAGAGAATCCCCAGAAGATTTACGAGCACGAGACGAGTTCTTCTTATCGCCCCTGTAAGAAGTACTGGATATCAGGAGAACGAACCAAGTACATCGTTATCGGGGTTCAGCCCGGATCGATGATTGGCGTTCGATTCAGACCTGGGGGAGCCTTCCCTTTCTTTCGCTTTCCTATCTCGGAGCTTAACGATTCAGTTATTGAAATGGACCTAATTTGGGGCAGAACGATGGACGACATCCGTAGCCAAGTGCTTGAAGTTCGTACTCCAGACGAAAAACTGCGCCGGCTTGAAGCGTTGCTATTGCGTCAGGTGATGCGTCCGCTTGAACCGAATCGGTTCATTTCATTTGCTGTGCAACAACTGCAGCGCTCTCCTCAATTCATCGCCATTAAAGATTTGGCAAACACCATTGGTATTACCCAGAAACACCTTATTTCACAATTTGAGAGGATTGTGGGGTTGCGTCCAAAAGTCTTCGCTCGAGTTTGTAAGTTTCAGAAGGTACTAAATCTGATTGAGCAACAAGGCAGAGTTGAATGGGCTACGGTCGCTTATGAATGTGGCTACTATGACCAGGCACATTTCATAAAGGAGTTTCAAAATTTCTCGGGAATTAATCCTTCCAGCTATCTCACCCAGCGCGGTGAATACCTTAACTTCCTTCCGCTTCCCGAGCCTGACCAAACGTCCGACAAACTTTAGTTTGTCGAGAAGTCAGAAGCCAGAAGTATAACTAAGAATTCGTTACTCCTTCTGACTTCGAGCTTTTGACACCTGGCTTCTGACTCCTGACTCTTGACTTTTGACTTCTGGCTTCTGATTTCTGCCTCAGGGAGGTTAATTTTTTACAATACAGACACAGACCTCATCTGGTAAGACGTTCTGCCAACGACGATTCAAACCCGGAAGTGAGGACTGATATGGACTTCGGAAACATCAATTATCTTGCCGTGCTGGTGGCAGCGTTTTCAACTTTTCTACTGGGAGGACTCTGGTATTCACCATTGTTGTTTGGTAAGGCCTGGATGCGGGTGAACGATTTCTCAGAAGCCGAGCTTGAGAAATTCAGTAAAGCGCGGATGTTTGGCTGGTCATCGGTCTTTGCCCTGGTGATGGCGTTTAATTTGGCTATGTTTCTTGCGTCTCCGGATACAAACGTGGTCTGGGGAATGACAGCGGGAGCGCTCGCCGGACTCGGTTGGGTGGCTATGTCCGTTGGAATTATCGGAGTATTTGAAAACAAATCCTGGCTGTATATAGCCATCAACGGCGGCTACATGGTAATCGCATTTGTGTTAATGGGAGCCATACTTGGAGCTTGGCGGTAACTTTAGCCCTTCCGCGTTTCTACTAGTTTCAAATATAATTCTCACTCCGCATTGAGCCTGATTTTTTCATGAGACTCGAAATCTGTTTCGAAGTGTCGAGTCGTGGATACTGCTCACGGAATCTGACAAGGAGGCAAAATCGAAATGAATTTATTCGCTAAGAGAATCTTTGCGTTTGTGGTAGGTTGCATGGTTTTAGTCGCAGGGGCTGGATACGTTTACACTCAACAGGGCCTTCGCCTACCGCGTCCAAGTCAAAAGGCGATCGTTATGCAGACAATCGGCGTAACCGACCTCACAATCACTTATAGTCGGCCGGGTGTTAAAGGTAGAGCCATTTTTGGCGATCCAGCATCAAGCGCCAGCGGAACAGGTACATTGGACAGCGCCGCGCAACGTCCTGAAGGTGCAGTGCTCGTCCCCTATGGACACGTCTGGCGTGCCGGAGCAAATGAAGCGACGCAGTTTATAGTGACCGATGATGTAATGATCAATGGCGAGCAATTGAAGGCCGGTGCGTATAGCCTACATGCAATCCCAGGACGCGATGAGTGGACCATCATCTTCAACAGCGATGCAGGTCAGTGGGGCAGCTTTAGTCATGATGAGAAAAAAGATGTCTTACGAATCAAAGTAAAACCGCGGCTGGCGCCTGAATCTCAAGAATGGATGATGTTTAGCATTGATCCGGTGACAGAGAACTCAGCGCAAGTAAACCTGAGGTGGGAAAAGGTTCATGTACCATTTACAGTCGAAATTAAGGACGTCAACGCCTTAACAATGGAGAAAGCCCGCGCTGCAGTCGCCGCTGCCAAGCCTGATGATTGGCGAACGCCACTGCAAGCTGCAAACTACGCCTTACAGAACAATAATCCAGCGGACGATGAAGAAGGTATGCGTTGGCTCGAGCAATCAATCAAGGTGCAGGAAACCTTTGCCAATCTAAGTGCGAAGGCACGAGCACTTGCAGCTCGCGGGAAGACTCAAGAGGCAATTGCCACCGGCGAAAAGGCGCTGCAGATTGGAAAAGAAGCCAAGGCCAATACAGCAGATTTGGAAAAACGGCTTGCAGAATGGAAAGGACAAGGCAAATGACACTTCGAGAATTCTATTTACAACGAACAGCGGAAGAGTTTCCCGTTTTCGTCAACGTGCTCAAAGCGTTGCCGAAGGATCAACTTAGCTATAAACCTCATGAAAGATCGCCGTCGGCTGAACAGCTTGCTTGGACAATAACAAATGAACTCAGTTCCTGCCTCGACGTGGTAACGAAGAATCAGGCTGAGTGGAAAATCGTTCCTGCTCCGTCGATGGATGAAATGCTGGAGAAATTTGATGCCTGGTCGAATGAGTTAAGGGAACTGGTCTCGAAAATGGACGATGCTTCCTGGGAGCGACCCGCTCAGTTCTATTTCGAGGGCAAGATGGTGTGGGAGCAGCCGGTAGGTGTATTTCTTTGGTTTATCCTGTTCGACGCGATTCATCACCGCGGTCAACTTTCAGCCTATCTCAGGCCAATGGGCGGCAAGGTGCCTTCTATTTACGGGCCGTCGGCGGACACCCAAGCGGCTACTGCATGAGACTGTTTTGGCGTAAATGGTGAATGGTGAATAGTGAATGGTGAATCGTAAATCGTGAATCGTGAATCGATAGCTTCCAAGCGACTCTAGGTTGCGTCGAACTCATTAACTACTCACGATTCACCATTCACGATTTGTCATTTACCATTATTTACCATTTACGAGAATAGGTGAAATAGAGTGAGCGTACCTCTTTCCTCAAAATTGGATGATCCTCGCGCTATACCGTATTTCCTGTGGGACGAACCAATGACCGTAGCTGAGTTGCAGTTGCGCCTAAGAACTGCAGGACGTTCCGAACGAATTAGATTGCTGGGGAAAATCTTGCGGGAAGCTCGTGATACAGAGGTATGGAGGTTTACGACGCCAGAGGAAGTTTTGCAGAACTGGGAGCCGCTCTCGCTTCATTTGGGGCGGCGCCGGGCTTTTTGGGAGTTTCTATTTCTCCAGTGGGCCAAAGAGGGACTGATTGACAGAAAACGTCTCGCATTTTCCAGTAGTGAAGTAAATCAACCAAAAGAGTGATGCGCTGCTCTTTGTCTGGAAGCCTCATAAAGCAATATTGCCGCTGCCACTCCTACATTCAAGCTCTCGACTTTACCTTGCATTGGAATCTTTACTGCTTCATCAGCCGCTTCGATCTCTTCACGTGTAAGACCACTCGCTTCAGGACCAAGAAGCAGCGCCCGCGGTACTTTCCAATCAAGATCCATGTAATTCTTAGTAGCCCTCAAATCGGCACATACCGTTTGGATGCGCTGTGCTTCACACCATGCCAGAGCTTCGTTGTACATGACGTCGCTCCAAATTGGTAATCGAAATGCTGAGCCCATTGCGCCGCGAAGAGATTTTGGTGAAAAGGGATCACTTGTATTGTTTGTGGTAATTACTCCGGTAGCACCTGCGGCTTCAGAACTCCGAAGGATTGCACCGACATTTACCGGGTTGTTGATGCCGTGCATGATCACAACAAGTGGTTGTCTGCCTCCAGGTTCTCCTAATTTGTCTTTGCCAGAATTGGGCCTTCTCGCCAGCGCGACAATTCCTTGAGGAGTTTTTGTGTAGGAGATGGTCTCAAGAAGTTTTTCGCTAACGGAAACGAGCCGGCGAGTGTCTATGTCCAATTCACTAATTAGCGCTGCGGCGCGATCTTTTTTGGAGATCTCTTCGGAGAAAATTACCGTTTCAATTGTGAGCCGAGAACTTAAAGCTTCCTCGCACAAGCGTAGCCCTTCAATGAAGATCAGCTCTTTCAGCTTTCCATCACGCACGGCCCGCGCTTGACGGAGCAGGGAATTGTCGCGGCTGGTAATAGCAAGAATCACGTTGGTTTTACTCTTTTGACAGCTCTACCTCGACCCATACTGGCCAATGATCTGAGACATTGAGAGGACGCGCGACTCCCCAACGAATAACGTGTAGTCCTCGTACAAAGATCCAGTCAGCATGCAAACGAAGACCTGCTCCGCGCCAGGTTGGTGTACCTGTACGAAGGGGAGTTGAGAAACCGCGCGACTCGAGCAAGGTGCGAGTCTCGATACACTTTCGCCGCGACAAGGTATTGAAGTCGCCAAGCATAATAGTCGGTCTCTTGGACTTGTTAGCCTGGCTAATTACAACTTCAAGCTGCTCGATCTGCCCGTTCACCGCGGAATGCGGATCGATGTGCGAGTTAAAGATGTTGACTGTCTCACCGCTAAGTTGCACTGAGGCACTCATCGATAATCGCGGACGCCAGGCGCACTCCTTCCAGGGGAGATCAATCCGATTTACGTCTTCCAAGGGCAGATAACTTAAGAGTGCAACACCAGTGTCCCCTGAGTCGTGTAATCCTATCTGTTCTTCAAAATCGAGCCACCATTGT
Organism: uncultured Chloracidobacterium sp.; assembly: GCA_964574785.1. Classification (GTDB taxonomy): domain Bacteria; phylum Acidobacteriota; class Blastocatellia; order Pyrinomonadales; family Pyrinomonadaceae; genus PSRF01. The sequence continues at coordinate 20,188 of CAZNPP010000002.1, read as the reverse complement.
CGCGGTTGGGGTTTAACACCACGCGGAATTCCGGCTGATGCATGGACCCAGGACATTTCGAGTTCCTCTGCTAAGGCTCTAGCGACATGATGGCCACCCGCGCGAGCAGTCTCTTTATCTGCTTCTTGAAGCGCGAGAATGTCGATCGGTGGTAAGAGAGCGGCTTCACGGAATGCCATTGCCGCCGATTTGATATTCTGTGCAACTTTTTCAGCGCGCTTTCGTGATTTAAGCACTCCAAACTTTCTTAGTAGTCCGGTAGATATCAAGAAGCGTCCGACAGCGTAGCGAATATTGTAAGAGGCGATTACCAGGTTACTCTTGTTCTCAGTAGTTACTTGCGGAGAGGTACTGCCAAATTCAAGTGCCTCCGAAACCATTGGGGAGGGGTATGGATCCCGTTCGCTTACTGCCATAGACTAGTAGAATATCTGAAATAGTCTTATTCAGCATACTCTACCCTGTCTTGGACTTGGGGTCTTTGGACTTCGGTCTTGGAAGCGAGAGAGATTCCTATTAGGGCAAGTTTGGGGTTAGGGGTAAACTGAAACTCGCCGGGCTGAAGCCAAGCGTATCTCAGAAGCTAGCTAGAAGCTTGACCAAAGACCAAAGACCTATTCATGAGAAATATAGTCGCAGCCGTGGACGATATGATGTTTGCCTCAAGGATCCGCGCCACTGCGGAACATCTGGATGTGAAGATTCGTTTCGTTCGGAACCTCGATGCCGTAGTCGACAGTTTGAAAGTCTCTCCGGATCTTATTATTGTCGACCTTCAATCGCAGAAACTCGATCCCTTTGCCCTCGCACTCAGGTTACGCTCAGATCCAGCATCCTCGTCTATTCCACTACTGGGATTCTACTCACACGTAATGACGGAGATTCGGGAACGCGCGGTTGAAGTTGGCTATACGCATGTCCTTCCCCGCTCGGCCTTCTCAAACAAGCTGCCGCAGATACTCTCGGGCGAATTGTAGATACCAAGCTAAAGCACTGAAGGGAGGTCTTTGCGGGACCTCCCAGTGCTACCAACGTTGAAACTAAATTATTATCCTCTGCCTTTAGCGGCGGTGGCTGTTTCGCCAGCGAGCAAGCTCCTCAACATCCAGGCAGTCTTTTCGTGAAACTCCATTCGCTCGGTCAAAAGGTCCACTGTGGGAGCATCCTGAGCCTGTTCAGCAGTGCTAAATATTGAACGCGCTGTTCGGCTTGCGGCCTCGTGTCCTTCTACCAAGAGCCGAATCATATCCTCAGCCAAAGGCACAGTATCTTCCTCTGCAATCGAAGAAAGTTTTGAAAAGTCTTTATAACTGCCGGGGGCAAAGACACCAAGACTGCGGATGCGTTCTGCGATTTCGTCATTAGCAGTCCACAGAGCGTTGTATTGCTCCTCAAACATCAGGTGCAGCGTCCTAAACATTGGTCCCGTAACATTCCAGTGAAAATTATGGGTCTTTAAGTACAGCGTGAAGGTGTCAGCCAAGAGTTTTGACAACCCCTCCGCAATTTCTACCCGCTGATTCTCTTCAATGCCAGTATTCATAGGCATTGCCCTTGTTTCCGCTCCGATATTTGCTTTCATCGTGTTCTCCTCCCTTGTGCTGATTTCAACTCACTGGTGCTGGAGCAATTACTTCATGGATCGCCCGCACCTCACTTACCAACTCTTCATATTGATCGAGAGTGAGCGCTTGCGCCCCATCCGAGAGCGCGTGCTCAGGTTGATCGTGTACCTCGATTATTAGACCATCTGCCCCAACTGCCACGCCAGCACGCGCCAGTGGCGTAACCATAAAGTTCTTTCCTGTTCCATGCGACGGGTCAACAATAACCGGAAGATGAGACAGTCTGCGCACCGCCGGAATAGCCGCTAAATCCATCGTATTACGTGTGTGCTGCGCAAAGGTCCTAATCCCGCGCTCGCAGAGTATGATCTGATAGTTACCTTCGGACATTATGTACTCTGCTGCAAGCAACCACTCATCAAGCGTTGACGAAAGGCCACGTTTCAGTAGCACTGGCAATCGAGCCTTCCCCGCGCGGCGCAACAAAGAAAAGTTCTGCATGTTTCTCGCACCCAGCTGAATTACATCACCGTAACGCTCCACGAGATCGATCCCATTTTCATCGACTGCTTCTGTGACAATTTTAAGGCCATAAGCATCACGGATCTCTGCCAGTATTCTTAAGCCTTCCTCACCAAGACCTTGAAAAGCATAGGGTGAAGTACGGGGCTTGAAGGCTCCGCCGCGAAAGAATCGAGCACCGCTTCGACGGACAGCTTCCGCAACCGCAAAGGCTTGCGCGTGACTCTCAACTGCACAGGGACCTGCGATAATTGCCAGTTCATCTCCCCCAATAGTTGCATCCCCGACGCGAATCACAGTCTTCTCCGGCCGCAGATCCAGTGTAATCAATTTGTATGGTTTGCTGACTCGAATTGCCTCAGCTACTCCAGGAAGCGTTTCAAAATGCGCGGGGTCAACTGCTCCCTGATTACCCGTAATGCCAATGGCTGTACGGGTCGCACCAGGCATAGGGTGGGCCTTATAACCTAACTCCTGTATAACACCTACAACGACATCGATTTGCGCCTCCGATGCGTCGGCTTTCATTACTATTAGCATGGGGTTCTTATACTCTCACGTTTCGTAATAGATTACATTCGCTCAGGGACGGCAATGCCCAACATTGACAACGCCTCAGTTAACCGCCGGCGAGTAATGTCCGCTGCCGCAATCAACACGGCTCGTCGATTCAGGTCTTCCTCAGCAATTATTCTGTGCCGGTGATAAAAAAGATTAAATGCGCGCGCTAGATTGAATGTGTACTTCGCCAGATTAGCGGGCTCTGCCGAGGCTGAGCACTGAAGAATTACTTCGTCCAGTCTTTGGGCCAACATGATCAGAGACCATATTTCAGTGCCTGCTTCGCCTGTCAAAGTTGTTTCTAGGTTCTGTCGCAACTCTGTATCGCTGCTGGATTTTTCAATTAGATTTATCGCCGCTTCATGTGCACTTTGATCCAATTTGCGGAAGATCGAGTTTGCCCGCACGGCGGCGTATTGACAGTAAGGGCCGGTCTCTCCATCAAATGAAAGCGCTTCCTTGAAGTCAAATGCGATGACTGAGGTCCGTGTAAACTTCAGCAGAAAATAGCGGAGGGCGCCTACAGCAATCTCGTGTGCCGTCTGCTTCTTCTCGATCTCAGAAAGTTCGGGATGTCGCGATTGGACCTCCCGCAGGGCGTCCTGTTCCAGTCGGTCGATAAGATCGTCAGCCTTGACCCCTAAACCTTTACGACCGCTCATTTCAATAAAGGACCGGGAACGATCCTGTTCAGTCAATTGAATCCCAAGTTCTTCACAGGCAGCCGGCGACAGAGCCACCATTTCGTAGCCGAAGTGGACACTAGCATCTCTCCCTGCTTCAGGGACCAGGGCCGCAACGCCACGTGCTACGATTTCCTGCGGATATGATTGACGCGAGTCGATTACATTATAGACTGTTACCCCATGGCCAAATTCAGGAGACTTGGTGTCAGTAGCTGTGGGATCAGTGGTTGTAATCCAGGTAGTGTGGCCGTCGTCATAAACTCTGAATGGCTTATAGAAGAAATCCAGACCAAGATGGCCCAGCTTCCACAGTTGGTACGCAATATCCTTACCGGTGTAGGTCACGGTTCCGTTTGAGCGAACAATGATCTTGTCGGCTTCATGTTCATCGGTACCAGTGTGAGATTCGAAAGGCATTACCCAGCACCCTTTGTTACGCCCCTCAGTTTCAAACCGAATCACCCCCGCCTTCTTCATAAGATCAAACGCGCGTTCCCAGAAGTGTAGGTGAAGAATCTCGGACTCGCGGGCCAGCAAGTCATACCGAATGTCAAGACGTTCCATCGTGTCGAGAATACATTCGACGTTTCGCGTGGCAACATAGTCAGCAAGCTCAGCTATGGTATTACTACCCTCTTCAATTGCGTGCAGCACCTCGTTACGCAACTTGAGCTTCTCGGGATTTGGTTCAGCATCTGGGTCAGAGTCACGATAAAACAATCCCACCTTTGTATACAGGTCCCAGCAGTAGTAATCGAATGGCCGTTCAGGGGGAAGGGAATGGTCCAGGTTCTTAATATCTTCTAAGGTCAGATGTTCGATGTGCATGAAGCCGACCACGACATCCGCGACTTGAACACCCGTATTGTCGATGTAATTTTGTACTTCAACGCGGTTGCCGGCTGCTCGTAGGATGCGAACAAAGGTATCACCCAGCACGGCGTTCCGGACGTGACCGATGTGAGCAGCTTTATTGGGATTGATGCTCGTATGCTCGACCATCTGCTTCGGTCCAGTTGATGGTGCTTCACCGCGCTCACCTGTGAAGTTACCCGAGAAGGTCGAAAGGAGTCGAGCTCGATCTAAGAAGACATTCAGATAACCTGCTCCGGCAACTTCAACCCTTGAGATTTCTGGGAAAGCTTGCAATCTCTCTTTAAGTCGCTCGGCAATCGATCGAGGCGCAACCTTGGCGCCAGTTCCTTGTTTAATCAGTTTCGCTAACTCAAAGGAGATAGGGAAGGCTAGATCACCAAGCTCCGCACGAGGGGGCGCTTCGGCGTTCACGTGTTCGAGTTCGATCCCGAATAATTCAAGAGTCGCCTCTTTGACATGTTGTTTTAGCTGTTTTTGAAGCTGAATAAGCGACACCGATATGCTCCACCCCTCGATTCTGTGACTTCACGAAACCGCTGAGTATAGCTTAGGTGAAGGATGAATAGTGAATAGTGAATGGTGAAACGAATCGCCATGCTAGTCTTCAAACCATTCAAACCATTCACGGTTCACGATTCACGATTCACTCCACCATTTGACACTTCTCATCGCTGGTCTGTTACCATCCGTCTTTTAACAATGCAGACGCAAAAAACGCCTCTTGTTTCTAATGAATTGGCGGAGCGGTTTGCTCGGGCCAAGCATGTGTTTGTCTTGACGGGCGCCGGTATATCCGCTGAATCAGGCGTCCCGACCTTTCGCGGTGGTGGTCAAACCGCCGTATGGAAGGGAATGCCCTTCGACGTTATCTCGTCTACAGACATGGTAGAGCGGGACCTCGCAGCCGTCTGGGAATGGTTTGACTATCGACGAAATCTGCTGGAGCCATTACAACCTAATCCCGCTCACCAAGCCTTGGCTGCCTGGCAAGCTCGTTTTCAAGATTTCACACTCGTTACCCAAAACATCGATGGACTTCACCAATTAGCCGGTTCGAAAGACGTAACCGAGCTGCATGGCAGCATCTGGCGGGCTCGTTGCATAACTTGCAATGCACGCCACGATATCCCTCGAAATGGAATTCGGCCTGAAGCCTGCCTTGAATGTGGTGACCACCTGAGACCTGATGTCGTTCTCTTTGGTGAAATTCTACCTCCAGGAGCCTATGAACACGCTTCAGCTAAGGCCGCGAGTTGTGATCTATGCGTTGTCGTAGGAACCTCGGCGCTCGTCTACCCGGCCGCGAGCTTGCCGGAGATCGCGTGCGCCGCAGGTGCTTATCTTTGTGAGGTAAATCCTGAGCGGACTCCGTTGTCTGATTATTGTGATGAAGTCTTAACGGGTAAGGCAGGCGTCATATTATCGACACTGCGTTTTTAGTTATATGAGAACTCTCTATTTTGACTGTTTTGCAGGCGCTAGTGGGGACATGATTCTTGGAGCCATGGTCGCTGCCGGCGTAAGCGAAGGGATATTGCTTGAGCAGCTTTCTTTGCTAGGAGTTCAGGGGTACTCGCTAAATTTTGTAAAGGTAGACAAGTCAGGGCTCAATGCAACATATGCTCGCGTCAAGACACCGGCAGAGCACACGCATCGTCATCTAAAAGACATTCTAAATATTATTTCTAACTCTCACTTAAACGAGACGGTAAAGGCGCGTGCGGCAAAGATCTTCACGCGACTGGCTAAAGCTGAAGCAACGGTCCATCACGTTCCAATTGAAGATGTGCATTTTCACGAAGTAGGAGCGCTAGATGCAATTGTTGATGTTGTTGGAGCAGCAATCTGTTTCGAGTTACTGAACGTAGAACGCTTCGTGTGTTCGCCGCTACACGTTGGCAGTGGCTTTGTGGAAATGGAACACGGCCGTTTTCCGGTACCACCCCCGGCCGTGTCTGAACTGCTGAAAGGCGCGCCGATCTATTCCACAGATATTAAGGGCGAACTAGTGACGCCAACTGGCGCTGCGATTATAACTACCGTATGCTCCGAGTATGGTCCAATTCCAGAAATGAAACTCGAACAAACTGGTTTTGGCGCCGGCACGAGGGAGTATGAGAAGTTTCCTAACGTGCTACGGGTGCTGATTGGCAATGATTCGGTTGAAGGAAGCAGAGACGAACATCTGATCATGCTGGAGACGAATATTGACGATATGTCACCAAAGGTCTTTGGCCATGTAATGGAACGTGCTCTGCAGCTCGGTGCGCTCGACTGTTACTTCACTCCCGTGCAGATGAAGAAGGACCGTCCAGGCATTCTACTCTCAGTACTGTCTCGAGCCGCAGATGAACAGAAACTGATGGAGCTAGTGTTTGCCGAAACTACAACGCTAGGCATTCGTAGATATGATGTTCGGCGTCGAGCCTTAGAACGTGAGGTAGTTTCTGTGAACACGCCCTATGGTGCTATTGACGTCAAAGTTGCAAGGCTGCATGGTCGAATAGTGAATGCGATGCCGGAATACGAGCAGTGCCGGCGCGCAGCCCTGGCAGCAAATGTGTCGCTGAGGGCAGTGGAAGAAGCTGCGCGTAACGCATTTGAAGGTACCGAAAGTTAGCCAGCTAGTAGGAGAGCGTATGGTTATAAAGTTTTCCGAAAAGGAACCAAATTCGGCCTCGGGTGAAAAGACGGTCGATCTAGAGATGATCGCTCGAGGGGTTAGCTTGATTCTTCAGGGCATTGGCGAGGATCCTAGTCGAGTAGGTCTGCGGGAAACCCCCCAAAGAGTGGCCGAGATGTTCGCTGAACTCACATCGGGAATGCGCGAGGATCCAAAGACGCATCTAGTGCCTTTGCCGGGAGACAAGCACGATGAGATGGTGATTGTAAAGGACATCAGCATCGCATCGATGTGCGAGCATCATCTTGCTCCATTTGTGGGAAAGTGCCACATCGCCTACATTCCAAAGGAAGGTCGGATTCTGGGACTTTCAAAGCTTGCTCGCATTGCTGAGACGTTCTCGCGCCGGTTGCAGGTGCAGGAGCGATTGACCACAGACATTGCATCGACGTTATATGAGGGTTTGAAGCCTATCGGGGTCATGGTGGTAATTGAAGCCGAGCACACGTGTATGACCTTGAGAGGGGTACGAAAGGCAAATGCAAAAACCGTTACTTCTGCTGTGTTAGGGGGATTTCGCAAAGATCCTCGTACCCGTGCCGAGGCAATGGCACTGATAAGGCCTTAGGCCGCTAGTGATGAGTGGTGACTAGAAGTCAGAAGTCAGGAGTCATCGTCGGATCACCTCGAGGTGGTTGCGAGAACCAGAAACTCTGAGGCTTGGCTAACAGTTAAGGGGCACCGAGAATCATTTGTCGTTTGTCATTTTTCATTAACTCGTTCATTTGTCGTTCATTTCTCCTATTAAGCACTCACTGAAGGGTCAAGGGGAACCATTAGAATGCAAATGAAAAATGACGAATTACAAATGACAAATGAGGCTCGGGAGTTTGCTACGCCCTTCTTACTTCGGCTTTTGACTTCTGACTTCTAACTTCTGACTCCTGACTTCTGGCGTCCTAAGAGCAAAGACCAAAGACCAAAGACCAAAGACCTAATAATGAACACCTATTACGTCACAACCCCCATCTACTATGCCAATAGCCTACCGCATTTGGGCCATCTCTACGTGATGATCGTTGTGGATACTGTGCATCGCTATAAAGAGCAGCGTGGATTTGATACCTATTTTCTTACCGGCACTGATGAGCATGGAATCAATGTCGAACGTGCCGCTGCCCGCGCTGGTCGCTCGCCCGCGGAGCAAGCCGAGTATGTAGTTGATTACTACCAGCGGATGACCTCGCAGTTTGGCCTCGATACTGAGCATGGTGGTTACGACATGTTTATGCGGACCACTTTTCCTTTTCATGCCGAAGGCGTTAGCAAGTTTTGGCGTCAAGTGGCAGCTTCAAAAACCCCGAAGGGCCAAGACGCGATCTATAAGGGTCACTACGAAGGTTGGTTTTGTGCACCTTGCGCAGCCTACAAGACAGAAGACGAATACATTAAGCCAGAGAGAGCCGGTGACCCTCCGCTTTGTCTAATACATGAGATAGCTCTGGATCGCGTATCTGAAGAAAGTTATTTCTTTCGGCTTTCAGACTATGCTGATGCCTTGCTTGAACTTTATGAAACGCGCCCCGATTTTATTCGGCCAGACTCGCGTCGTAATGAAGTCATTAGTTTTGTGCGTGGAGGGTTACAGGATCTTTCGATTAGCCGTCTTCGCAGTTCAGTAAGTTGGGGAATACCGGTACCAGATGATCCACAACATACGATCTATGTCTGGTTCGACGCATTGACCAATTACATAACCGCAATCGGATATGGCAACGAACGCGATCGCACTGTAGGGTTTTCCAAATATTGGCCAGCTGTTCACTTTGTCGGAAAAGATATTCTTCGTTTCCATGCTGTCTACTGGCCTGCGTTCTTAATGGCCGCTAATGTCGAGCAGCCACTCGGAGTAGTCGCGCATGGCATGTGGGTGGACCAACTCGGACGCAAGATGTCCAAAACTCTGGGTAATACAGTTGAGCTTGATGTGCTCCACAAATACTTTTCAGTCGACGCAATTCGTTACTTCTGTCTGCGGGAGATGGTGTTTGGACAGGATGGGCGGTTTTGGTATGAGGCCTTAATCGATAGAGCCAACAGCGATCTGGCCGGTGGTCTGGGCAACCTTTCCAGCCGTACTCTTACCATGATTGAGCGATATTGCGGCGGAGAGATTCCTTCGGGACGAATCTCTGAAGACAAACTCCTCTTTGCGAAGCGCACCGGTGTCGATACTGATGAGACTACTATTGCTGGTTTCATCGAGCACGCACGCGATCAGTTTCTGCTTCACTTTGAAAACCTTGCTTTCAGTCGCGCTCTGGAAGTTGCTTGGTCTGTAGTGGCACGGATTGACAAGATGATAACGGAAGCCAAACCCTGGGACCTGGCTAAGGATGAAGATCAACGACAGACCTTGAACGCTGTTTTGTACCGAGCAGCCGAGTCGTTGCGTTGGCTCAGCGTCTTACTTTATCCAGTCATGCCACAGGCTGCGGAAGAATTAAATAGTCAACTTGGTTTAGGTGGAAGCTTAGCGACCAGTGATCCTCCTCAGTTAAAGTGGGGAGATCTTGCTGAAGGCACCAGAATTGGGGAGGTGAAGGCTCTGTTTCCGAGGATAGATAAGCAGAAGACATTAACTGAGATCCAGGCAACCAGTACATCCTCTGGAACTCATGCGACTGAAGCAGATGCGGTGACGGCTGGAGCAACAGCTGATACGAAACCTGTTGCCCCCCCAATGCGTGGCGCCACTGAGGCAGATGCGGTCGAAGGCGTTTCTAATCTGATCGACATCGGCGATTTTGCTCGTGTTGATCTTAGAGTTGGCGAAGTGCTCAAGGCGGAACGAATCCCAAAAGCCGACAAGTTACTTTTACTGAGCGTTGATATTGGGGAGGAGAAGCCGCGTCAAATACTGGCTGGAATCGCCCAGTACTATGAACCTGAGAAGCTGATTGGGCGCAAGGTCGTTATTGTTGCAAACCTACAGCCGCGTAAACTGCGCGGTTATGAGTCGCAAGGTATGGTTGTGGCGGCATCAATTGGTGATGAAGGTCGGCCAGTGCTAGCTACGTTTACTGAGGATGTTCCGAACGGCGCCCGTTTGAGGTAAAGGATGAAGTATGAAGAAGCTGGAAGCCAGAATTCAGGAGTCAGGAGCCAGAAGGCTGCACGCCAGAACTCCCGAACCTCATTTGTAATTCGTCATTTTTCATTGTTCATTGTTTTTCATATTCCCCTTTGAGCGCTCGCTGAGCATGAGTTAGGGCTGACAGACGAGCATGAAAACTACGAAGACTGGCAGACGAAAAATGAAAAATGACAAGTTACAAATAGTTACAAATGACAAATGGGAGCCCACCTAGAGTTTCTGGTTCTCCCAACCACCTTAAGGTGGTCCTATGCTGATTTCTGGCTCCTGACTCCTGACTTCCTTCGTCCCGAAGTAATGTTTATCGACTCACATGCTCACCTTGATGGCCCTGAATTTGACCCAGATCGAAATGAGGTCATTCAGCGAGCTCGTGACGCTGGCGTAAACACCATTCTTAACATTGGCACCGGGGACCCTCACAGCCGGTCGCTTGAACGCGCGCTCGAACTGGCGAATGAGCATGAAGATATCTACGTTGCTATTGGAACTCATCCACACGATGCTCGTCTGTTCGATGATAAGGCCAATGAAAATATCAAACAGCTTATTAACCGTAATGTAAAGGTAGTTGCTTGGGGGGAGATTGGTCTTGATTTCTATTACGACAATTCGCCGCGTGATGTGCAGAAAGAGGTATTCCGACGCCAGCTCCAATCCGCCCGCGAAGTTCGCCTCCCGGTAATCATTCACACCCGTGATGCCGAAGAAGAGACGGTCGATATTCTTATGAGAGAGTGGGGCAACTCTTCGCTTCCGGGCGTTATGCACTGCTTCAGTGGCAGTTTGAAGCTTGCTGAGGCAGTTCTTGACCTGGGCTTTGCGATCTCTTTTTCGGGCATTGTCACTTTTAAGAAAGCCGATGCATTGCGTGAGGTTGCGAAGAGTGTTCCTTTGGACAGGATTCTTATCGAAACTGATTGCCCTTACCTTTCGCCGGTGCCATTTCGAGGCAAGAGAAATGAACCAGCGTATGTTGTTGAGGTCGCAAGATGCCTCAGCGAGCTCCACGGAGTACCGCTTGAAGAAATCGCAGAGATCACAACCAGTAACTTCCGGAGAATCTTTGGGAAAAGGATAAAGGATGAAGTCAGGAGTCAGGAGTCAGGAGTCAGAATTCAGAAGTCCTTCTGGCTTCTGACTAATGACTCCTGACTTCTAGCTCCTTCATCCTTCATCCTTTTAAAGGCCGCTAGCGACTTAAAGGCCGCTAGCGACAACTTTCACATGCTGGCTCTTTGATGTTATTCTCACTAATCCAGCAATTAAGAGATCTGCACCCAGGGATCAGAGAAGCTGATGGCTCAACAGAACTCCTTTGATATCGTCTCTCAGGTTGATCGAGCAGAGATTACCAACGCCATTCACCAGACCATTAAAGAGGTGAGGCAGAGATTCGATTTTAAGGGGAGTTCGGCCAACGTGGTTCTCGAAACAAAAGAGTTGGTGCTTTCCGCCGAAGACGAAACCAAACTGCGCAATATGAATGACATCCTGCAACAGAAGTTGGTTCGTCGCGGTGTGCCGTTGAAGGCCTTTAGTTACGGAAAGATTGAACAGGCTGCAGGCGGGACCGTCAGGCAACACGTCGAAATCCAACAAGGAATTCCGCAGGACAAAGCCAAAGAAATAGTAAAGTTCATTAAGGATTCCAAAGCTAAAGTGCAGGCCGCAATCCAAGGTGACATCGTACGTATATCGGGTAGGGACCGAGATACGCTTCAAGACGTAATCGCGAGCTTGAAAGCTAAGGACTTTGGCATTCATATGCAGTTTACGAACTATCGATCAAACTAGCGCGATGCAAACATCCGGCAACATACTGGCTTTTGAGGAGGCAGGGCTTTCGGCTCAACGCATATTCAGTCTGATTACTTCAGAGCTTCAGCATGTTGAGAAAGAATTTGAGCGCCAAGCCCGCTCAAATGTGCAGGTCATCGCTTATATCGGAGATTATCTGCGCGCGTCAGGTGGGAAGCGAGTTAGACCCGCACTTACCATCCTTTCCAATTACGCTTCAGGAGGAGATGGTTCTCGCTACAACTCAATTCGCATGGCAACCGTCATGGAGTTTCTTCACACTGCTACGTTGGTCCATGACGACATCATCGATGAGGCGAGTACCCGTAGAAACCGCCCCACTGTGAATGTTCTTTACGGCAACGATACTGCGGTATTGATGGGCGACTGGTTCTATATGTCAGCCTTTGAAACGAGCTTGGCTGAGCGTTCATTGCCGATTCTGGATATCTTGACAGCAGTGACCAGAAAAATGACTGAGGGCGAATTATTGCAGTTGACCCTTCTCGGAGAGACTGACGTCTCTGAAGAACAATATCTTGATGTATTACAGCGAAAGACTGCATACCTTTTCAGCGCCTGCTGTGAAGTGGGAGCAATTCTCGCCTCGGCGTCCGAAAGGCAACAGTTGGCCCTTCGGGATTATGGGATGTATTTGGGAACTGCATTTCAACTCATTGATGACTTATTGGACTTTACAGCTACAGAGGACAATCTCGGAAAAGCGGCTGGCGTGGACCTGCTCGGTGGTAAGATCACACTGCCATTGATCTATCTGTTGGAGGAGGACCCCTCTGCCAGGGATATCGTTAAGACAATCATGCGCGACGGCAGCTATGCCAGCCTTCCACGCCTTGAGCTTTTATCGATGGTTGAGAGTACCGGCGCGCTTGAGCAAGCGAGAGCACAAGCGAACTTTTTTGCTGCCAAAGCTAGGGATTGTCTGGACATACTTCCCGATTCAGAATACTGCGATGCTTTAAGGGCTATCCCCACCTATGTTCTCGAACGCGACCGGTGAAGCGTATGTCCAAAGTCCAAAGTCCAAAGTCCCTTTGGATCCTGGACCTTGGACTTTGTACTTCAGGAACCTATTGTTAAATTCCTCATTTCCATTTAAGATTTGCCGCCATGGAGAGAGCCAACGAAAACCTTCTATCCCGTTTGGAACAAAGCCTGCGCCAGTCACGTGCCGCACGCATGCATCTAGCCGCTCGGCTCAGAGAACTTGAAGCAGAAGCGGATGCTGTGCGCGCCGAATTGGCAGAGATGGATCTCCTGGCGAGTCAAAGTGAAGCTGCCATCTATCGTCTACTGTCCTCCGTGTTGGCTTCGAACAATCTCTCGAGCGGGCTTCCCACTGACGCTGAATTGGAAGCAGCTATGCGGCAATCCCAACCGCCTGCACGGGGATTTGCCCCAATAGAGCCGAAGCGTCAACAGATTCCGGCCATCAGAAACAATATTGAAGCCATGAGTGATCGGTTTATGGACCGAACCATCCCGCAAGCCGTCACATTATTGCTCAGAGAAGAAGGTGGACCGCTTCACGTAAACGAGATCTACAACAGGCTCTTGGAAGGCGGCTTTAAGTTTACGGGTCAGAATCCAACTATCAGTATCGCCGTCTCATTAAATCGCAATACAAGATTTCGTAAGGTTGCTCCTGGCACCTTCGACCTCATGATCCGCGACGCCTCCAAGGCTTCCTAGCTTTAGAGTAAGCTCGCATGCATGCGATGATCCTTTCAGCAGGTTATGGCACACGCCTCTGGCCATTAACTGAAGATCGAACTAAACCCGCTATTCCAATTCTCGGTAAGCCACTCGTTGGCTACGTAGCGGAGTACCTTGCCAACTACAACTGTCGCGACATAGTCGTCAACCTCCATCACCGGCCGGAATCAGTTCGTGCAGCCTTAGGTGATGGGAGCCGCTTTGGCGTTACTCTCCAGTACATCGAGGAACCAGAAATCCTCGGTACAAGCGGCGCACTCGATAATGCCAGAGCACTGCTTGCTGACGAAACGTTCGTAGTCGTAAATGGCAAGATAATCACCGACATCGATCTGAACTCTGCCTTTGAGACACATCACCGTACAGGCGCAATCGCGACGCTGGTCTTACTCCCTAATCCCAGACGCGAACGTTTCACTGTGGTCCATACGGCAAAAGGGTTTATCCAAAGCTTTGGCGGTATGCCCGATGAATCGACTGCTGAGGAACCCTTGATGTTCACTGGCATTCAAATCCTTGAACCAGAAATCTTCAATTACATCCCACGGGGTGTTTTTTCCCATTCGACGACGGATGTTTACCCGCAAGCCATCGCTGCTGGTGAGAAGATCGCCGCACATGTTGCATCGGGCAGTTGGTACGAACTGTCCACTATTCAGCGCTACCTTGACATCAGTCTTGCACTACTCGCTGAGCGCGGGGAACACTGGTTCGCGGGCGTCAGATGTCGTATACCCGACCCGAACAGTGTAAGCGACTCCATCCTTTGGGATAATGTATCGCTTGGGCCCGGGGCAAGGATTAATAGGGTTGTGCTCGGCGATGATGTCAATATTCCCTCTGGGGAAATCATTGAAAACAGTGTTGTTGTACAAGCTTTACTGGTTCGGGGACGAACCCCTCCTGCCAAGGCATTAAAAGGCGATTTTCGAGGTGATAATTTTGTCGTGCCTTTGACGCAGTGATACAATCCGCGAACGTTGATTCTTTTGGAATCGAAATTGGACCGCTCTAGTCACAGATGAGTTCAGCGAAACAGGTAACTGTGAATGCCTTTCAAGCCACCGCTACTGAACGGCTGGAAACATTTCTCAAGCATCAGGGATTAAAAAGCGGTTCCATCATTCCTTTGACTCCTGACGCTTCTACACGCAACTATTTTCGGGTTCCTTGGAAGAGAGGGAGGGCCGCCATAGCAGCCGTATATCCTGAACCATTCGATCCCGACTTCCATCCTTACCTGGATGTCACTCGCCTTTTCAGCGAGTGCGATATTCCAGTCCCCGAAACTTTTGCGGTTGATGGTCAAAGTGGGATTATCGTGCAAGAGGATTTGGGCGATCAGCAATTGTTCCACGTCTATGAAACCTCCTCCGAAGATGAGTGCGACGAGTACAAAGAGAAAGCAATAAACTTAATCGCCCGCATACAGAAAGCGACCGAAAGAGCGCGCGAGATGCATTCAATCTCGAGCAAGCTCGCCTTTGATGAGGCGAAATTGTCGTGGGAATTGGATTTCTTTACGGAACACTACTTTGGAAGTCTTCGACGCGAAAAGCTTCGACATGCCGAATTAGCCGAGTTAAAGGCAGAGTTGAATGACATCGCTGCAGAACTTGCTGCGGTTCCCCGCGTGCTCTGCCATCGAGACTTTCATGCAGCAAATCTGATGGTGGACCACGAACAGCAACTGCGTGTTATCGATCACCAGGATGCTCGCATGGGTCCCGCCAGTTACGACCTCGTATCATTCCTTTTGGACCGCCAGCCTGCGCCACCGTCGCTTGCTGAGGTGCGCTCGCATCGGCTCTTTCTTCTTGAAGAGCGTCGTCTGCAGGGGCTCCCAGCACTCGATCCAGATGAGTTTGCTCGCGAGTTTCGGCTGATGACGATTCAGCGAGGCCTAAAGGCGATTGGCACCTTCTCGTATCAGACTGCTATTTGTGGTCGGGGAGAAGCTTACCAACAGTTCATAAGTCCAACTTTTATGATTGTTCTTCAGGCTGCCGACTGGCTCGAACGCTTCCCGACCCTCCGAAGGATGATCACTGCCCGAATCAATGGGGAATAGTATTACTCTGAATGACCACTGAATCCGGATTTTCAGCGCTCGCTGCATCGCGACATACTTACATCAATCAACTTGCAGAACACGTGGGCGAAGAGGTTACCCTTAAGGGATGGCTTTACAATATTCGCTCGAGCGGAAAGATTCTGTTTCCTCAACTACGTGATGGTACCGGAGTGGTTCAGTGTGTGGTATTGAAGAATTCCGTCTCACCTGAGCTTTGGGAATCACTCAAGGCGTTGGGCCAGGAATCGGCTCTCGTTATTCGCGGTAAAGTGCGAGCAGATCAGCGGGCACCGGGAGGTTTCGAAGTGGACGTTGTAGATGCCGAGGTCTTGCAGGAAGTACACGACTACCCGATCACGCCAAAAGAACATGGGACTGAGTTCTTGATGGACCACAGGCACCTTTGGCTGCGTTCCCGCCGTCAGCATGCAGTTCTAAAGGTGCGCCATACGGTGGTCCAGGCTGTGCGGAACTTCTTTGACAACGATGGATTCACGCTTTGCGATGCGCCGATATTTACGCCAGCCGCTTGCGAGGGAACCACAACCCTGTTTGAAGTCGATTATTTTGAAGGTGAAAAGGCCTACTTAACTCAGTCAGGCCAACTCTACAATGAAGCTACCGCCGCAGCGTTCGGCAAGGTCTACTGCTTTGGCCCCACTTTCCGCGCGGAAAAGTCAAAGACCAGACGCCATCTGACAGAATTCTGGATGGTTGAACCCGAAATGGCGTATGCCACTCTCGATGACGTGATGTCTTTATCCGAGCGCTTGCTTTCTAATATTGCCGAACGTGTTCTTGAAGACAGAGCTGAGGAGTTAAAGGTCTTGGAACGGGACACGGCGAAACTCGAGAACATTGTGGCCCCTTTTCCACGGCTTCCCTATGACGAGGCTGTTCGAATCCTTAATGAAGGCTATGAGAAGGGTATACTTGAGTCAAGGTTCGAATGGGGTGGTGACTTTGGCGCCCCTGATGAAACCTATCTATCGAGTCAGTTTGAAAGGCCGGTAATGGTCCATCACTACCCGGCAGCGGTTAAGGCTTTCTATATGGCAAGAGATCCCGAGCGCTCTGAACTGGCGTTAGGAGTCGACGTACTTGCGCCCGAAGGATATGGCGAGGTTATTGGCGGCGGTGAAAGAGCAACCTCACTTGACTTCCTAAAGGAACAGATCGCTTTGCATGAACTACCACAAGAGGCATTCGAGTGGTACCTTGATCTTCGCCGTTATGGCAGCGTGCCTCATGCCGGTTTCGGAATGGGCATCGAGCGATGTACGGCCTGGATGTGCGGTATCGAGCACATTCGTGAAACCATTCCCTTTCCACGAATGCTTTATCGTCTGCGGCCATAATGTTGGCAGCTAGTCAATGGACGAGCATCTCCGCATTGAATTCAACGAATGGGCCCGCGCCGGCCGTGGGGAGAGTATGGAACGCGGTCATCGCCCTGTCGGTGAACAAGCGATTGAAAGAATGAAGATTTCCCCTGATGCTCGTGTGTTGGATGTAGGATGCGGGTCAGGTTGGGCTAGTCGTCTAATCGCTGAAAAAGCTTACGAAGGAAAAGTTATCGGCATTGACCTAGCTGACGAGATGATTCGAGTAGCCTCAGAAACCTCCACTCCTCCGTCCAATGTCGAATTTCAAGTGGCGTCTGCCGAGAAACTGCCGTTTTCAAATCAAGAGTTTACGCACGCGTTCTCAATGGAATCGCTCTACTACTATTCGAATATATTGGCTGCACTTAAAGAAATTAATCGCGTACTTGTGAATGGTGGTCTGTTTGTTACAGTACTTGATCTTTATGAAGAAAATGTCGCATCACATCAATGGATTGAACAAATCAAAGTACCCGTTCAACTTTTGAGTGTTCGGGAGTATCGTAGACTCTTTGAACAAGCGGGATTCACAAAAGTCCGGGACCAACGACTTTTCGATCCTACTCCTATCCCCGACAGCTACTCTGGAGTATCGTTCAAATCGCGGGAAGATTACATCGCTTATCGAGCCAGCGGTTCACTTTTTCTAAGTGGTGAGGCACGCAAATGAGCGACATGCAGGAAAGAATTGTAACCATTTTTGGAGGCTCTAAATGTCAGGAGTCTGACGCAGAATACGCAGTCGCCAAACGAGTTGGCGAACTGCTTGCGGAAGCAGGGTTTACCATCTGCACAGGAGGCTATCTTGGTGTCATGGAGGCGGCCAGTCGTGGCGCTCGTGAGCGAGGTGGACGAGTTTTAGGCATAGTTATGAACCAGTTCAAAGCTGAGCCGAATCGATTCTTAACCGACAAGGTTGCGACTGCTCACTTTTATGAAAGATTGCAACATCTAATCACTCGCTCAGTTGGTTTCATCGCTATTCGAGGCGGTATGGGCACTGTTACAGAGATGTCTCTCGTTTGGAACAAGATTCAGACTCGGGTTATTGCTCCTCGTCCGTTAGTGCTACTTGGAGACTGTTGGCCGCCAATAGTAAAAGAATGGCAAAGAAGCCTCGTCGTTAGTGAGGAAGATGTCCGTGCCCTGGACTTCGCGCTTACTGCGGAGGAGGCTGTTCAAATCATTCAAGCAAAGACTCAGAGTGTGGTTGTATAAAAATCGATGCTGTCCAAGCAAGTTGTTTCTATCTTGGGAGTTCCTTTAGGCTATGGCGCAAGCATGGCTGGAGTCGATATTGGACCTGCCGCGCTAAGGGTGGCGCGAATTAATGAGCGCATAGCCCGACTAGGATACGAGGTTCGAGATCTGGGTGACCTCCGGCTTGAGAGACCACATACTACTCCCGATCCAGCGGAGAAGCTTAAGTACCTTCGAGAAATCAGCGATGCATGTGAAAAATTGGCTACTGAGGTTTATGGAATTGTTTCTGCAGGCGAGTTGCCGGTTATTCTCGGTGGTGATCATTCCATAGCGATAGGCTCAATAGCAGGTGTGTCATCCTTTTATCGCGGACGCAACCAGAGTTTGGGATTGATCTGGTTCGATGCTCATGCCGACATGAACACACCTGAAACGACTCCTTCCGGAAACATTCACGGAATGCCACTGGCTGCGTTGCTGGGCTATGGAACGCCAGAGTTAACGGGCGTAGCTGGTTTCGCGCCTAAAGTGAATCCTCAACTGTGTGCTCACGTAGGAGCCAGGGATATAGATCCAGGTGAAAGGGAACTGATACGGAAGCTTGGGATCAGGTTCTTTACCATGCGTGAGATCGACGAGCGAGGAATGAGTACAGTTATGAAGGAGGCTATCGCAATCGCCTCGCGTGGCACCGCAGGTTATGGCGTCACCTTCGATGTCGATGCGCTGGATCCTGGGGATGCGCCAGGATCAGGCACGTTGGTGCGTGGAGGGCTCACCTACCGCGAGTCTCATCTCGCCATGGAGCTGATTGCGGAAGCAGGCGGAATGCGTTCTTTGGAGGTAGTGGAAATTAATACCGCGCTCGATATAAACAACAAAACTGCCGAACTTGGGGTGGAGCTAATCCTTTCCGCCCTTGGCAAAACGATACTTTAGGGACGGAGGTTGCGTTGGAGGAAAAGCTTTGTGTTGGACTCATATTCGGCGGCCGTTCTGGCGAGCATGAGGTTTCAGTTCGGTCAGCTCGCTCTGTTGTGCAAGCAATCGATTCGAAGAAATATCACGTAGTTCCCATTGCGATTACCAAGGAAGGGAAGTGGCTTTCGCCTCCGGAAGCGGCAAAGTTTCTTCCCGCGAGCGCAAGAAACCTGTTTCCCGCTAACATGGTTGCGCGAAATCGAAGTGATGTAGCCATTCTTGGAGATCCTTCGCATCAAGGGTTGACACGGTTGAAGACAAATGGGCGATCCTTACCTATGGAACGCCTGGACGTCGTCTTTCCTTTGCTTCATGGTCCTTATGGTGAAGACGGGACGATCCAGGGTTTATTGGAGATGGCTGACATTCCGTACGTCGGTTGCGGAGTACTTGCCTCATCTTGCGGGATGGACAAGGTCACCATGAAGTCGCTCTTTGTTGCCGCCGAGCTCCCAATCTGCCGTTATATTTGGTTTCTTCGCGCTGAATGGAGGGCAAATGCCGCTGCTGTTCAACGAAGAGTGCAGCGCCAAATTGGCTTTCCCTGTTTTGTGAAGCCAGCAAACCTCGGTTCCTCCGTTGGTGTTTCGAAAGCCACTAGTAAGGAGTCACTCGGCGAGGCTATTGAGCTGGCGGCTAAGTACGATCGCAAAATAATGATCGAGGAAGCTTTGGACGCTCGCGAAATTGAGTGCGCGGTGATGGGTAACGACGAACCTAAGGCTAGTTTGCCGGGAGAGTATGTGGTCTATGATGAGGCAGCAAAGTTCTTGGATTATGCGGAGAAATATACCAATACCGGGCATGTCAAATTCGTCGTCCCGGCTCAGATTACAAAGACACTTACTTCCAGAATTCAGCGGATGGCTGTGCAGGCCTTTAAGGCGATAGATGGAGCTGGACTGGCTAGAGTGGATTTCTTTCTTCGCCGCGACAATGGGGAACTCTTGCTGAACGAACTCAATACCATGCCAGGCCTTACTGAAGTTTCGGGTTTTCCGCAGATGTGGGAGGCTTC
>CAZNPP010000001.1:106622-108742 GCA_964574785.1 uncultured Chloracidobacterium sp. | reverse complement strand
CTGAAGTTTAGGGTATGTTGGAACTAGGAGTTTCTGGAGAGAAACCAAAAGTCAGAAGACTCCTGACTCCTGACTTCTGACGCTGACTTCTGACTCCCGAGTTCTTTACTCAATCACCCATAACCCATTACTCGCCGACGTGCTTCAACAAGCGCTTCACGGACACGCTCAGGTGACGTGCCACCTCTCTGCGATTTTGTGCCAAGTGTTTGGTCCAGCGATAAAGCTTCAAAAACATCTTCTTCGATCAAGTCTGAGCTTGAACGAAATTCATCGAGTGAGAGTTCCGATAATTCAACTCTCCTCTCGATCGCTTTGAGAACAAGTTGGCCTACCACTTCATGCGCCTGACGAAATGCCATTCCTTTGCGGACCAGATAATCTGCCAACTCAGTAGCGTTTAGATATCCTTGGGAGGCCGCAGCCAGAGCTTTAGATTCGTTCACACTCAGGTTCCGCAAGACCGTTGCCGTCACCTCGAGGCAGGTGGTGACGGTATCATAAGCTCCAAATAAAGCTTCTTTGTCCTCCTGCATGTCCTTGTTATAAGCCATCGGCAAGCCTTTGAGCATTGTCAAAAGCGTCGTTAGATGCCCAAAGACGCGTCCAGACTTGCCTCGGATTAATTCCATCGAGTCCGGGTTCTTCTTCTGCGGCATCACGCTCGAGCCGGTAGCAACCGCGTCACTTAATTCAAAATAACCAAACTCCGCTGTCGAATACAGGATAATGTCTTCCGCAATGCGTGATAGATGGACCATAACCAGTGAGCAAGCTGCCGCAAACTCGACGCAGAAGTCTCGGTCACTCACTGCATCGAGACTGTTTCGAGCAACGTTATCAAATCCTAATTCACGTGCAATCGCTTCACGGTCGATGGGATATGACGTGCCAGCCAACGCCGCCGACCCCAGGGGTAGCACGTTTACACGCCTAAGGACATCAGCAAAACGTTCCTTGTCCCGCTCAAGCATCTCAAAATAAGCGAGGCACCAATGCGCAAAAAGGATCGGCTGCGCACGTTGAAGGTGTGTGAAGCCTGGAAAAACAACGCTAATGTGCGCTTCTGAAAGATCCAGCAGTGCCACCTGGACAAGACGAACTCTCTCCCTGATCTGATCAATTGCTTCTCGCAACCAAAGTCGCAGATCTGTGGCCACCTGATCATTTCGACTCCGGCCCGTGTGCAGCTTGCGCCCGAGATCGCCAATCAAGTCCACCAAGCGACTTTCAACAAAAGAATGAACGTCCTCAGAATCGAGTTCATCGAAATAGCCAGGATCCGACAGCCCGAGTAGGAGTATCCTTTGCAGGCCATCTTTAATGCTCGCACCTTCAGCCTCGGTTAATAGACCAGCGTTAATGAGCCCGTTGCAATGTGCAATGCTGGCCCGCACATCAAACTCAAATAGGCGCCGGTCAAAACTAAACGATTGATTGAACGCCGCGAATCCCGGATCGGCCTTGCCCTTAAACCGACCACCCCAGAGGTTTTTCATTCGAGTGTTCCTTTCGAAGTAATGAAGTCAATTAAAGATTGACGATTGTCGGTTGCGATTGCCGATTGTCGATTAACAAAGCCCCAAGACCAAAGACCAAAAACCCTTATCACAAATTTGACCCTTAGGCAGCGGTCATGCTAGTTTATGCATCTATGCAGCGAGTATGCAAGTTATTTGCATACTGCCAAAGAGATGTTTAGATGCGAAAAGATATTCGACAAAAGAAGATACTGAGCTTGATTCAAGCGAAACCGATTGGCACTCAGGAGGAGTTGAGTTCCTTGCTTGAGCGGGCTGGAATGCCTGCAACTCAGTCAAGCATCTCTCGAGATCTGGAGGAGTTAGGCGTAATCAAGCACCACGGACGTTATCTGCTACCGCGGACCAACGGAGCTGCCGCTCGTGGTCTCCTGGCATTAGAAACGGCTGGTAGTAATTTGGTGATTGTCAAAACGGAGCCAGGACTCGCTTCCGCGGTAGCCGTTGATATTGACAGAGAGACAATCCCAGAGATCGTAGGAACGCTCGCTGGTGAAGACACGATCTTTATTGCTGTCAATGAGCCAAAGGACCAACGGGCGGCAATTAAGAAAATATGGGAGTTGTTCCAGTGATGTC
>CAZNPP010000001.1:100601-106522 GCA_964574785.1 uncultured Chloracidobacterium sp. | reverse complement strand
GACCACTGACAACGGACTACGGACTAACATGAAACTCGTCTTAGCATATTCAGGTGGGCTTGATACTTCAGTAATGCTGCGCTGGCTCAAAGAAAAGTACGGCGCAGAAGTGGTGTGCTACTGCGCAGATGTCGGCCAGGGAGAAGAACTTGACGGTCTCGAAGCAAAGGCTCTCGAAACGGGAGCCTCCAAACTCTACGTCGAAGATCTGCGCGAAGAATTTGTACGTGATTACGTCTGGATGGCTGTGAAAGCTAATGCTGTTTATGAAGGCGTATATCTGCTGGGCACGTCGCTAGCCCGGCCCGTAATTGCCAAACGTCAGATCGAAATAGCGCGCCTGGAGGGAGCCGACGCCGTTGCGCATGGAGCTACTGGAAAGGGTAATGATCAGGTGCGCTTTGAACTTACCTACTATGCGCTTCAACCCGACATCAAGGTTATAGCTCCATGGCGCGAGTGGGAGTTCAAGGGACGTAGCGATCTAATCGCCTTTGCGAAGAAACACAATATTCCTGTCTCCGCAACTCACGAGAAACCGTATTCAACTGACCGGAACCTCATGCATGTTTCTTATGAGGGTGGCATTCTCGAGGACCCTTGGGTAGAACCACCAGAAATTATTTTTCAGCTAACCAAATCTCCTGAAAATGCCAAATCAGAGGCTGAATACGTTGAGATCTCATTTGTTCAAGGTGAACCGGTAGCGATTAACGGAACCCCAATGGCTCCCGTAACTTTGCTTGAGACGCTCAACGAACTCGGCGGCGCCCACGGAATTGGCCGGGTAGATCTCGTCGAGAACCGATACGTCGGCATGAAATCAAGAGGCGTTTACGAAACACCCGGTGTGACGATTCTTCAGTCGGCTCACCGCGCACTCGAATCGATAACCCTGGATCGGGAGGTAATGCACCTACGCGATTCACTGGCAGTCAAGTTCGCGGAAAGCATCTACTACGGCTTTTGGTTTGCCCCTGAGTCTGAACTGATGCGCACGATAATCAACGAGACTCAGCTAAACGTCAGTGGGGATGTTCGCCTTAAACTCTATCGCGGCAATGCCATTGTCGTGGGGAGACGCTCGCCGCATTCGCTCTACGATGAGAATACAGCAACCTTTGAAGCTGACGATGTTTACAATCAAAAGGATGCCGAAGGATTTATCAAGCTCAACGCCTTAAGACTCAGATTAAGGGGTGGAAGCCAAGCTTAAATTAAGAAAGCCGGATAAGCGAACATGATCAATCAAGAGCAACAAACCATCAGAATAATTGAAGCTGATAAGGTCGGATCAGCAACTTCGCCTTTGGGCTTATCAAAGACGAACGCCGTCATTACCTCGACTGATCATCCCCGAGCCGGTGACACGATTGCAGTTCGGGCACTTACTGACAGCGCCACCTACAACATGCTCGAGCTACCTACTGGTCGGCTGGCAAAGGTAAATCCCGGCGACGTGCTGATTGGTGTTCTTGGCTGCAGACGAGCGTTGAAAGGCTTTGTCGGCGACGTTCCCGAAAAGGTTCAGGTGGGAGACCATCTGCATCTGCTCAATATGGGGGGCGTGGTAGGTTGCTGCACGGGCCATCATTCGAGCCTCGGAGACGCGATCGAAGTTGAAGTGTTGGGGATGGTTTGTAACGAAGCGGGTCAGGTCCTAAACATTGGCGATTCTGCGGTGCCGCTGCGCTACACGCTAGGGAATACACCTCCTTTGGTCTTAATTGCTGGGACCAGCATGAATAGCGGCAAGACCTATGCTGCTACTGAACTGATCAAGCAAGCGACGCGTGCTGGCCTGAGAGTGGCAGCCGGAAAACTGTCTGGCGTCGCCTGTTTAAGAGACACGCTTAACATGTCTGATCATGGCGCTGTCGCGACTGCAAGCTTTCTGGATTGTGGTCTGCCATCAACAGTAGGCGTTGGTGATTTAGCTCCCATTGCTAAGGCAATCATTGCGCAACTTAATGAGTGCTCCCCCGATCTGATTACAATCGAGTTAGGGGACGGAATTCTTGGAGGATACTCGGTTGAATCAGTTTTTGATGATCAGGAGATTCGAGAAGCGACGGCAGCCATAGTCTTTTGTGCTTCCGATTACGTGGGCGCGTGGGGTGGTATCGAACTGTTTCGCAAACGTGGCATTAAGGTTGATCTAGTTTCGGGATCCGTTACTGACTCGAGAATGGGTGAAGAGTATATCGAGCGTGAGTTTGGTATTGCGGCAGCAAACGCTCGGCGCGATGGTTTTAAGCTTTTTGAAGTTGTGGCGTCGCGTTTGTCTATCCCTGCCACTATGTCCAACATGGCCACTGAGTCTCCCTGGTCTACGGTGTCTACACAGTGACACCGAGTTACGAGGAGGGACTTATGTCTGAAGCTAGCAGCAAGCACAACGAACAGGTCGATACCAACTTGGCACTTCGCGACACCTCTGCGTTTCCGACTCGCCGTGTCGGCATCTTCGGCGGCTCAGGCTATGGCGGTGCGGAACTGTTACGAATCCTCCTGGGTCATCCCGAGGTCGAAATCAGGTTGGTGACGGCCAACGAACACGCTGGTAAAGAGGTGGGCGAGGTTCATCGTAACCTTCTTGGACTTACCAAACTGCGATTCATAAGTGCTCCGGATGACCTGAAAGAAAATGAAAATCTCGATTGCGTATTTTTAGCGTTGCCCCACGGCCAGGCAATGGAGATCGTACCGCGCCTGCCTCAGAGTACGAAGGTGATAGATTTATCAGGTGACTTTCGCCTTCGAGATCAAAACATTTTTCAACAGCACTATGGGCGGAAACATTCGGCAATCGAGCTGCAGCGTGATTTTGTTTATGGCTTAACCGAGATCAATCGAGAGCAGATCAAAACTGCAAGACTCATCAGCAACCCGGGCTGCTTTGCCACCGCCACGCTGCTCGCACTTGCTCCACTCGTTGCCAACCGGTTGCTTCGCGGTCGTGTAATCGTTGATGCAAAAACTGGTTCGTCGGGTTCAGGCGCGAAGCCGGCGGCAAATACACACCACCCACAACGCACAAATTCGTTCTATGCCTATAAACCGTTTACACATCAACACGTTCCTGAAATAGAACAACTGTTACAAACGGTAGGTGATTGGACCAATGAACTGGTCTTCATGACACACTCGCTGCCTGTTGCGCGCGGCATCTTTGCCTCGATTTATGTGGAGACACAAAAAGAATTAACGGAAGAGGCTGTGCAGTCGCTTTTTTCCGAGTTCTACCAAGACTCCTTCTTTATTCGACTAGTAAAAGGCTCTCCAGACATCAATTGGGTAAAGACAACGAACTTTTGCGACATTGGTTTTGCCGTACGTGGTCGACAATTGGTGATCTTCTCCGCGCTCGACAATCTAGTGAAAGGGGCCGCGGGTCAAGCTGTGCAGAATATGAACTTGACGTTTGGTTTGGACGAAAAGACAGGCTTGGTGCTGCTGGGAACAAACCCTTAACACGAGCGCAAGAGAAGTGATGAGTCAGGAGATCACAAACGTAGTGGCATTGGAGGAGCATTATCAACTTGCTACCTACAAAAAGATGCCGATCATCGCTGAGCGTGGCGAAGGAGTCTGGTTGTATGCGAGCGATGGGAAAAGATATCTGGACCTTTATGGCGGTCATGCAGTAGCAGGTGTTGGACATTCTCACCCACACATAGTAACGGCCATTCGCAATCAGGCCGAGAAACTCCTCTTCTACTCGAACCTTGTGTACTCAGAAATCCGAGGCCGCGCCGCGAAGAAACTGGTTTCAATTTCACCAGACAAACTGACAAAAGCTTTCTTCTGTAATTCCGGTACAGAGGCAAACGAGAACGCGATGCGAATGGCTCGAATAGCTACCGGCCGGGAGAGCATCATTACGTTCTCAGGCGGCTTTCATGGACGAACCGCGGATTCTATCAGTGCGACTTTCCTGGGAAAGTATCGCGAACTCGGAAGACCAAACGTCCCCGGCCACCTCGAAGCTGAATTCGGAAATGTCGACTCAGTAGAGAGACTTGCAGATCAAACTGTGGCGGCCATCATGCTCGAGCCGATTCAATCGATGGCAGGAGTCCGGATGGCTTCCCCTGAGTTTTACCTGCAACTGAGGGAGCTCTGCGACGGTCGTGGAATCGTATTGATCTATGACGAGGTGCAGACCGGAATCGGCCGAACAGGTGAGTGGTTCTTTGCCGGAAGCAGGGCCGGCGGCAACGTTGTGCCTGATATCATCACCCTTGCGAAATCGCTGGGCAGTGGCATTCCCGTAGGCGCCTGTTTAGTGTCGGAAAGGATCGCATCGCACATCAAGGAAAACGATCTAGGTACTACGTTTGGTGGTGGGATGCTACCGATGGCTGCAGTTATTGCCACTCTTGAAGTAATTCAACAGGACCAGCTGTTAGAAAACGTTCGCGATGTTAGCGCTTATCTAGCCAGCAGGCTCGAAGAGGTTCCTCAAGTGAAGGGCGTGCTGGGCCTGGGATTTCTTCTTGGAATTGATTTAGAAAGTGAAGCTACAAAGGTTCACAAAGCCTTACTCGAGCGCTTTGTTATCACCGGAACGTCGAGCAATAAGAACGTTTTGCGCCTCCTGCCACCACTGTGTCTGAGTCGCACGCAAGTAGACCTGTTCATTCAAGCTCTCAAAGAATCAGTAAACGTTTAAGGAAGGGAGGCAGCGTTGTCATTCAGTTGGTTTGACGTGATCGGGATGACCGGCGTGATTGTGATCATAACCGTCTACCTATTGCTGCAACTCGACAAGTTGTCCAGCTCCGCAGTGTCATATTCATTGCTCAATGCTGTTGGCGCGTTGATGGTGATGGTCTCGCTCGTTATCAATTTTAACCTGGCAGCTTTTGTCGTCGAGTGCTTCTGGTTTTTGATCAGCATGGTTGGTCTGGTCAGACGTGTCGCCTCGAGACCTTCAGCGGCTTAGAGTTGATTATCATGGGAAGACATTTCTTAAGTACCGCTGACTATCCGCGAGAAGAGTTGAACGAGTTGATAGAAGCAGCTTTGCGCTACAAGTCTGGCGATGATGTGTCAAAGCCGCTCGCCGGTCGATCAATTGCGTTGGTTTTTTTTAATCCTAGTCTGCGAACCCGGGCATCGATGCAAGTCGCCATTCACGAGTTAGGAGGAAATTCTGTAGTTCTTGAACCGGGGGGCACAAGCTGGACCTTGGAACATCGTGATGGAGTGGTAATGGATGGCGATAAGACTGAGCATGTTGCCGAATTTGTTCGCGTGCTTGGACGCTACTGTGCCGCCATCGCGGTGCGCACATTCGCATCCTTAACTAACTGGCGAGAGGAACGCGTCGATCCCGTGCTCCGCGCGTTCGCTAAGCATTCCTCAGTGCCTGTGATCAATCTTGAATCAGCAATGCATCATCCGTGTCAGTCCATGGCCGACATGATGACAATTCGAGAAAAGCTTGGTGAGTCACCCAAACGCGTTTTGCTCACCTGGGCATGGCATCCTAAGCCGCTGCCGATGGCGGTACCCAACAGTTTCGCCCTCGCTGCTGCTCAATTAGGCCACGAACTTGTCATCGCTCATCCTCCGGGTTATGAACTGGATGACGAATTATTATGGATGATTGAAGCAAAGGCTGCGAAGTCGGGAGGGAAATTGTGGGTCAGCAATGACATTGACGAAGCATTCCAGGAAGTAGAAGTAGTCTATGCCAAGAGTTGGGGTGGCAGTAAATTTTACGGCGCCGCCAATGAAGACATTGAACATCGCGCACCATATCGAAACAAATGGATAGTTGACGATGTGAAGATGGCGCGAACAAACAATGCGATATTCATGCATTGTCTTCCCGTACGACGTAATGTGATTGTTACCGACGGCGTGATTGATTCTTCCGCATCTGTGGTAGTGGACCAGGCAGAGAATCGCCT
>CAZNPP010000001.1:97343-100501 GCA_964574785.1 uncultured Chloracidobacterium sp. | reverse complement strand
GTCAAACTTTCCGGCAAAGTCACTGAAGATCATAAAAATCTAATCTCACTTGCCGAGGAACTCGCCCTCCTTCATCAGGTCGGCATTCACTTATGCGTGATCCATGGGGGCGGCAAACAATTAAGTGAATTGGCTCTGAAGTTGGGCGTTCAGCAGCAGATCATCGATGGGCGGCGAGTGACAGACGACGCTACCCTTGAAATGGCAAAGATGGTTTTTGCTGGCAAGATCAACACGGACATTCTTGCAGCCTTGCGCAACCGCGGTATTGAAGCAGTGGGTCTTTCCGGCGTCGATGGAAACATAGTTCACGCCGAACGTCGGCCTCCTAGCGAGATCCTGAACCGAGAAACCGGTGAGCGCGCACAAGTGGACTTTGGCCATGTAGGGGATGTAGTCAAGATCAATACTCGACTATTAACAGTCTTATTGGATCAAGGTTACCTCCCGGTTGTCTCCTCACTGGGAGCGGACGTTGAGGGAACAGTATTTAATATCAACGCAGATACGATCGCTGCTGAGATCGCGGTTCAACTGCAGGCGGAAAAGCTAATTCTGCTCTCTGACATTGATGGCCTTTACCTGAACACTAAAGACCCTGCGACAAAACTGTCTCGGTTGACGATTGAGGAAGCGAATGCTTTGATTGCCAACGGGACGGCAACGGGAGGGATGATTCCAAAATTGCAGAGCATTACTGCCCTGTTGCGGCGAGGGGTTCACAGTGCCCATATTATTAGTGGGACCACTCGCAATGCGCTGCTATCGGAGGTGTTTACTGACAAGGGTACGGGAACTATGGTTGTGCGTTAGTGAGTAATTTTTAATGGACAACCAATATATCGCACGCTGTTTCTTTCGTCTTGCCACCTTGATGGAGATTCGAGGGGACGATCCCTTCCGGCTGCGTTCATATCGGAACGCTGCTGAAGCAATCGAAACGTGGCCGACTCCCTTGAGTGAAATTGTCGCCAACGAGGGCGCCGAAGGTTTACAGACTATTCCCGGTGTGGGTAAAGCAATTGCTGGAAAAGTTGTTCAGCTTTTGGAGCGCGGCACTTTCGATGCTTGGGAGAGAATAACTGCTGAAACACCTGCTACAGTACTGGATTTAATTGAGATCCCTGGCATTGGGCCCAAGACTGCGGCCCTGCTGCACCAAAGATTCAAGGTTTCCTCCCTCGACGATCTAAGAGCATTTGTAGAGGGAGGCGGGCTTGAGATGGTTGATGGCATTGGCCCAAAGACAGCGGAGAAGATCAAGTCGAGCATTGGTGAATGGTGAATGAATAGTGAATCGTGAATTGTCATATATCTGACAGGCAACGATTCACCATTTACCATTCACCATCTTCCGTGGTTGAATTGCGCTTTCTTAAGCAACTCCTGATTAAAACGAAACCAAAAGGAAAGCCATGAAAAAAAAGATCAAACGGCGTGACTTTCTGCGAACAGGTGCGATAGCTGGTCTAGCACTCACCAGCTCACGAACAGCCGCTGCCCAAGTTCCCACTTTGCTGACCCAATCCGCGATTAAACCGATTGTAATCTCATCAGGTAACGGCAACAGGTTCAAACACGACGGCGACATGACGTGCGTGCAGAAGGCATTCACGCTCATGACACAGGGCACAGACGTCCTTGATGCCTTAATCGCTGGTGTGAATATCGTCGAGCTTGATCCTCTTGATGACAGTGTCGGATATGGAGGACTTCCTAACGCAGATGGCGTTGTGCAGCTCGATGCTTCGGCCATGCATGGCCCAAAGAAACGCGCCGGTGCTGTAGCCTCTTTGGAGGGAGTACGGACACCTTCACTGGTCGCCAAAGCCGTGATGGAGAATACCGATCATCATCTGCTTGTCGGTAAAGGGGCGCAGATCTTTGCACGCAACATGGGATTCAAGATAGAAGATGATCTCAACACTGATAACTCGCGGCGGCTCTGGCTCGAGTGGAAACGGCGTACCGATCCTGGCCATTACCTTGATCCTAAAACTCGTGCGGAGCTTTGGCACCGTGAGGGAATGAAGATGGTGGCTGAAGGTTTGATCGACCGCGAACACTACTACGGGACGATCAATTGCAACGGTGTAAACCCAAAAGGTGAGATTTGCGGTGTGACAACCACCAGTGGACTTGCGTGGAAAATACCAGGACGCGTGGGCGATTCCCCGATCCTTGGCGCAGGGCTCTATGTTGATGGCAGCGTCGGAGCTGCGGGATCAACCGGCCGCGGCGAAGCGAACCTCTATAATCTTTGCTCGTTTCTAATCGTTGAAGAGATGCGGCGTGGCGCCCATCCAAAAGATGCCGGCATGGAAGCGCTTAAACGCATCAAAGCCAACACAGTGGAAAAGCGCTTACTCATTAAGAGCGGCAACCCTAACTTTGGGATTAGCTTTTATATCATCAATGCTCGTGGTGAGTACGCCGGCGTAACAATGTATCAAGGCTCGAAAGCCAGCTTCGCGATCTGTGATGACAAAGGGCCACAAACACTACCTTGTGACGGATTACTACCAGGAAGGCCTACGGACTAGATGGCGGCAACCAAGAAGCTATCACTGAAATTTTATCCCGCTACCTCATCGAGTTGGCCTGACATCGAAGAACTCTTCGGGGAACGTGGGGCATGTGGTGGCTGTTGGTGTATGTACTGGCGGTTGCCGCGAAAGGAATGGACCGCGGGAAAAGGAGCAAAGAACAAGCGTGCGTTCGAACAGATCGTTAACTCCGGGGACAGGCCGGGGATTCTCGCGTATGCAGGCAAAGAGGTCGTCGGCTGGTGCGCGATTGCGCCAAGAGAGCAGTATCCCAGACTAGCACGTTCGCGAGTTATCAAGCCGATTGATGAAACTCCGGTTTGGTCCATTACGTGTCTGTTCGTTAAGAAAGTATACCGGCGCCAACATATATCAGTAGAGCTTTTAAAGGAGGCTGTACAGTTTGCAGCGCGCCAGGGAGCAAAGATTATCGAAGGATATCCGACCGAGCCAACGATGGAGAAGACGCCAGATCCGTTTATTTATATGGGAGTTCCTTCTGCGTTTAAGACTGCGGGATTCAAGGAAGTTCTTAGAAGGTCAAAATCCAGAGCAATCATGAGGTATGAAGTGAAAGGATGAAGGCGGCCCCAAAGTCCAAGGTCCAAAGTC
>CAZNPP010000001.1:65966-97243 GCA_964574785.1 uncultured Chloracidobacterium sp. | reverse complement strand
GCCTGGCGTTTGACTATCACCAGCGTAATGTCATCCGCAGCCCGCGTCCCCTGCGAGAATTTAGTAAGCGCGGACTCGATGCGGTCGCGAATCCCCGCTGCTGACGCATCAACATTTCGTGCGACAACTTCGTAGAGTCTAGTGGGACCAAATTCTTCACCACTGGGACTAGCAGCTTCTGTCACACCATCGGAATAGATTACGAGGACATCACCCGGCTGTAACCTCGTGCGACCCTCTCGATAATCTGCGTCGCGTTTGATTCCTAAAGGTAAACCTCCTGAAGCTAACTGCTCTACGGTGCCGGCCGCGTGAACAATCAACGGAGGATTGTGCCCGGCATTGAGAAAAGAGACAGCTCCAGAATCTGGATCAAGCTCGGCATAGAACAGAGTGACAAAACGGTTAGGGGGAATGTTATCAGCAAGGTACCGGTTCACAGCGGAAATTGTATCTACTATCGTTTCATGTGAATTGGCTTGTGCGTGAACCGCCGCATGCAAGGATGACATCAATAGCGCAGCCGCCGTTCCCTTCCCTGATACGTCTCCCAAAGCGATAACTAAACGACCGTCCGGCCTCTTTATAAAATCGTAATAGTCGCCACCAATTTCATAACAAGGGAAGCTGATGCCCTGCAGTTCGTATCCCGAGACGAATGGTGGTGCTGTGGGTTGAAACCGTTGCTGAATCTCGCTTGCCAGTTGCAACTCGCGCTCGAGTCGTTCTTGCTGAAAGCGCAATTCAACGAGCCGGGCGTTCTCCACTCGAATCGCTGCGACAGAAGCAAGTGTCGTCAGAACCTTTAGGTGGTCCTCTGTGAACCGGCCTTCCGCAATCGGTGAGTCGGCGTAGATAATGCCGAACACGTTATCCTCTACCCCCAACGGGACGGCCAAAACGGATCGTACGCCTTGAAGAACAACAGTGCCGCTGGCAAAACGCGGATCATGTTGGGCGTCTGAGGTCAATACTGACTTGCCTCTCATGACAACTTCATCGAGGACGTTACGGCTAACGCGAATCTCACCCACTTCACCGACTCGGTCACGTAGACGCGCAACAGACACTCGCAGTTCCTCGTTTTCACCCTCGCGCATCATGATCAGGCAACGATCTGCGGGTACTGCTTCAAACACAAGCGACACAACCTGTTCAAGCGTTTGGTTCAGAGTGGCGGAAGACAGCAACGTGATTCCGACCTTACTGATCAACGCGAGGAGATCTCCAGTTTTCGCTGCGTGAGAGACGACGATCTCTTCCGGCTTAGTGCGTGCGCCTTCAATTGCTTCAAGCAAGCCCGAAGTTGTTCGGTCACCTGAGGCCAGCGCGATCGTAGCTTCTGGTATCGAGCTAGTGTTGTCGGTGATCATCGTGGCGCCCATGCTTGAATTGTAGGTGCCATCGTCGAAGACTATTTCGGTCTCACCAATCTGAATACGGCCACCAGGAGTAAGTGGCAACGCGGTTTCAACTGTGGCGCCGTTATAAAGCGTGCCGTTTGCTGAACCTAAATCCTGAAGGAAGTACTCGTCACCCTCCCGGCGCACCTCTGCGTGAACCCGAGATGCAAAAGGGTCAGGTATACAGAGATCATTCCGGGCAGAACGACCAATCGTGATACGTAAGCGCCCCAACGGGAAGTGGTCAGGAGCGCGATCGGGGTATTTAACTATCAACTCTGCCATTTAAAGGTTCCACTCTAATAATCACGGTTCCGGCGGGGGACCGTCAAAGACGACAATTGAGTCTGCAATAATATCGTGTAAAGCACGCCCGCGCGGCGATACTACGGCAATCAGAAAACCTATTCCAAGGGTGAGGACCGACAGAGGGTAACCTACGAAATGACGCAGCAATGCTCCAGTCAGACCCAGTTCAGTGCCGTCAGTTCGCTGTATTACCAACCCGGTGGCCCATTTACCGATAGTTCGGCCGGTCAATCCAGCTAAGACCACCAAGTCCAGCACCGCCACTGCAATGGTGAGGAGGATGCCAAGTGTTTCTGCCGAATTGCCGGCTGTGCGTGCACCGCCCCCAAACATGCGGGCAAAAAGCGTAGTAAACGCTAAGATGGCAACCAGGATTATGTAATCAATTAACAACGCGCCACAACGAAGCGAGAAAGGGGCGGCAACCCGTTCAACGGATTTTCGTTTGCCGCGCACCCTAACGTCAGTCCGCTTCAACCCGGATTGCTCAATTCTCGCAGTCATTGCATGGGCTACAGAGTCAGCAGTTTAAAAATTTCTGGGCTGACGATGCCGGCTCTGCACCTTGCAGTTTACCCCAGAAGAAAATGCAAGGTGGTTTCCCCAAGGCGGATCTTATCCCCACTATCCAGGGCACGAGGCTGTCGCGGTGCAAGCTTCACTGAATCATTAATTACGGTCCCGTTAACCGAACCTAGATCCTCTACGAGGAAAGTTTCATCTTCCCTCCAGATACGTGCATGACGTCGTGAAACCTTCGTCTCTGGATCGAATCGGGAGAGATCGATTTCCGGAAAAATATTCGAATGCGGATCCGTTCGGCCGACAAGGTTATTGTCCTTCTGTAATATGAAGGAAGCATCCAATTCCGTTGTGCCGGTGACCACAAGTTTGGCTGTGGGACGTGCAGCTCGAAGTGTTGCACTTGCCGCCATTCCGGCAAGCGGTTGCTTGGCGCCGCAATGGGCACAGAAAACGTCGTCAGCCGCTATCCGACCACCACAGAATCCACAGAATACAGATAGGACTTGAACAGTTTCTGTTCCGACCTGTGGAGAAGAAGCGTAGCCGACGGCGCCAGACATCAATTTTTCAAGATGTACTGCCAGTACATCTCGCATTTCGCCTGCCGAGCGGAAGCGGTCTTCCGGCTTGTACTCGACAGCGCGCATCAGAATCATCTCCATCTCAGTCGAAATTGATGGGGCAATCTGTCGCGGCCTCGGGTTCTTGGAAAAGTCAAAAATTAGCAACGGATTATCCTGAGGATCAGCCCCAGTTAGGAGGTGAAACAAGGTAGCGCCAAGGCTATAAATATCTGAGCGCGGTTCAACTCGACCACCAAAAAGTTCCGGTGGGGCGTACCCCATTGTTCCAACAGCAGTTACACCTTTCTCTTGCTGCGTCACCCAACGAGCGATTCCAAAGTCGATGAGCATCACCCGGCCGGTGTTACCGTCGATCATGAGATTGGCGGGTTTCAGATCTCGATAAATGATTGGTTTGGGACGACTGTGTAGATATTGCAACACATCGGCAATCTGCATTCCCCAATCGGTTACTGTTTTCTCATCGATCTTTCCAGCGGGGGCATTGCGCAGGCGGGAAGCCAGATCACCACCCGAAATGTATTTCATCACCAGATAAAAACGTCCCGACTCCCCATCATAGAAATAATCATAGATGGTGGGAATAGAGGGATGTTCTAGCGATGTAAGGAGCAGCGACTCTCTCTTGAAATCACCGATAGCCTTCTCGTGTTGAGTAGGATCCAGGTGCGCTTCCACCATCTCCTTAACCGCTCGGGGAGCATCGCCAAGGTTTCGATCCTTCGCGAGGTATACGGCACCCATACCACCGCCACCAATTCGCCTGACGATCTCATAGCGATCATTTAGAACTGCCCCGGATTCCAATTGCTTGATTGTAGGCCTATGGCCACCGGTGGTTCCTCTATGAGTACCGCCTGTATGTGCTTCTACGTCATCGTCCGTAGATGAAAGAACCTCAGATTCTGATGAGATAACTGAATCATCCATTGTCACTTCGCTCAGCTTCGACTGCTCTTCTGCATCTGAAGGCGACATAACATCGTTAGACTGCTCAATCATCTCCGCTGGCGGCTGAATCACCTCTTCAACTTCCTCAATGACCTCTTCCGGCTGCGGAATTACTTCTTCGGCCTGCTGAACTTCACCTTGAAACGGGTGGCTCTCTTCTGACGGAGCAAGTTCCGGAGCCAGCTCAACTCTCTCGTCTTTCTCTGGCTCTGCGGTAACTAGGTCCGGGCTCAAAATCTGAGGCAATTCCACAGTTGCGGGCTGCCTGATCCCACACATGCCACAGAATAACTCCCCCGGCGCTACGTTGGCGCCACACTCGAAACACCTAGCCATCGATTTGAAGGTGCAGGCCTAGTTCTGCCATTTTAGAGTCGTCACTTAACTTCCAGCGTCAGAGTAACGCTCCGGCTCCAGAGTTATTTTACGACGTGGAAGCGCAGAAAGGTTTTCCCTACGATGATTTCGTCTCCATCATTTAGAGGTTGGCGATAGCCCGGCAGTAATCTCTTACCTCGATTAACAAACGTTCCATTGGTAGAACCGAGGTCCTCAAGAAAATACTGTCCATCGCGCAAAGAGATTCGTGCGTGCCGTCGAGAGACTTTCGCCTCGGGATCGTCGGCATCAAGATCTACATCTGGGAATACGCCACCATCAGCGTCCCAGCGTCCGATATGAGACTCATTTGTGCTCAGCATAAACTGTTTGCCGGCAGTTCGGCCCCGTTCTACAACCAGCCATGCATGAGCTCGCGGCGCCGAGTTTAAAGACGAAGAGAAGCTAAGCGCGGCTGTAGCTGATTTAGTGTTTGCAAATTCTGGCTGCTTAATACCTGACCCTGATCCCGACCGCGAACCATTGTGCCCGTCAAGATCTCCCGAAAAATCGATCCTCTTAGGTACATTCGAGTGAAGATGAGGTCGGAGAGGGGCCCCACACTCGTCACAATACTGCGAACCCTCCAGATTCTCAGTCTTGCATCTCTCACATGTAACCATAGAAGTTCGCCTATCCGCTTCCAGCCTTCACCTCAGAGCAACATCTCGGCAAGCGCTCATTCTAGCGCGAAACCTTCAGGCTCGCCAATGTTCAAGCACCACTAGTCGGTCCCTGGCGGGCACTTGGTCAAATTTCTCAATGAGGAAAGCTGTCCCCGTGCTTAAGAAGTAGATATCATAGAGGTTAACGAAGGTTTTTGATTCACTAGCCTAATATTCAAGTTCGGCCCTTTTCGAAGGCTTATCCGAAGGTGGAGATGTTAACATTCCTGTTATCAGGTTCGTTTACAGAGGGGGCAGTGGCGTTTGCTCATAATTGAAACAGTTTCGTATTTTTAAACGTAAAAGTTTCTTCAGGACATCATTTGGAATTCGGCCGTTTCTGTGCAAAATTGGTAGTAACGGTAGCTATTAATAAAGGTTAGAAGACTTAGAAGGACAAATATGGCTTTAAACCGAAAGAAGAAGATCATTATTGGAATATCAGCGTCAGTGGTATTAGCTTTGGTAGTTATCGTAAGTGTTTATGCCACTCGCAAGGAAGAGCCCGAGGTAACCACAGTTAAGCTCTCTGTAAGACCGGAGCTCCGCCAGACCGTGACGGCTTCTGGGGAAGTTAGACCAGTTCGTTACATCAAGCTGACAAGCGAGGTACCCGGACGCATAGAAGAAATCTACGTTAACGCCGGTGATCAGGTAACGCAGGGTAAGCCGCTTGTTAGAGTGGATCCGACTCAGCTTCAATCGAGTCAGGAAGCACAATGGGCGGCGGCACAAGCCTCTTTGAACGACATCCAGAGTGCACGGAATGCTGTAGCGGCGGCCGAGCAGGGTCTAGTTGTTGCTGAGTCGGCTGTCGCAGCGGCCAGGCAGCAGTTGGTAGCATCCCAAACCGCTGTTGAACGTGCTCAAGTGGATCTGAATACAGCTAATCGCGAACTCAAGCGAAATACTGAATTGATAGAAGCTGGTGTTACATCACGATTCGAGTTTGACGCTGCGCGAGACCGGTACGATCAGGCGAAGATTGCCTTGCAGACAGCCCGAGCCAACCTCGAAACGCAAAAATTAGCTGTCAACGAGGCGACGGAACGCGCCAACCAACAGCGCCTCAGTGTTCAAGAAGCGAAGATCTCGATTAGATCTTCTGAGATGCGTGCCAGTCAACAGCAAGCGCTGCTACGGGGTCAAACCAGCCAACGCTCCAAAGCGACCCAATTGTCGCCACTTAATGGCGTAGTTGCCGACATCCCAACTCGGGTCGGCGAGTATGCTGTTGCTGGTCTTTCCACTACACCGTTGATGACAATTGCTGACATGTCGACGATCAATGTCGAGGTGAACGTCGACGAAACCGAGATCGCCAACGTCGAGGTTGGACAATCGGCAAAGGTAAAAGTCGATGCTCTGGGAGACAAGGAGTTGCAGGCAGTAGTGACTCTGAAGAATCCACTAGCCGTCTCGAAATCTGATACACAGGGTGGATTGTCGAATCGCGTGAATGTGCAGGAAGCCAAGGAGTTCAAGGTAACAGTTGAGCTTCGCGATATGACGGATGATATTCGCGATGCGCTTCGGCCGGGTATGAGTGCTACGGCAACGATTACCACGAAAACCAAGAACAACGTGATTGCTGTACCGTTGGAATCGATTGTTGAGCGACCGGCGCCTACGCCTTCACCGCAAGCGACGATCGCCGGTAGCACACCAACTCCAAGCGCCGGTGAAAGGCCGAAGACGTTGAAAGGTGTCTACCTTATCGAAAACAATAAGGTGAGATTTATAGAAGTAACAACGGGTATTACGGGAGAAGCCGATATCGAGGTCACAAGCGGTGTTCAGGATGGAATGGAGATTGTTCGGGGGCCCAGTAGGGTACTGAAGACACTGAAGGATGGTATGTCAGTGAAACGTCAGCAGCGACGTCCGGGCGCAAATACTAACAGCAATGAGGGCTCTTAATGACCGACGTTACGCTCGCAACAACTGTAACAGAATCGATTCTTCGGGAGCCGCATGGCAATGGCCGCCAGGCTCAGATGTCGTTAATTATGATGCGAGACATCTGGAAGACCTACCAGATGGGAAATGAACAGGTCCATGCTCTCCATGGGGTCTCGTTTGACGTTCAGAAAGGTGAATACATAGCTATTATCGGTCCTTCAGGGTCAGGCAAATCAACTCTTATGAACTTGATAGGCTGCCTTGATACAGCAACAAAAGGAGACTACTGGCTCAACGGTAAGAACGTTTCCGAGATGGACGATGATGAACTTGCACGCATTCGCAACCAGGAAGTGGGATTTGTCTTTCAGACTTTCAATCTTCTGGCGCGGGCCACTGCTCTTCATAACGTCGAGCTGCCGCTAATTTACGGAGGGATAGGCTCATCGCAACGTCACGAGATGGCAAAGCAAGCATTAGCTGCAGTGGACCTTACCGACAGAGTAATGCATAGACCAAATGAACTGTCCGGAGGTCAGCGCCAGCGCGTTGCGATCGCACGTGCACTAGTTAACCATCCATCTATTCTGCTCGCAGACGAACCAACGGGAGCTCTCGATACGCACACGAGCATGGAAATCATGGATCTCTTTGAGCGCTTGCATGAGGAGGGCAACACCATCATCGTCGTAACTCACGAACACGACATTGCGGCTCGAGCTCACCGGGTAATTTCTATTCGCGACGGGTTAATTGAAAAAGACGAGAAGATCAGGTAGGAGGATGGCAGATGGAGCGTAGTGGCTACGATAATAAGGAGCCACAAAGCTACCCGAATGCGTTACCGCCACGGCTTCGCTCCTTCCCCCAATTCAGATTAACAGCACTGTGGGAAGCCTTTCTCGTAGCTACTTCCAGTCTGAGAACCAACAAGCTACGCACAACCCTCACTCTGATAGGTATTATTGTTGGCGTAACAGCAGTAATAGCGGTAGTTACGATTATCAAAGGTCTTGATAAGACAGTAGCTCAGACCTTTTCTTCACAAGGTTCGACCGTCTTCACTGTCTCGAAAAACCCGCAGATCATTACCTCGCGAGAGGATTTCATAAAATTCAACCGTCGCAAGAACGTTACTCATGAGGACGCAGAGGCCATCAGCCGGCTGTGCACTGACTGCTGGCGTGTTGGCGTTGCCGCCAATGCTGTCGAGACCCTAAGACATCTAGATCAAAAGGCAGAGAATGTTCGCGTTCGCGGTGTTACGCCGACAACAATGTTTGACATTGATGGCGTCTCAATCGAGGTGGGACGCATCTGGACTGAAGGAGAAGGTGATTCTGGACGTGAGGTATGTGTCGTTGGCGCTGACATTCTAACTAATTTGTTTGGCGGAGCGACAGCGGAGCGAGCCTTAGGCCGTGATATCAGAGTTGCGGGCCGTCCTTACCGAATTATTGGAGTGCTTGAGCCGCTGGGCTCAATCTTTGGTTTCTCTCGAGATAATGTCGTCTACATACCTTATTCGAGTTATCAGAAAGCATTTGGTGCGCGCAATTCCATAGTGGCTTTCATCCAAGTACAGGAAGCTGAACAGCTTGAAGTCGCGGAAGATCAGGTGCGAACGATCATGCGCAACCGCAGGGGACGAACCTTCAGCGATGCTGAGGATGAGGGGTTCTCAATCGAAACGCAGGATGTCTTTCTGGATCTCTATGGTTCGGCTACATCCAACATTTACATAGTTACGGTTGGTGTTGCAGCAGTGTCGCTTGTTGTTGGTGGCATCGTTGTGATGAATATCATGCTGGTTTCAGTGACCGAGCGCACGAAAGAGATTGGTATTCGCAAGGCTATTGGAGCACGGCAGAAAGACATTCTGACGCAGTTTCTGATCGAAGCAGTTACAGTAACCGCGTTGGGTGGAGCGATTGGTGTAGGAACGGGATTCGGACTTGCTTACATAATCTCAATACTAATTGGCTTTCCTTTACTGATCAGCATCACGTCAGCATTGCTTGGTGTTGGTGTTTCATCCGTAGTGGGAATCATCAGCGGGTTATGGCCGGCCTGGCGCGCGGCGAAATTGCATCCAATCGAAGCTTTAAGAGCTGAGTAGAAAAGAAATGGGCTTAGATGACGTCAAAGAATCGGCCTTGATTGCTCTCGATACTCTGAGGGCCAATAAGCTGCGCTCCTCGCTTACCATCCTGGGTGTGAGCGTAGGTGTCGTAACCGTTATCTTCATGGTTTCGATAATTCAAGGTTTGAATAAGGCTTTTGCGGATCAGGTCGAATCGCTGGGATCAAATACTATTTTCGTTTCGAAGTTCGAGCCGAGCTTTGGCCGGCCTCCAGGTCCAGAAGAGATTCACCGGAAAGATCTGACAATGGAAGACGCTGCGGCTCTTGAACGAGAAGCTCCCTCGATTGCCGGAGTCTCTCCCGTCCGGCGCATGCTCGCTGCCACAATGCGCTTCCAGGACAAACAAACTGATACTCCAATTCTATTTGGTGTGACTCCTGCTTATGAGTTTGTGCAGACGCAATATGTTGCAAATGGGCGTTTCATAAGCGAAATAGACATGCAAGGTCGATCTAATGTGTGCGTCCTTGGCGTCGATGTATTGCGGGCGCTCTTTCCTTACGAGGAAGCGCTCGATAAAGAGGTGAGGATCAACGGCAATCCTTTCCGTGTAATTGGCGTCATGGAGCCGCTCGGCAACTTTTTTGGCCAGTCGCGCGATAACTCAATCTTTATTCCGATTACAACCTTTGATAAGTATTATCGTGATCTTCCTTTTCCAGACGTTGTTTTCTTCATAATCATAAGACCAACCTCCCGGGCTGAGGTTGCTTCTGCCATCGATGAGATCACAGATATCCTTCGTCGACGCCGGCAACTGTCGCCCACTCAACCGAATAACTTTGGGATCTCGTCACAAGACTCGCTGCTCGATGTCTACAATCAGTTGACGGGCGCGACCGCTCTCGTCTTAACTGCAATCTCTTTTGTAGCTTTAATGATTGGCGGGATCGGCGTGATGAACATTATGCTTGTGTCCGTAACTGAACGCACGAAGGAGATAGGGATTCGCAAGGCAGTTGGTGCTACCCGGCTTAATATCCTTTCGCAGTTTTTAATCGAGGCTGTCGTCTTGACCGCGATTGGGGGATTACTGGGTCTTGCGGTAGGTGAAGGCGCAAGTCTTTTGATGAACAAGTATTCACCGTTGCCGGCCTTTGTGCCGCTATGGGCTATCGGGGTTGGAGTGGGCATTTCGGCAGCGGTTGGGATAATCTTCGGGCTGTGGCCCGCGTGGAAGGCAGCTCGACTCGATCCGATTGAGGCGTTACGGTGGGAGTAAAGGCGGAATTGCGAATTCCGAATTGTGAATTTGCAAATTCGAAATTCCAAATTCGAAATTTCTTAAGCGATGAAATTCATCGAAACCTTAAAACTGGCAATCTCAGCCATCTGGGCGCATAAACTGCGTTCAGCCCTGACCCTGTTGGGCATGATCATCGGCGTCATGGCAGTCGTTGTGGTCTACTCATTGATCCAGGGATTTAATACGTACGTCGATGAAAAAATTGCCGGAATCGGTGCAAAGTCCTTCACGATTCAGCGCTTTAATCCACTCGAGGACTTCAAAGACACTGACACTATTGCCGCTGCTCAGCGACGCAATAAAGACTTAACTTTGGATGACTTCGAATATCTTAAGCAACGGGCCACGCTTATCGGGAGAATAGGCGCCAAAGCACGTCCTCGCCCTGCCGAAATCAAGCGCGGAACGCAGGTTCTTCAGGACATATTTGTCACCGGCGCCACTGCAAACATTGTTGACATCGAAAACCGTGAAATTGCCGATGGACGATACCTGGTAGACTTTGAGAACGATTCAGCACAGCGTGTCGCCTATCTCGGCGCGGATGTCGCCACTAAACTCTTTCCGGCAGGTAATGTAATAGGTGGAGAGATAACGATTGCAGGACTACCTTACCGCGTTATCGGCGTAGAGGTCGTCAAGGGTACTGTCTTTGGACACCCTCAAGACAATTTCATTCATATACCTTTGAAGACCTATGCTAATCAGTTTGGCGCCCTTGTCCGACAGCGTTCCCTGACTTTTGTCGCGACGGCAATATCGGATGAATTCTTCGATGACGCGGTGGAAGAAGCCCGGTTCCTGATGCGGGTACGCAGAAAGCTTGGCACACAAGAAAAGGACAACTTTGGCATGGTAACGCCCGATGCCATCACTGGCCTTAGAGATAGACTTTTCGGAACCATATTCATCGTTGCGGTCGCTGTACCCGGTATCGCACTGCTGGTTGGGGCAATCGTAATTATGAACATCATGCTGGTATCTGTAACCGAACGAACCAAGGAGATCGGTATTAGAAAATCCATCGGCGCGAGACAGATCGACATACTCAAACAGTTTCTTGTGGAAGCTATAACGTTATCAGCAATCGGTGGCGCGGTTGGAGTAGCCATCGCCTGGATCATCGGTCGAGTTCTGACGGCAATCTTCTTCCCTACCTATCTTTCGATCATAGCGGTGGTCCTTGCCGTGGGCATTTCCGCGATAGTTGGAGTGCTTGCGGGTGTTTTTCCCGCGTGGAAAGCAGCAAGATTGGATCCCATTGAGGCATTGCGAGCGGAATAGTTTGGCTTCAGATGAAAATTATACGCAGTGACATCTATGAAAACTTAAAGATGGCGCTTGCCACCTTGCGGGCAAACAAGCTGCGCTCATTTCTTACCGTCTTTGGTGTTGTCATTGGCGTTATTACCGTGATGCTGATTGCTTCGATCATCAGCGGTATCGATGTGTCCGTGCGCAAGGAGGTGGAATCCTTCGGTACGCGCTCGATTTATATCAGCAAGTTCAATCCAGGAATTCGCATCGGCAGGCTTTCTCGCGAAGAACGCATGCGTAAGGAACTTACTTACGAAGATGCAATGGCGCTGTCAGGTTTGCCGGCCGTTGAGTTTGCAGTTCCCTTCCTAGATGTTTCCAATAATTTCTTTGGCCAGAAGATTATGGTATCAGGCGGAGGTAAGTCCTCAGCTGGAGTTAATCTGCAAGGAACGCTGCCCGACTTTGAGCGTGCTGGGACGCAAGTCATTCTCGAGGGTCGCTTCTTCTCACAATTCGAGAATGATACGAACCAAAACGTCTGTGTTATTGGTTCAAAGGTGGCGGACGACTTCTTCAAATTTGGTTCTCCTGTTGGTCAAACGATCAAGCTTGGTGAACAGGAGTCTCGAGTAATCGGAGTGCTGCAAAAGCGCGAGCAGTTTCTCTTTACCGGTGGCAGCGACGATCAGAACAAC
This sequence comes from uncultured Chloracidobacterium sp., assembly GCA_964574785.1. Taxonomy (GTDB): domain Bacteria; phylum Acidobacteriota; class Blastocatellia; order Pyrinomonadales; family Pyrinomonadaceae; genus PSRF01. Next base: position 85,179 of record CAZNPP010000001.1, on the reverse strand, counting down.
GTAATTTATCTGCCGTACAACGTAGCCCAGAAGTTAAAACCCAACGCTGACGACGTTTACATACTCGCGGTCGCCCGTCCCGCACTGATGGAAGAGGCCAAGGACCAGGTGCGCGATCTGTTGCGCGTGCGCCGACAGGTGTCCTTTTCTCAACCTGACAACTTTGGGATGGAAACAGCGGAAGGCTTTCTTGAGAATTTCCGTTCGATAACAGCAGGGCTTGCAATTGCCATGGTCGTGATCTCCTCGGTGGGCCTCATGGTAGGCGGAATCGGCGTAATGAATATCATGCTCGTCTCGGTAACTGAACGTACCCGCGAGATTGGTGTAAGAAAAGCAATTGGGGCGCGACGCCGAGACATCATGTGGCAATTCTTAATTGAAGCGGCAACTCTCACTGGTATTGGTGGAGTCGTAGGTCTTTCGGTTGGATGGGGGTCGACGTTTCTGTTAAGAATGTTGCTTCCTTCTTACGTACCGCTGTGGGCTCCGATTGGTGGACTTGTTGCCAGTGTTGGTATTGGCTTAGTATTCGGGATCTGGCCAGCTTGGAAAGCCGCTCGCTTGGATCCGATTGAATCCCTCCGTTACGAGTAGTCATTAACGAGCTACATCGCGCCACCGAAAATCGCTGCCATTGACACTCTAAACACCACTCCTAGAACCCAAATTGTCAGAACAATCGCCCAGGCCGTACTCGATGGCATCTTAACCATTTTCCTCAAGCCAACCGCTGCCAAAAACAGACCATAGAACGCAAAAAGATCGAATGAACTCAGAAGAGTTGTGAGCATTGGTGAGGCTTTCGGGTCGGTGAATAGACCAAGGTTCGCTTGCACCAACCCGCGCCTCGACGCATGAACGATATCATAGTCGTCTGGCGATTTGAGAAAAAGCAGGAGAATGTTGAGAAGCATTGTCAAAACTACTGGCGGCATACTCGAGTACGTCCAAACTGCCAAAGCCTGTTTGTAGCTAATTGTCTTTGCCAGTAGCATTGTTCCTAACAAGTAAAGCCCGGCTCCCGCCGATATTAATACCGCAACCACAAATATCGGCGAGAGGTAATAGATTGCTTGTACTACAGGGTTCGATTGCACCCGAATTGCCTGCTCCTTCTGCTCGGGTGTCATCTGTTCTGCTTGTGGTGAACTCTCGAGGCCCTCGGTTATCAATCTCTCAAACCCAACTCGCTGAAAAAAAGTCACAGTAAAAGCAAGAAGGGCCACTGTCATAATGATTGCGGCGATGAGAAAACGTGGTCGTTCTCGGAGCGCCTCGAACGTGCTGCCCGGCTCGAAAAAGATACTTGTCAGTGTCTCACCGGTCGTCATGGAGTTGGTCGCTGCTTCCGCTCTTGGAGCTTGCGGAGTCGGCGGTGGCTGAAGTCCCGGATTCTCAGTAGAACTCATTTTTCCTCCTAGAGAAGGGCGACGGATTAAACTCTCCTTCAATTACTGTGACGGCTTTAGTGGAACTGCTAGCTGGCATACGTAGACCGGACGCCTCAGGTTTCAACCACTAAGCTGAACTGGTGCGCTGTTTCTCATGTTCGATGGGTTTAGCTGTGGACCAGCCGGAAACTCTGATGCACGCAACGGCGTGGCCGGGCTCTATTTCCCGCAACTCAGGGTCTATTTGCGCACACTCCTCAATTGCAACCGGACACCTGGTGCGAAAACGGCACCCTGAAGGAGGATTGATTGGCGTAGGTACGTCTCCCTGCAGCACGATGCGCTGCCGCTTGCGTTGCGGATCGGGCTCCGGAATGGCCGAGAGCAAAGCCTGTGTGTATGGATGCAGTGGTTGTACGTAAAGGTCTGAGGCGTTGGCTATCTCAACAATTCGGCCCAGGTACATGACGGCCACTCGCGTGGAAATATGCTTGACCACCGCTAAACCATGAGAAATGAAAAGGTAAGTCAAGCCAAACTCTTGCTGAAGATCCTGCAAAAGATTTACCACCTGAGCCTGCACGGAAACATCGAGCGCTGACACAGGTTCATCAGCGACTATCAATTTGGGGTTGAGCGCCAGCGTCCGAGCAACTCCGATTCGCTGTCTTTGGCCACCAGAAAATTCATGCGGATACCTATTCATGTAATTAGGATCGAGGCCAACCCTCTTCAGCAACTCGGCAACACGCTCGCGACGCTGCTGCTTAGCTCCCAATCCATGAATTACTAAAGGCTCACCTACGATGTCACCAACTTTCATGCGCGGATTTAACGAGGCGTACGGATCCTGAAAGACGATCTGCATTTCACGTCGCAGTTCCCGCAACTCGTTTTTTCGCAGCGCCAGCACACTCCTACCTGCAAAGGTGATCTTGCCTGAAGTCGGTTCTATCAAGCGCAACAAGCAACGGCCCACAGTGGACTTTCCACATCCCGACTCGCCAACCAGTCCAAGAGTTTCCCCACGCAAGATTTCGAACGATACGCCATCAACTGCGCGAACGACATCATCACTTCCCTCAACAGGAAAGTGTTTCACCAGTGCGTGTACATCAACGAGCTGTGACTTGTGGTTTGTTTCAGGGTTTTGAACGATTCTAACCTTCCTCAGCGACGTTCAGATTGAGTTGATTCGGACTGATGATCGGCTGTAACGGCAGCCGCAAGATCGTAAAGCACACAACGAACCTTCACATCACATTCCAGTTCGTAGAGTGGAATCTCCTCTTCGGTACAGCGTGGCATTCGATGGGAACAACGGGGCGCGAAGTGACAACCGGAAGGAAGATTTGTAGGACTTGGAACTACCCCTTCGATCGTTTCCAGACGCACACCCTTCTCTGACCGTTCCTCTGTTAGCTTTGGCACCGAACGTAAAAGTCCTTCTGTGTAGGGATGCCTTGGTCGGGCAAAAAGCTCTTCAACTGTGGCTTCTTCTACAATCCTTCCGGTATACATAACTGCCACTCGGTCGGCGACTTCCGCTACCACGCCCAGATCGTGCGTAATTAGCAGGACTGCCAATTCCCGCGTCCTCCTTAACTGATTCAAAAGTTCGAGAATCTGCGCTTGAATCGTTACGTCCAGTGCGGTTGTCGGTTCATCGGCAATTAGAAGTTTTGGATCGCAAGCCAATGCCATGGCAATCATCACTCGTTGCCGCATACCTCCTGAAAGCTGATGAGGATAATCATCTATCCGACGTGAAGGATCTGGAATGGCTACTTCCCTCATTGCCTCAATCGCGGCGTCTCGAGCTTCCTTGCGCGACATATCTCGGTGCAAGCGGAGCGCTTCAGCTATCTGTTCACCGACGGTGAAAACAGGGTTCAGCGAAGTCATTGGATCCTGAAAGATCATCGCGATATCGTCACCGCGGATCTGCCGCATCCGCTCTTCAGAGATGGAAAGTAAGTTAGAACCTTCAAAGAAAATCTCACCCGAAACGATTCTCCCGGGACGGGCAATCAATCTCATAATGGAGAGCGCCGTAATTGATTTGCCGCAGCCCGACTCCCCTACGAGTCCCAGTAATTCTCCGCGGTCGAGATAGAAACTCACATCATCAACAGCACGGACCAACCCGGCGCGCGTCGGGAAATGAGTCCTCAGATTTCTTACTTCCAGAAGATGTGTCATGAATCGTGATCGTGAATCGTGAATCGTGAATAGTAAATCGTGACGATTCACGATTCACGATTCACTATTCACTATTCACTAGTCAAAGACACACTCGACGACATCGATTCGCCAACCAGGATTCAGTCGCTTCAAGCTAATCTTGATTTTGCTGCTCATTTCTGAGCCCCGAAGTGTCACGAGCATTGACGCTTGAGCCCCTTGGGTGCGCGACTGCGACAGAGAAATGTTGCGTTGCCATTCAGGATCAAAGTCCTGCGCGCAAATGAAAATATCTGCACCCATATCCCTTGTTAGGCGCGGCGCTTTCGCGAGCAGTTGCGGTGAAATGTAAGTGAGCGCGGAAGCCCGTTGTTTCAGAGGGTTGAAGTTGTCATTGTTAAGATTACGCAAATACCAACGGTAGAATCCCCGAACAACTCCTTCGGGTGTGTCAGACTTTGGCTCTCTTAACACACCGCCACCCTGGGCCATGTATTTTACAGGCAGTACGAGACAGACAATCAATATTGAGATCAAAGCAACTTTTTTCACGGTTAAGCTCCCAAGTTTAGATTGTAGGTGATTCTCTATACTCTCCCCACACAGTGCGTAGGCGATTACTAATCTCGCCTACCGTAGCATAAGCTTCAACACAATCAAGAATTCGAGGTAGAAGGTTTTCGGTTCCTTCAGCAGCCGATTCAACTTTCGCTAAGGTTTGTTCCACTGACTTCGCATCGCGACGGTTGCGAAGCGATCGGAGTCGCTCTATTTGTGACTGCTCAATTGCTGGATCCACGCGAAGAATTGGAACTGTAGGTTCTTCCGCAACTTTAAAGCGATTGACGCCAACTACTATTATCTCGTTGGTTTCGATAGCTCGCTGGTAACGATACGCAGACTCTTGAATCTCACGCTGAATATACCCGGACTCGATTGCTCGCAACATCCCGCCAAGTGCTTCGATCTTTCTTAGATAGTCGTCAGCACGTCGATAAATCTCCTTAGTAAGATGCTCGATGGCATAAGAGCCCGCCAGTGGATCCGCCGTGTCTGCAGTTCCTGACTCATAAGCAATTACTTGCTGTGTGCGAAGCGCAACACGAGCAGCCTGTTCGGTTGGTAGCCCAAGAGCTTCGTCCATTGCGTTTGTATGAAGCGACTGAGCACCACCCAGGATGGCAGCTAATGCTTGAACAGTTGTGCGGGCCACATTGATATCCGGCTGCTGCGCTGTTAGCGAAGATCCAGCGGTTTGCACATGAAACCGCAACATCATTGAACGTGGATCCCGAGCGCTAAAACGTTCATTCATAATCAGCGCCCAGAGGCGACGAGCCGCGCGGAACTTGGCGATCTCCTCGAGCAGATTGTTGTGCGCATTGAAAAAGAACGAGATTCGCGGCGCAAAGTCATCAACCTTCAATCTGGCCTTGATAGCAGCGTCAACATAGGTAATAGCGTCGGCAAGAGTGAAGGCCACTTCCTGCACTGCCGTGGCTCCCGCTTCCCGGATGTGATAGCCACTGATGGATATTGTGTTCCAGCCAGGCACTTCTCGCGCGCAGAAAGCAAACGTATCGGTGATCAGACGTAGTGATGGGCCAGGAGGATAGATGTAAGTCCCGCGAGCAATGTACTCTTTAAGTATATCGTTTTGAATCGTACCTCTGACCGCGCTCAATGGTACATTCTGCTTTTTGGCAACTGCCAAATAAAGACAGAGTAATATCGCCGCGGTGGAATTGATGGTCATTGAAGTCGAAACTGTCTCAAGGGGAATGCCATCGAACAGCTTCAACATGTCTTCAAGAGAATCAATCGCCACTCCAACCTTGCCGACTTCACCAGCAGCAAGCGGATCGTCAGAATCCAATCCAATCTGGGTCGGAAGGTCGAACGCTACTGACAGGCCAGTTGTGCCGTGTGAAAGCAGATACTTGTAACGTTGGTTGGACTCGTCAGCCGTGGCATAACCGGCATATTGCCGCATGGTCCAGAACCGGCCACGATACATGTTTGGATAAATGCCTCGGGTATATGGGAATTGACCCGGGTCACCCAAATCAGTGTCGTAATCTAAGGCTTCCGTGTTGGCGGGATTGAAAGTAACAGGCAATTCGATTCCGGAGGTGGTTTCAAATCGCTCGCGGCGTTCGTTATCTGTCTTTGTAGCCACAAACTGAATTTATACGCAAAGAAACTCTTAACGCAAAGCCACAGAGGCGCAAAAGCACAAGGGCGCGAAGCAGCTTTAACGCAAAGGTGCAAAGAAGCAAAGCCGCAAGGAGATGAAAAGGTGGTAAAAGAATTTGATTCTGGAGACCTCCGCCAGTCCGCAAGTCCCCAAGTTGAATCCACTAGTGCTCCTCCTTTCAACTCCTTTTCCGTCTTTGGTTCTTTTGCGGCCTGGCGTCAAAGCTCCTCTCCGTCCTTGCGTTAAAGATTTCTTGCGTTAAAACTCTAATCTCAAATGAAGAGCGTCGTCATTACGAAAAGTGGAGCTGATCGGCTTCGCAGTGGACACTTGTGGGTATACCGGAGCGATGTTCGAAATACCGGCAACGCTGAAGGTGGTTCGGTAGTTCGGATCCGCGATCCTCACGGAAACTTTATTGGTCTTGCCCTGTTTAGCAGCACTTCCGAAATCTCCGTGCGATTACTGACTCAAACCGATGTGTCAATCGATTCCAAATGGTGGCGCAAACGAATTCTACAAGCAGCCGAACGACGTAAAGCAATCAGCAAGGAGAGCAACGCCTACCGCCTCGCCTATTCGGAAGGCGATCTGCTTCCCTCACTAATAATAGACCGTTACGACAACGTATTTGTGCTCCAAACACTGAGTCAAGGTACGGATGCAATCAAAGCAAAGCTTGTCGAACTCCTGGTTGAGGAGTATGGACCGCGAGCAATAGTCGAACGCAATGATGTTCGAGTGCGCGAGCTGGAAGGCCTCGAACTTCGCGCTGGCTCACTCTATGGCGATTCACCGGAGGAGATAGAAGTCATTCAGCATGGGATCCGATTTATTGTGGCGCCGCTAGCTGGGCAGAAGACAGGATCGTTTTTGGATCAGAGAGAGAACCAGCTTGCAGCTCGATTAGTAGCCAGTGGCCGCGCCCTTGACTGCTTCACTTTCACCGGTGGTTTTGCGTTACATCTGGCAAGTGTCTGTGAAAGCGTGCTCGGAATTGATGTCTCAATTGATGCAGTTAAGGCGGCACAACGTAACGCGATGCTGAATGGAATTACGAATGTCAAGTTCAGTGAAGCAAACGTCTTTGACGCGTTGCGTGAGTTCGAGACGGCAGGCGAAAGATTTGACACGATCGTTTTGGATCCGCCCGCTTTTGCAAAGAACCGAGCCAGCATAAGAGCAGCAATGCGCGGCTATAAGGAGATAAACCTGAGGGCGTTAAAACTTCTAAATCCCGGCGGCGTGCTCATTACCTGCACCTGTTCTTACCATATCTCCGAATCCACTTTCCTCGAGCTAATAGCCGCTGCTGCGAATGATGCACATCGCCGGTTGCAAGTGGTGGAGAAAAGAATGCAATCGAGTGACCATCCGGTTCTGCTAACAGTTCCCGAGACCTACTATCTGAAGTGTGTGATAGTTAGAGTAATTGAGTGAGGGCTCAGCTTTGCCAGGCGCCGTTTCGAACACTCTCAGCTAACCGCTTTGCGTCTGGCAGAACCTCGAGGGCTTTGAGGATCTGGGGATCGCTATCAAGCAACACGCGGGCGCCAGCATCATTAGAAAAAGCCGCAGTGATTATCTGCTCGCGGAGACGAATTTTAACGAACTCCAGTTCTTCATCAACTTGTGCTGGAGTCAGGTGAGACTCGACATCGATCCTAACAAAGTTACGAAAGGCTTCGATGACCCGCTCATTAATGGGAAAATCGCTCGCTTTTGGATTGCGGCCATACTGAACTTTCTCCACCTTGTAAGATTCAAGACCGGGTATTACTCCGGCTGCAAGTCGGCGGGTAAAATGAAAGGCTGCCTCCGTAATCCTCAGCCTAACAGTTGTGGCCATGAGAGGTTTCACGTCAATATCAGGAGTAATCCCCCCACCGCCATAGAATACGCGTCCCGCAGCAGTTCTAACGCCGGGCCCATTGGGAAGATGAGGTGACGGGGACTCCTGAGCGATCGGAGAGCTTAGGTCACGTTGTCCGGGAGAAGGTGACGGAACAGATCTGGAGTCCTCGAAACTGTGCCTCTGGTAGTAATCATAAAAGGAACCGTTCGAATAGTCCCGCTGTATTGATCGTCCGTAAGGCGTGTAGTAGCGGGCTGTTGTGAGTGTGAGTCCATGGTTAAAAGGTAACTGAAACACCCGCTGCACCAAACCCTTTCCGAAGCTAGTTTCTCCGACAATCAACCCTCGGCCATGGTCCTGAATGGCGCCAGCCACAATCTCCGCAGCGGAAGCCGAATTCCGGCTAAGCAGAATCACTAAAGGAACATCTTCCGGGTCAGAGCCGCGAGATCTATACACCTGCGGTTCGCTATATTCGCGCCGTCCTTTTACCGAAACTATCACTTGTCCTCGCGGCAAGAACTCGCTGGCAACATCTATTGCCTGTTCGAGCAAACCACCTGGATTCCCTCGCAAGTCAAGGATCATCTGTCGCATGCCCTGGCTCTTTAACCTGGTAATAGCCTCTCGTAACTCGCCATCGCTGGTGTGCTGAAACCCTCCCGTGAGGCCCACATAACCTGTACCCGACCGCAACATATAGGCGTTCCTAATTGAAGGAAGCGGTACTGAGTCGCGGACAATCGTAAAGTAAAGCGGCGCTTCAGAATCAGCACGTTCGATTTTTAGCGTTACAGGTTCACCACGACCACCGCGGACGTTTTTTGATACTTGATCGCTACTCCAACTTCGAGCATCTTTCCCGTCTACTTCAACAATTCGATCTCCATACCTCAATCCCAACCGGCTAGCCGGTGTGCCTTCAACTGCTGAGTGGATATAGACACCGTCACGGTGTTGTATGATTGTTACGCCTATACCGTAAAAGCGAGACTCTTGATCCTCCTTAAGTTTCTTGAATTCATCGTAGGGGAAGTACATCGAGTGTGGATCGAGAGCCGAAAGCATTCCCTGTATAGCAGCCTGTGTAGCTCTCTCATAATCGATCTCACCTGCATAACCCGACGATATTGTGGAAACAGCTTCGTGGTAATCCCGCTCAATATCTCCTGCACCTGTTTCAGATGGGACTCCGGCGAGTGCTGGTGAAAGTCGCAACCCTCGGGAACTGCCAACCGTCCCACCAACGACGGCAGCAATCAAGATTAGGCAACCGGCGACAATTAAGAATTTCCTACTCATGCTTAACAGCTAACAAGCTCAAACGCTAACCACCAAAAATATTAACACACGCAGCATCTGCCCTCCCAATGTCTCTGGTCTTCAGTAAATGGTGCTGGTAAAGGTGAATGGTAAATGGCCGATGGCGGTGAATAAATAGTGACCGGCCCAGATTCACGGCTCCCGAGGGCCGCCATTTACGATTTACGATTTACGATTTACTATTCACGAAAAATGACAGTTTCCCTTTCCATAGTTATCCCTGCTTACAACGAAGCGGAACGTCTCGGCAAGACATTGAGCACGGTCACGGAATACCTTACCAAGAACCTACCTGGCTCTGAACTCATTGTTGTAGATGATGGTTCAGCGGATAAGACCGCGGATCTGGCAAGGCAGGTCTTGTCCCACTATGAGAATTTGCGTACATCTGTAATCAGTTATCAATTAAATCTTGGAAAGGGCCGGGCGGTGAGACTCGGTTTACTGGCCTCGCGTGGTGACGTCGCTTTGTTTTCTGATGCCGATCTTTCAACGCCAATCACTGAAACACGCAAACTTTTGGAGCCCATTCAGCGGGGAGAATGTGACGTCGCCTTTGGCTCTCGTGCTCTGGACCGCAGTCTGATCGGTGTGCACCAGCCTTGGAGACGAGAGCAAGGCGGCCGCGTTTTCAACCTTGTAGTCCGCCTCGCGACAGGCCTTCCCTTTTGGGACACACAATGCGGCTTTAAGGCTTTTAGAATGGCGCTTTGTAGACCGATCATAGAGGGCGCAACTATCGACCGCTTTGGTTTTGATGTCGAACTGCTTTATCTAGCGCATCGCGCGGGATTGAAAATGTGCGAGATACCTGTACGCTGGGATCACACCGAAGGCAGCAAAGTTAGCGTGATGAGCGATAGTTTTAGAATGCTTAGTGAGGTTGGGTTGATTCGTCGTCAGGCGCGCCGTGGCGTATATGATAACGCAGTGAAGGCGGTCCACGAACTTAGTGGCCTATGAAGTGCTTTAGTCTATATAATTCGCTGCACTGAGTAGAAAGATGGCGGCTCGGCTAAACGTTAATATCGATCATGTAGCTACGGTGCGACAGGCACGTCGTGCTACCGAGCCAAGTGTTGTCGCTGCAGCGATGATCTGCGAACAGGCCGGGGCTGATGGCATCACTATCCACCTGAGAGGTGATCGTCGTCATATTCAGGATAAGGACCTTCAGGTGTTGCGTGAAAGCGTAACAACATATCTCAATATCGAGATGGCGGCCACTGAAGAGATGTTGAAGGTGGCAATTGATAATCGTCCAGACGCGGTGACTCTTGTAGCTGAGAATCCTAACGAGATAACGACGGAAGGCGGACTCGATGTGAAGGCAAACGTGGCTATTGTTCGTGCCGCCGTCGCTCGTCTCCGGCAGGCAAACATCCTCTCGAGTTTATTCATCGATCCGGATCCGGAACAGATCGAAATCGCACATGAGGTGGGCGCCCAACAGGTGGAGTTATGTACGGCTGTTTATGCTGAAGCAATGCTTGGGTCTCGAGGAATACATGGTGAGGGCGCTCTAAAGGCTGGGAACGAAATCAGGCGCTTGCGTAAAGCAGCTACGCTCGCTGCCCAATACGGTTTACACGTCGCAGCAGGTCATGGACTTACCTTTCGAAATGTGCCGGCGGTCGCCGCTATAGCTGAAATAACTGAATTCAATATTGGCCACAACATCATCTCACGTTCAATATTCGTGGGTCTCGATCGAGCTGTGCGTGAGATGCGGGCCGCAATTCGTTCCGGCGTTCCCTGGCAGTAATCTGATAAATGGTGAATCGTGAATCGTAAATCGGGAATCTATTCACCATGTACGATTCCACCACTCAGCATTCACCAAGGCCCAAAGACCAAATCTATCCGCTGTGTGCGCTTTCGCACATCTATGTTATAGTGCGCGCCGTTCCCCCGTTTACTGACGACTGGATCGAGTTTCCAACTCCCTCCTTTTGCCGTCCGTTACTCGATTGCCCGACGTTCGTTAGCTTCGACCGACAGGAAATCGGAATATGAGAATTCTGCTCTATAACCCGGATAACGGTGTGACACGTAACTTCATGCCGCACCTTTGGATGTTTCTTCTAAAAGCCCTGACTCCTCCTCCTCATGAAGTTTTGTTAGTGGATGGCAACGCAAAACCCATGAACGAACGGGAACTAGTGCGCTTTATACGTCAACAAGACATCGGCCTTGTGGGCATAGGCGCAATGACTCGGATGATTGCACAAGCCTATCGCTTCGCCGATGCAATTCGGGCAGCAGGCATACCGGTTGTTATGGGAGGCCCACATGTCACAGAGTGTCCGAACGAGGCTCTGGGCCGCGATGGTGGACCAAGACACGCAGACGCGGTTGCCCTTGGCGAGGCCGACGAGACGTGGCCCAAGATCGTTGCGGATGCCGCACGCGGTCAGCTCGCGGAGGTTTACGAACCCGTTGACGAAACAGGCAAGGAGCGAAAACCAAACCTGCAGCCCTACCCGGTAATACCATGGGACAAGATCGACCTCGTCCAGTTCAATCTCATTCCCGAAATGTTTCACGGTTTAACGGAGCGACATGGAACAGGCTGGAAGTATTTCAATATTATGCCGATCGAATCCGGACGCGGTTGTCCCTATGGCTGTGAATTCTGCACGGTTACTGGATTTTTTGGCGATTCGATTCGGTTTCGTTCCAATGAAAGTGTCGTTGACGAGCTCCTAATGCTCAAACGTCGTGCCCGCCAGGAGAGGGGCCAGATTGCTATCTTCTTTATTGATGACAATTTTGCCATTAACATCAAGCGCACAAAATCACTCCTTCGCGCCATTATTGCCGCCGATGCGCAGTTACCATGGACCGCACAGATTAGCGCCAATCTTCTGCGTGACGAAGAGCTCGTCGATCTGATTGCCGCATCAGGGGGCAAATGGATTTTCATTGGTATGGAATCTATAGACCCGGCTAATCTCGCTGACGTTAATAAGAACTTTAATAAACCAGGTGAGTATGCCGCGGTGCTTCGACGGCTGGCTCAACGCGACATCTATGCAATCACGTCTTTCATTATTGGACTGGACAACGATACTCCGGGGGTCGCCGCTCGAACACTGGAACAGATAGAAGAGTGGCCCCCGGGGATGCCCGTCTTTAGTCTGCTGACGCCATTACCGGGAACACCGCTGTACGCAAGGTTGGAGGCCGAGGGTAGGCTCACACGGCCGAAGCATTGGTTGAATTTTGCTGCCTATAAAATGTCCCACACGCCTCTGAAGATGTCGATTGCAGAGGCGCAGGTTGAACTCGACAAGGCCTGGCGGATGTCGTACAGCCCCGGGCGTAATAAAGAGGTTGTCAAACTGCTTAACGTCAACGGTGTTGATACGCCAGCGATGCACTTTGTGATGCGGCTGTTTTTCCGTGGCATCTACGTTCCCCAGATGAATAGGCGGTCATGGGCAAAGCTAATCATTCAAAATAGAGGCTCGATATTCATGCTTATTAAAGAGGCAGTAACACAATACCGCGCTGCGGCCAAACGTCGTCAGATTGCTGCTTCAGCCTTGTCAGCGCAAATTGCAGTGCCCACAGAGAAGAATTACCCGAGCAGGTGACTTTCACGATTCCGGTTTGAAATGACTTTTATACTGGAATGCGCTTAACAGATTTTGCGAGCTTCAAAAATTGGAGCACTCTTATTCCCCACCAATTGAAGTCAATTTCGTACCATTTCAAACCATGCCGGGCCGAGGTTGGATGAGCATGGTGGTTATTGTGCCAACCTTCACCGAAGGTTATCAGAGCTACCCACCAGCTATTGCGAGAGTCCTCAGTAGTGTCGAACCGTCTGCTTCCCCACAAATGGGTGGCAGAGTTGACCAGCCACGTGGCTTGAAGTCCCAACGTTACGCGCAGAAAAATTCCCCACAACATTACACCCCACCCTCCGAAAACGAGTAACCCCAACGCTAAAATGATCGAAGGCAAATAGTAGAAGCGGTTTAGCAAAAGATAGAATCGGTCCTTCATCAGATCCGGAACGTAACGTTCTAACACCGCCTTTTCGTGTGATTGCGCAGTCCCCCGCAAGATCCAGCCGACATGAGCCCACCAGAGGCCGTCGCGCGGCGTATGTGGATCACCGTCGCGGTCAGCATTAGCATGATGGATTCGATGGGTGGTGGTCCAATCTATGGGTCCACCTTGGAGGGCTAAGGTGCCACAAAGGATAAGAAAATATTCCAAGGCTTTCGGCACCTGATACGCACGGTGTGTCAACAGTCGATGATAGCCCATTCCAATGCCAAAACTGCCCGCAATCCAATAAAGCAATAATGCGCAAGTAAGGGCCTGCCAGCTACTGAAAAAGAGAGCTACCAACGCACCGATGTGAAAAGCTAAGAGGAAAGTACCATTTCCCCAGTTGATACTCTTGTTAAGGCGGGCACGCACTACCTGACAATGTCTGTTGCTTAACAATCAATCCTCCCCGCAACCATGGTTTTATGAACCTGGAAGATAATTTAGCTGTTCAGGAGTAGCTGCTCAAGCTGATCTTACTCGACGTGGGTGAAAAGACCGCGATCCGCCATAACCGGGATTACCTACTTTGGCTAGTGGTCTGAACTGGCTGCCAACGTGATCGTTTGAAGCAAATGATGGTACGAATACGCGTTTAATGGCCTGACCAGTGAGGCGTTCGATTCCGCGAATGGATAATTCTTCGGCGGGTGTCACAAGCGTGATGGCCTGGCCCTTTTTTCCGGCTCTGCCACTGCGACCAATACGATGGACGTAATCTTCCGGCGCTAGCGGGACGTCATAATTAATCACGTGTGACACTGAATCGATGTCAATGCCGCGGGCCGCGATATCTGTTGCGACCATCAGACGTACGCGCCCGCTTCTAAAGTCCCGTAATGCCGCTTCACGCTGAGGCTGAGAGCGATCTGCATGAATTCGATTCACGCTGTGCTCCCGCGCCCTGAGAATGTGAGATAGCCTTTCCGCTCCCCGCCGCGTCCGCGTGAAGACGAGGACTCGCTCAAAAGGTTCTTGCTCTTTTTCGAGCAGCTCAAGCAATAGCGCGGTCTTGGATTCCGCCGCCACCGGATACGCGAACTGCTCAACGCCCGTAGCAGGGTGCCCACGTCGATTGACCTCGACCAAGCTGGGCGAGCGCATAGTTGACCGAGCTAACGCTTCAATGGGTGAAGACATAGTTGCAGAGAAGAGTAAGGTCTGCCTCGCGGTTGGCAATTTGGCAAGCACGCGTTTGAGTGAAGGCCAGAAGCCCATGTCCAGCAAACGGTCGGCTTCATCAAGTACCAGTACTTCAACCTGCGAGAGAGTAACCGATTTTCGATCGAGATGATCCAGTAAACGTCCAGGTGTCGCTATTACTACTCCTACGCCGCGTCGGAGGATTTCGCGCTGTCGTTGCATGCTGGCGCCTCCGATTAGCGATACACAACCAGGACTGTCTTTCAAAGCAAGCTGGCGATAAGCGCTCTCAGTTTGCAAGGCAAGTTCGCGCGTCGGCGCGATGATTAGGACCCGAAGGTTTGGCAATGATTTCTTCTCATTCAATCTTTGAATGATCGGTAGTAGGAATGCGGCCGTCTTTCCTGTGCCGGTTTCCGCACAGCCGATTAGATCGGCGCCGCTCAGAACGATTGGTATCGCGCTTTCTTGTATTGGTGTTGGGTGTCTGTAACCGAGCGATTCACAGGTGCGAACCAAGCTTGGTAATAATTTAAGATCTGTAAAATTCATCTGTTCTTTCAGCGCCTTATGAGTGGCGCGCTTCATTAGACATAAAAAGGCGCCCCCGGAGAGAACCGAGTCTGCTGCCAGAGGCGCTCATTTGGAGTGCTGCCGGTAGTAAACTACCAGCGCGGAGAACGGTCATTGCGACCGCCGCCGCCGCCGAAGTTGCGTCGGCCACCGCCGCCACGATTTCCGCCACCGAAGTTACGGTTCTCGCGGGGTTTGGCCTCGTTTACAGTCAAAGCTCGGCCGTTGACTTCCTTGCCATTGAACTGTGCAATTGCTGCGGCCCCTTCCTCTTTACTTGACATTTCGACGAAGCCAAAGCCGCGCGACCGTCCGGTTTCGCGATCTTCAACGACGCTCGCTGATTCAACCGTTCCGGCTTGCGCAAAAAGCTCTTGCAGTTCCTGACTATTCGTTTGGAAAGCGAGATTTCCAACGTAGAGTTTGATAGACATATAGATGTACCCTTTTCCCTTCTGGGAATTAAAAGAAGCCGCGAATCGGATTGAACTTCGGTGAAACGGTTGCAGTCGAAGGCCCAGGTTCGGATGCTCTATATAGAGCGGCTTCTGAAATGAAATCAGCCTGCTCTCGAACCATCCAAAACGCCGGCGCTTGATCTTCTTTGCGCGGTGGCGCATCACCGTCGATGCGCGAGAGAAGGAGTTACCAGGACACACAATGGACTATTTGTTCCCAAGTTGCAAGCTCGCGAACCTGATTTGGTCTGTTTTTGTCAAGGCCTTAATCTTTTTATTCCACGTAATGGTCACGAAGTTTGGCCCGGAGCGCCAAAGGCACCAGATTCCAACGCGCAAGCGCCAGATCCATGTGAGTTACCTTATAGGCAGGCATACGGGCAACCTGCCAGCACCCATGCTTTTCTTCGAAGCTCCAACGATAAAATGGGCCGCCCTCGCGCCTGCTATAAAAGACCGTGTTGTCCTCCAACTCCGGGGGCCTCGTATAGATTTTCAAGCCATTCATACTACCTATTCCTTATTCATGTTTTCGCTTTTGACACTGAAAGGCACCAAGCCTCGCTTCACCTCTTCCAGGGCGATGCTTGTATTTCTGCGCCTTTGAGGATTTGCCTCGATCCTCGGGTATGAGCCATGTAAGAGCTGCTTGGCTCGCAAGGCCGCGACTACAATTAAGCGAAACCGAGAATCAATTACGTCGCTATAATCCTGACCTAAAGCGGGTGGAATGCCAGGCTCAGTATTTTGAGTTTGAGTCGTTTCAATCATTTCATTCATGTAGGTTTGATTCGCAGGGCCCATCAGTTTGTAATGCATTACTCAACCAGGCGCGCATCCTAATGACCCACTTCCGCGTTCTTCGCTGGGGCCGTTACTCCCCGGTCGTACCCGGGTGGAGAAGTTATATGGAACTCGTCATCCTTGTCGTAGCGTAGAAAAACCGAAAAGACTAGGAACCCACCAGCGCAGGCAAGTAGCGCTGCGCCAATGGCTAACCACAGATGCAGCGAGCCACCCTGCACATCAATGATCCCTCGGGTATCTTTGAACGTTGCGAATTCGTAAAACTGCCACAGGGCAAATGCTGCAATTAGCAAGACGCCTCCAATCGACGCTAACACTCTCGTTAGGCTTTTTCTGACATGACTCATGCTTCCTCCTAGTAGTCCGCAATCGCAAACCAACGTGCATTCAAAGCAAAAATCAAAGGCTCACACGTCGGCGTAAAAAGCTAGCGGGAAACCATGCGCAGTTTATTTGATTAGGGTTGGAGCAGGCACCAGGATTCCCACCGGCACTAGTCGCGCTTGAAAAAAGCAACAAACGGCACAAGGAGAAGAAGAACGCGAAGTGCTAATCCCGATGTCGAGAGTGGGTTTCTAAAGAACAACTACTACGTAAGTGTAACACACGTTGCTGAGAATCACGCCCTTAGGACTTGCCGGTTGCGAGTTGGAGGCGAACCATGGAGCGCTCGAGTTTCGCCCGGGCCTTTTCGAAATCTTCTTCGGTACCACTCCAGGCGCTCAGTTGCTTTTCAACATGCTCTCGTGCGAGACGGGCTCGGGCAGCATCAATCTCATCCGGCCATTCAGCAACCTCAGCCAGAACCGATACGCGATCGTCACTCACCTCAACAAAACCTCCGGACACGTGCAGTTGAAGCGTCTTTCCGTCTTTGGGATAAGAAAGGACTCCTGTTTGCAGTTGTGAGATTAATGGGGTATGCCCGGGAAGGATACCGAGTTCGCCGCCTAGACCAGGCACCGTTACCATATCAACGCTCTCTGAGACCACACGGCGTTCCGGAGTAACTACTTCAAGTTGGATTTGTTGGGCCATAATTTAAAAGGATGAAGGCGAAAGGATGAAGGAATGAAGAAGAGCGTCATTTTCCATTTTTGATTTTTCATTATTTTTCACTTGTACTTCTCGCGTCTCAAGTTCAAGAGCTCACGTTAATGGGAGAAGGATCGTCGAGACCAGTAAGAAAAATGAAAAATGCTAAATGCTAAATGCCAAATGGAAAATGACGTACTTCTTCATCCTCCATCCTTCCTTCCTCTACCCCACGGCTACAGTCTTCGCCTTTTCTACCGCCTCTTCAATTGTTCCCACCATATAAAAGGCTTGTTCTGGCATATCATCATGCTTGCCGTCGACAATCTCGCGAAAACCTTTGATGGTGTCTTCCAGTTTTACGTACTTGCCTTCAAGTCCAGTGAACTGTGAAGCCACAAAGAATGGTTGCGAGAAGAACCGCTGGATCTTACGCGCGCGGGAGACGATGAGCTTATCTTCGTCCGAGAGTTCGTCCAATCCGAGAATTGCAATAATGTCCTGGAGGTCCTTGTAACGCTGCAGGACACGTTTTACATCCTGGGCCGTGTTGTAGTGGTCATCGCCGATAACGCGGGGATCCAGTATGCGCGAAGATGAAGCGAGCGGATCTACTGCGGGATAAATTCCGAGTTCAACAATTTGACGAGAAAGAGCTGTAACGGCGTCAAGGTGTGCGAAAGTAGTTGCCGGAGCCGGGTCAGTGTAGTCGTCAGCAGGCACGTAAACAGCCTGAATCGAGGTAATCGAGCCAGTCTTCGTTGAGGTAATACGCTCCTGCATTTCACCCATCTCCGAAGCTAGGTTAGGCTGGTAACCCACAGCAGAAGGCATGCGTCCGAGAAGCGCCGAAACTTCTGACCCAGCTTGTGTGAACCGGAAGATGTTATCGATAAAGAGCAGAACGTCCAATCCCTTGTCTCGGAAGTATTCAGCGACGGTCAAACCAGATAGCGCAACTCGCAGTCGAGCTCCTGGGGGCTCAGTCATCTGGCCATAAATGAGAGCCACTTTTGATTGCTCGATAGCTTTCATATCGACCTTGGTCATATCAAACTCGCCAGTCTCTTCCAAATGGTGGTAAAAGGTCTCGCCGAAATTAATCACCTTCGATTCAACCATCTCTCGCAGTAGATCGTTTCCTTCGCGAGTTCTTTCACCAACGCCGGCAAAGACTGAGAAACCTGATCGTGCCTTTGCGATATTATTAATCAACTCCATCACGATGACGGTTTTTCCCACGCCGGCGCCCCCAAACAATCCAATCTTGCCGCCGCGTACGAATGGTTGGATTAGATCGATGACCTTGATTCCGGTCTCAAACATCTGCAGCTCCGTAGACTGTTCCTCAAAAGACGGGGCATGGCGGTGGATTGGGTAACGCTCGGTGTGCTTAACGTCTCCGAGATTATCGACTGGTTGTCCAATTACGTTAAGTACGCGTCCTAAGGTTCCTTCACCAACTGGCATCGTAATAGGGCCACCGGTGTCAATCGCCTTCATACCACGAACCATGCCATCAGTTGGTAGCATCGAAACTGTTCTGACCCGGCCCTCGCCAAGGTGTTGCTGCACTTCGGCAACCACATCTATAGGTTGAGGAATATCAAAACCATCAGAAACAATTCGCAACGCCTGGTAGATTGGGGGCAGGTGCTTCTCTTCGAATTCGACGTCGACTACCGGTCCGATAATTTGTACGACGCGACCGGCTCTTTCTCCGTCAGTGCTCGCGTTTGTGCTGGGCATAGCCATACTTTGTTGAACTCCTAATAATTCGAGCCTATGCAGGCAGAAAACTGGCAGGATTAAAAGCGAGACAAGATAACATACCGCTAAAAGTCGCGCAAAGTGATGAGGATCTTCAGGACAGAAGGCAGAAGTCAGGAGTCCGAAGCCAGGAGTCAGGGGCAGGAAGTCTCGAAGCAGGAGGCACGCAGCAGGAGCAGGAGGCAGGGACCAAAAACTGTGGTTTTCCTCGTTTGTTTAACAATCGGCGTACAGGAGTTTTTGAAGAGAAGTCCTGTAGGCGTAGGACCAGTGAGCTTGTTGCCAGGACGACAAACTCCCGCTGCTGCTTCCTGTCTCCTGCCTTGCCCCTGCCTCCTGCCACCTGCCTCCTGTCCCTGCCACCTGCCTCCTGCCTACCTAAATCCGTTCATCAGGATCAATACGAATC
>CAZNPP010000001.1:63803-65866 GCA_964574785.1 uncultured Chloracidobacterium sp. | reverse complement strand
CCCTGCCACCTGCCTCCTGCCTACCTAAATCCGTTCATCAGGATCAATACGAATCTTCATCCGCTGCAGTATTCGCAGATCCTCTTCAGTCAATTCTAATGCGCTGCCATCTTCATCGCTTGAATGAGGACGCAAACCTATTTCGAGCCGCAGCGTTAATTCCATCTCGTAGCCAGCCTCGCGCAGACGTTCGATGGCTTCAGCAACCTTTGGGGAGTTTTCTACTGATTCATTTATCGCTGTGCCGATGTCCCGAACAATCTCTTTTGCTTCGTCGTCAATGTCCACGTTTGAGCTCGCAGAGTCTAAATAGGCTTACCATTACGTTGTTTGAGCATTATGCTACGTGAGCGCTAAAGCCGGGTCAACCATATAGCCCGGATCGCTACTGGTTTTACTGTTTTGAGCTCCGGGTTGTAACATGTGTTTCGTTCGTGCTCACAGAGATTAGACCCCGAGTCTAGATTACAGTTATGCATAGAACAATTGGCATTGTCACCGGTGGAGGTGATGCTCCAGGCTTGAACGCCGTAATTCGCGCTGTAGTCAAGACTGCTACTGGCGAGTACGGCATGAAGGTTATCGGGATTGAGGATGGTTATGAGGGTCTCTTGGGAGAAACCAAGACTCGGCCTTTATGTCCTGCAGATGTCCGCGGTTTACTCCCACGAGGTGGAACCATACTAGGAACTCGCAACCGGGGCCGTTTTGTTGAACGGACAGCTGAAGGTGTAGTCGTAAAGCCTGAGGCCGTCTACCAGGAAGCTGTAAGCAACCTCGAGCGTCTTGGAATTGACGCGCTTGTGATACTTGGTGGCGAAGGTACGCTCGAAATCGCCTCGGAGCTACACCGGCGAGGTATTAGTGTCTGTGGCGTACCGAAGACGATAGATAACGATCTTGCTTGCACTGAACTAACGTTCGGATTTGTAACGGCCTTGGATATTGCTACTGAGGCCCTTGACCGCCTGCATACAACCGCAGAATCTCATGATCGCGTGATGATCCTTGAAGTGATGGGGCGTCATGCAGGCTGGATTGCACTGCACTCGGGTATCGCTGGAGGCGCAGATGTAATCCTGATTCCTGAAATTCCTTTTTCAATGGAGTCAGTTGCCGAAAAGATTAGGGCTCGAGACCGAGGGGGCGCTAATTTCAGTATCATCGTAGTAGCGGAAGGCGCCGTTGAGATGGGTGGCAAAGAGATCTATCAGGATCGGGGTAACACATACCATGCACCTCGACTTGGTGGCGTGGGAAACTATTGCCAGCGTCATCTGGAAGAACTGACTGGTAAGGAGACTCGATGTGTGGTGCTTGGGCACCTTCAACGAGGTGGTAGACCTAATGCATTTGATCGGATGTTGGCGACAAATTATGGCTCTTGTGCCGTGCGCGCATTGGCCGAAGGCAAACGAGGTATGATGGTGGCTCTGCAAGCCGGAGATGTAGTCACAGTACCAATTACCGAAGCGATTGCGAATATTAAGACCGTGCCGCCAAATGGTCAGTTAGTGCGCACCGCACGAGATACTGGCATCTCGTTTGGGGCCCCGGATGAAGCGCGCTACCATAGAAATCCACATTACTAAGGGAAGAGAGAGCAAGGTGGCTGAGGATATAAAACAGCGATTGCAAATTGAGCTTGATGACTTGGAAGCAGAGCTACGGGTTCATCTGCCAAAGGAGATCAAGCGGGCTTTGGAGTTTGGCGACTTGCGTGAGAATTCTGAGTACCGCGCTGCTCTGGATCGTCAGAATGTAGTGAAGGCTCGGATTGTGGAACTGCGCCAAAGAATAAGTGAGATCGCTTCAATTGATTTGAACAAGGTTCCGCGGGATAAGGCTTCGTATGGTTCGACATTAGTTCTCTTCGACTCTGAACGCGATGAAGAAGTCTCGTATCGACTGGTTACCCCTGAGGAGAGTGATCCACAAAACGGCTTGATCTCTACCACGTCACCCGTAGGAAAGAGCTTGATGGGCAAAGAGGAAGGCGACGAAGTAGTCGTGCGCACCCCAGCCGGCGCCCGCCGTTTTGAAATTCTTCGCCTAACAACACT
>CAZNPP010000001.1:53628-63703 GCA_964574785.1 uncultured Chloracidobacterium sp. | reverse complement strand
CTCCTTCCTATGATTCGCCGCTTTCGCCCAAACGCTGTAAATTAAGAAGACTTTTGGGCATAATGGCGTCGTCCAAAATTGCTTTCATCAAGGTCGGCCTGCAGCTTAGAGGAGACACCAGACGGAATGTTTGGGGCCAGTATAGGACGTGGGGGACAGCGCATCATTGATGCAATGGTCCGGTGGCTTGCCCATGGCCATATTAGTCCTAACATCCTTACTGTAATTGGTGTCTCCATAAATGTAGGTTCCGGCCTGCTCTTCGGATTCGGGAATTTCTTTTGGGCCGGAATCGTACTTATAGTAGCTAACCTCTTTGACATGTTAGACGGGCAGGTGGCCCGCTTGTCCGGTCGAGTAACAAGATTCGGTGGTTTCCTTGACTCGTCCCTGGACAGACTGTCAGATATGGTAGTTTTTATCGGATTGATGGTTTTTTACGCTCGCGATACCCAATTTCACTCAACTCTTAACGTTTTTTTGGCGGGTGCAGCCTTAATGGGTTCAGTTATGGTAAGCTACGCGAGCGCTCGGGCCGAAAGTCTTATTCCTAAATGTGATGTGGGATTTCTGCGAAGGCCAGAACGGGTAGTTCTCATTATTATAGGTGCACTGAGTACTCATCCGGGTTCCACCAGTTTCTTCGCGAACCGCATGCCCGCCGTTCTGTGGGTGTTGGCGATTGGATCCTACTGGACGTTTGCGCACCGCATGTACCACACATGGCGGGAGTTGAATAGAGTTGAGGTCCAGGCTAAGGAAGTGGAACCAGAAAGTTCCTACTCGGAATCCAAAACAGAAAGTGAGCTGCCGCCTGAACAACGGTTACTTCACAAGGCTGGTTGACTCAGGGTAAACAGATATGAAGCAGTATGTTCGGACAACAATGTTCGAGGTGAAACAGAGTGACGATCTGTCCTTGCTGTGGCTTCAGGTTTGAAGGCACACTTAGCGACGGCTGTGGGACCTGCGGCGCTCGTGCCGTAGGTGAACCGCTACCCCGACCTGAAAACGAACTTCCCTTTTATGGGCGTTCATTGCTGCTGGCTGTGGCTGGAACACTCGTAGTACTTGGCTTCCTTTCCCAAACCCTTATTGCCTTTTTTCAGCGACCCCCAATTAGTTTCGAGTTCTGGTCATTTGTTGCCGCCGCAGAGACTGCCGCATGGCGTCTGAAGTGGGTTAGCATTCCGGTGACAATTCTTGTTCTCTGGGGTGGTACCAAGATCTACCGCTCAATGCTCCGAACTCAGAGTCGTTATTGTGGCCTCCGTTACGCTCGTTTAGGTCTGATTGCTACAGCAATCGTCAGTCTTTCAATCGCGACGCTGATCGCTCGCTCTGTTCCTGAGCGTTTGTTGCAACACCAACAAGCGATTGACGCTGCAGACTATGCAGTGGGATACACGATCCATTCAGCCATGCTTCAATATCGACAGGTGTTCTCAACGCTTCCAAATGAACCCTACGATCTATTGCGACTTCCTGACCCCCATGGAAGGATTGCAGCAGCGTTGAAGAAGATCGAGCCGGCGGGCTACAAACCAAGCGCTGACGTTGCTGTGCTTCCAAAACAGCAACCTCGGTCTCTTCCCGGAGCCGTTATTCGGACTGCTTCTACTGCCGATCCGACGGATGATACTCTGACTGAAGGATTGTCCTTTACAAATTACGAACTTCGTCTGCCGGGCAAGGATGGAATCCTAAATACTGATGACGACTGGCTTGTCCGTGATGGAATAATCACCAAAGCTCCGCCGGTAAAACGTCCTCCTTCAAACAAAGAAACTACAAAACAGTAGGTGGTGGCGGCATGTCCTTCCTTGATCGTTTCCGACGGAAGAAGGAGGACGAGGCTACGCGTATTGCGCACATACTGAAATCGGGTCGTATTACTGAAGGTAAGGTAATAGACATAGCTTCTGACAGTTGCGATCAGATCTCACACATATTCTACCGCTACAATATAGCCGGTGTAGATTACGAGTCTTCGCAGGCGCTCAGCCTTGAACAACAAGAACGAAGTATTGACTATGCCCCCGGAGCCCGGATAGTTGTCCGTTATGATCCACGGCAGCCTGGAAATTCAGTTGTGGTGTAAACCCCGCTTGAATCATGTTTAGAAAGATCCTTATCGCCAATCGTGGTGAGATCGCAATTCGCATTATTCGTGCTTGTCGAGACCTCGGCATCTCACCCGTAGCCGTTTATTCAGAGCCTGATGTGAAAGCAGTACACGTACAGATGGTTGACGAGGCAGTGTGCATTGGCCCTGCTGCTTCGCTTAAGAGCTACTTGAATATCGAAGCAATTGTTGGCGCGGCAAAGAAGACTGATTCTGAAGCGGTCCATCCAGGTTATGGATTCCTTGCCGAGAACGCGGAGTTCGCCCGTGCAGTCGAGGCAGCGGGACTTACGTTTATCGGTCCCCCTGCAAAGGCGATGGAGATCATGGGCTCAAAGATCAGCGCGCGCCAAGCCGCAATCGCCGCTGGTGTCCCTGTCGTCCCGGGAACAGTCGCGCCCCTACATACATTTGAAGAAGCAGTAGAAACAGCGGAAAGTTTTGGATATCCGATCATGCTTAAGGCCGCGGCGGGCGGCGGTGGCAAAGGGATGCGACTTGTTAACTCGGCTGAGGAACTCCGCAATGCTTTCGAAACCGCAGGATCTGAAGCCGCAGCCGCCTTCGGCGATTCGTCGCTCTATCTTGAAAAGGCAGTTGAGCGACCCCGGCATATCGAAATTCAGGTCTTTGCTGATACTCACAGTAACGTAATCCATCTCGGTGAACGGGAATGTTCGATTCAACGTCGCCATCAGAAAGTAATTGAAGAGTGTCCCTCACCCTTAATCGAGGATGCTAACCAGGCACTCCGGGACCAAATGGGAGACGCGGCTGTCAGAATCGCTCGCGCTGTTGATTACGTGGGCGCTGGGACTGTCGAATTTCTAGTTTCGGATGTGACCAGGGAATTCTTCTTTCTCGAGATGAATACACGCCTACAAGTGGAACATCCGGTTACAGAACTTGTTACCGGGACCGATCTCGTGCGAGAACAGATTATGGTAGCTGCCGGAGCACCGCTCTCGATAAGGCAACAAGACATCCAATGGCTTGGTCACGCGATCGAGTGCAGGATCTATGCCGAAGATCCTGAAAATAACTTCTTCCCGTCGCCAGGAGTAATAAGCCACCTGGAAACACCATCTGGTCCAGGAGTTCGTGACGACAGTGGTGTGCGCCAAAACTCGGAAGTCTCTATCTACTATGATCCGTTAATTTCGAAACTTGCAGTCTGGGGACGGACACGAACAGAAGCAATCGAGCGACTGAGAAGGGCACTTGATGAATATCACGTTGAAGGGATTAGAACTACATTGCCGCTCTTCCGCGAGATTGTACGAGACGCAGAGTTCGTGGCGGGTCGGTTGGATACCGGATTCATCACCCGGTTTCAATTACGGCGAGCAACTGAGAGTTCCAAGACACGACCAAATGAAGAAGAACTTAAGAATTTGGCTATGATTGCGGCAGCGTACCATTACGCCAAAATACAGCGTGACCAGGCGATAACTGCGTCGCTCGCACATGACCAAAGTAAGTGGAAGCGCGCAGGACGTCTTCAGCGACTCGTTGATAAGGTTAGGTAGGAGCAAAGATGAAGCTCAATGCCGAACACGCTGGTATCGATCATCAATTAATAATCGAGTTTGAGGATGCTCGAACGATCGCTCAGCTTGACGAATGCGGCTATTCTCTGGAAATTCGTGAAATCGGTCGTGGTGAGTACCTTTTGACCCACGGTACTGCTATTTACAGATGTCGAATTGAAGCGAACCAGGAACGAAGCGGAGCATACACTGTATATGTTCGCTCGCGGAGCTTTGATGTGAAGCTCACAGATATTAAGCGACTCAGTAGTACCGAAAGTTCGCAAGATCATGGTCATGGTTTGGAACGTATAGTTGCACCTATGCCAGGTAAGCTGGTTAGGGTGCTAGCTGAAGTTGGCGCTCAGGTTGAGGCGGGAGAAGGACTACTTGTAGTAGAGGCGATGAAGATGCAAAACGAATTGAAAACACCACGTGCCGGCACAGTTGTATCTCTTCGGAGTGATGCAGGTGCCACAGTAAATGCGGGAGACGTGCTAGCCGTGATCGAGTAATGTCCGACAAAATTTAGTTTGTCGTCTTGTTTTTGGAAGTCAGAAGTCAGGAATCAGAAGCCAGAATTGAGTACAAGTCGAGGCGATGAAGATGCAGAACCATTGAAATCGCCGCGTGCGGGAACGGTTGTAATCTCTGCGGACCGAGGAAAGCCTTCCTCTACTCGGCCTAACTGACACGAAGTTAAGGATGGACCCACAAGAAAAAACACTGAACTCAAATTCCGCTCTTCGTATCCTCCTCTGGGATATCGACGGAACCCTCATTCGCTCAGCCCGCTCGGGAGCCTTCAAAGACTACACGATACCTGTCCTCGAAGCTGTATTCGGAACTGCCGGCAGATTGGCTGATATGAAGGTATCGGGTATGACGGACCTCCAGATCGTTTGCGAAGCTCTGCAACTCGAAGGTTTCACTCCCGAGCACGTACGCGCGCGGCTCAGCGACCTTCAAAAGTGCTACATGGCAGAGCTGCGTAAGGCAACTGCAAACGGAAACCAATTATTTCAAGTCATGCCCGGTGCACGTGAGATCCTATCCGCCGTCGCAAATCATCAGAACTATCGGTCGGCTCTCCTTACTGGCAACATAGAGCCGGCTGCGCACCTAAAGATGGAACTGGTCGGGCTGACAGAATTCTTTCAGCTTCGAGGGGCATTCGGTGACGAATCGCACGATCGTCGCGACCTTCCCGAAATCGCCGCAGAGCGCATTTGCCAGCAACTTGGTACCACATTGATCCCCTCGCAATTCATAGTTATTGGTGACACACCGAACGATATCGCCTGCGCAAAGCACTTCGGAGCCCGAGCCCTTGCGGTGGCTACAGGACGTCTCTACTCCTATCAGGATTTAGTGAAGTCCCAGCCGGATGCCATCGTGCCAGATCTCACTAATATGGATTTGGTATTGAGGACTCTTGCCGAATTGAGTTAGGGCTCAGATTCGATGAAAACCTTTTAGGATATCTTTAAGAGTCAATCGCAAAATGACTGGGCGACCGTGTGGACAGGTGGTCGGCGAAGAGGTCATCAATAGGCGATCGATCAGCCAGATCATTTTCTCAGCAGCTAGAGGGGTATTCACTTTGATCGCAGCGTGACAGGCTAGAGACGCAGCAATCTCATCCCGAAGCGTGTCACGAGCGCTCCCCTGCTTTTCCACATCAACTGTCTCAAGAATTTCCGCCAACATATTACGGGCTTCACTCGCCGGCAGATCCGCAGGAGTCGCCTTAATCGCTACAGTCCGACCTGACAACCGCATCAGCTCGAATCCATAGCTCTCGAGCTCATCCTGAATAAGATCGAACGCAACTGCCTGCGCCGGCGTCAGATCGAATGTCTCTGGTATTAGCAAGTTCTGTGATTCAGATCGCCGAGAGGTTTCTAGCTGGCGGTACTTATCGAAAAGAATCCTTTCGTGAGCCACGTGTTGGTCTATCAGTAGCAACCCTTCATCGTCAGTGGCTATGATGAAGCTCTCGTCGAGCTGACCGAGGGGCCGAATGTTTGTAGATAGCGATTCGAGCGGGACCTCACGTACGAACCTTTCTGCTGAATCGAGTGGTGGAAGCAAGCTTGGCTTACTCGGCTCTTCCACCGGGATCTCTTCTACGCCGCGAGGCACTGTTACAGCCGAAGCATCTGAATAGAGCGTCTGATCAGCAGCTATTGTTTCTTCAAGAGCTTGTTCGAACTGGTCGTGGATAACGGACGGCTGTTCCACAATTCCAGGGAAGTCCATCGCGACCTGATGCTCAGTTTCGATCCGCCGCTCCATAACACTGTTACTTTGGACGGCCGCTGTCGCGAACTTACGTTCATTTACTGATGGTTCTTTAACCGAATCAACTGGTGGCAAAGGAGCGTACTGTTTGCTTGAAGGCGCCGGCTCCTGTTCTTGTCGCACGTATCCAGCGCTGGCCAGCGCAGCACGGACCGCTTCACGAACAGCATCAGCAACAACTGCAGCACGCCGAAATCGCACTTCTGTTTTTGCGGGATGCACGTTCACATCTACCTCTTCAAGAGGAGTTTCAAGGAACAGTAGTGCCGCCGGGTAAACACCGTGAGGTAAGACGGCACGATAGCCTTCTGAAAGCGCCCTGCTGATCAAGCGATCTCGAACAAATCGGCCGTTAACAAAAAGGTATTGGGCATCGCGCGAGGTACGCCGATCACGCGGTGCAGAGACGTAACCAAGTACTCGGGCTACCTGCGGATGCCCACCACCCACTTCGAGGAGGTTGTCCAGGAACTCGGCGCCAAAGATTTGATAAGCACGCTCGCGTAGATCATTCGCCGGCGCAGCCCTCAATACTTCGCGTCCATTGTTTGTCAACGTGAAAGCAATTTCCGGGTGTGCGAGTGAATAATGTGTGACTAGATTCGCCAGATGAAAGCTCTCGGTTGCTTCAGATCGGAGAAACTTTCGGCGCGCGGGTACATTGAAAAATAGATCGCGAACTGTGATGGTTGTACCACGTGGGTGAGGCGCGTCTTTCACGTCACGCATGCGACCACCTTCCACAACAACCCGAGTGCCTGCGGCAGAGTCTTCGGCGCAAGTACTGAGTTCGACCCGAGCAACCGCAGCGATGGAGGCCAACGCCTCGCCTCGGAAGCCAAGGGTGGCGATGCTATTCAAATCGTCGGCGGTAGAAATCTTTGAAGTCGCATGCCGCTCGAAAGCAAGTATCGCATCATCGCGCAACATTCCCACGCCGTCATCAGAAACTTTCAGTAACCTCCGACCACCGGATTCAACATCGATAGTAATTCTTTTGGCGCTTGCATCGATGGCATTTTCGACCAGCTCCTTAGCTACGGAAGCGGGTCGTTCAACAACTTCACCTGCGGCAATCTGGTTTACTAATTGATCGGAGAGGACTCGGATTTTGGACATAAAGTGTTGGGTTATTGGTTTTTGGTCTTGGGCCTTGGGCCTTGGGCCTTGGGCCTTGGGCCTTGGGTCTTGGGCCTTTCGTTTAGGCTTTTGACTTTGGACTTTGGACTCATAAATAGACTATTTGATGATCCGGCGAACCCAGATTAATTGCGCTGTAAATCCAGTCGATTACATATCGTCCGTGTCGCGCATAAAGTGAGGTTATATTGATGTGGCGCTCCTGCAACATCTTTTCAGGATAAAGTTGTTCAAAAGCACGCAGCAGTTGACGATGCGCGGCATCATCTCTCGTCATTTGCGCACGATGAAAGCGAGTCCTTAATCCCTCAAGTTGATAGTTAATTTTACGTCGTCCCGTTTCAAGAGCGTCAGCCAAGGTTGGATCAACGGCTCGCAATTGTTCCCGCAACACATCAAGCTCATGATTAACTTTCTGCTCGGTGACACTAAAAGTCTCGGCAGTGTCGGACCCAAGATGCTCTTCCACGACTCTAGCCAAAAGACTGTCCAAACCTACAAATAGATTTGAAAGACTGAGACCGTACTTCTCAAGCAAACGTCCCGTATGCCGCTCAACAAATGTCAAACTCGAACGCGGCAAAATTGGTGTAATCGGCCTTCCTAACACTCGGTAAACTTCGGCCGTTTGAGCGAAGTATGCGACTTCGGCAGAACCTCCATAGTAGGTAATAGTAGGAAGTAGATAATCCTGCACCACAGCGCGAAGCGTCACATTTGGACTGAAGCGCTCAGGCTCCTCGAGAGCAAGTTCAGCAATCTCCTCAGTCGTGTACTCAATGTCGGCATCTTTTGCGCGATACCTTCCATTGTCGGTGCGCATCATTGCGTGCCTGGCGCCCTCCGCATTGTGCATAAAGAGAGGGAATGACTGAGATGAGGCAAGCACTTGGGCATGATAGCCACTCTCTTCAAGTGCACGACTCCGCGCTTCAACTGCCGTTGCGATTTCATGACCGTGCAGGGCGGCTTTGCTATAAAGGGGAGCAGAAAGCTTTTTCAATCTGCTATCGAGTGGGTCTAGAAAAATTAGTCCATACTGTCGCAAAAGCGCAGTCATTGTTCTGGCAAAAGCGTCACCATAGCCTTGGCCTGGTTTCCAGCTGCCTCGCAGCAAGGGCTCGAGATCGGGAATGAATTCGGACGTGGGCAGTAGTTCAAACAACTGATCCAGAACTTGTTCTATTGAACTGTCTAGAACCACCCGTCCGACTGGATGGCCTTCACTGTGCAACTCTGGCGAAACACTTACGCTAGCCAAGCGACAATCCCGATTAATGAACTCTGCCTTAGCTACTTCGGGAAAATCGTGGTCCTCTGTGGCAATCCAGAAAACAGGAACCGCTTTCGTGTTGCGCTGCCTCAAGCATGCAGCAAGCTTAACCGCCGACAGCGCCTTGTAGATTGTATAAAGAGGACCAGTAAAAAGACCTGCCTGTTGGCCCGACACAACTGTCAGGCAATCGGCGTTTCTAATAAGTTCAATGTTGGCCACCGTTTCTGGTCCTGCGCCCCAGGTCGAGTTCATGTCCAGCAGTGCATCAGCTAGCTGATTTCGATCAGTCGTATGGGCCGCAAGCACCTCCTCAGCGCGCGCCGGCAATTCGTGGTGATATCTGACTGCTGATGAGTAGAACTTTCGAAGGGCCAGAGGATCGGTAAGATAATCGAGGAATAATCGGCTTTGCTGAGGAATCTGGTCGAACGAAAGGGTTTCGACGCGCAGTCCGGCTTCTTCGGGAGTGCTATAACAAGCAGTTTCAGCGGTACTCAATCTGGTTGCTCCTGTCGGGACATTCTACGCGTCCAACGCGGGTTGTGCTAGCACTGTGAATCGTGAATCGTGAATCGGTACAATCCATCGTTCACGATTCACGATTCACGATTCACTAGCAAACTCGATATTTCTTGACAAGCCTTTTCATCTGGACTCGTAAGCGGTGAGCGAACACTACCACCTACGTACTCCACCATATCCAAAGCAGCCTTCAGTCCTCCAATTCCATAAACAGTTGTTACGGCTCTCGCCAAAGGCGTCAAGTCCTCTTGCAATGTCATGGCCCCGTTAGAATCACCCTCTTGCACTGCACGAAAGATACGAATACAAGCCTCAGCTGCCACACAGCCGACTGCGAGTATACCCCCACACGCTCCAACCATAAGTGCCTCACTCAGAACTGTTCCATTACCGGTGAGAACAGCAAAGTTGTTTGGGACCAACTCTACAGTTCGTCGCAAGCCCTCAATGTCATCTGAACTATCTTTGATGCCAACAATATTCTCGTGTTCGCTCAAGCGAGCCACAGTTTCCGGAGCTATCTTGATACCCGTAAGCGCTGGCATGCTGTAAAGCAACACAGGTAAAGGCGAATTATCGGCAACTGCTCGGAAGTGCGAAATTAGTGCTGATTGGGTAATTGCTGTTCGGTAGAAGTGAGGGGTCAACACGAGTACCGCATCGGCTCTGGCCGATGCAGCTTGTTTAATGTCCTCAATAGTGCCTCGCGTGCTTTGCTGACCAACACCCACAATCAACAGCATTGACTTGGGTACCTCTTCGCGTGCGGTTTCAATTACCGAAAGACATTCCCTCTCTGCGAGGTGGACCCTCTCACCTGTGGAGCCAAGAGCGACGTACCCCTTGATTCCAGTCGCGTTCCATTTCTGGATGTTCGTTCGCAGCGCTTGGTGATCTACCTCTTCATTGGGTTTAAAGGGAGTTGTGAATGGAAGCAGGATGCCTCTGGTTTGTTGCGCGATCCTAGGTTGCATTCAAATATGGTAAATGGTGAATGGTGTATGGTAAATGGTTTGTTGTCAGTTGTCCGTTGTCAGTGGTCAGTGGTCCATAATCAGTTCCCATAGTCAGTTGTCCTATTCAACTGCAAGAATACAAAGCCTAAGGGCACTGCAACTGACTACGGCCAACGGACAACTGACATCACTATTTACCATTTACCATTCACCATTTACCATT
>CAZNPP010000001.1:29611-53528 GCA_964574785.1 uncultured Chloracidobacterium sp. | reverse complement strand
ACCATTTACCATTCACCATTTACCATTTACCCCCGTTTTCTGCGTAATCTGCGGATAGAAAAGGAGGCACACGCTTGCGAATCTACCGGTTTATTCAACTTGATGTATTTACCGACAAAGCCCTTGATGGCAACCCACTCGCTGTTTTTCCTGAAAGCGAAGGTTTAAGCGATGAAGAGATGCAAAAGATCGCACGAGAGACCAATCTTTCAGAGACAGTTTTCGTCTTACCTTCGCGCGACCCCAAAACTCTTCGACGCCTACGTATCTTCACTCCCACAAGTGAGATCCCTTTCGCCGGCCACCCTATAGTCGGGACATGGAATGCTCTGGCTCGCGAAGGCATCGTGCCTTTACCGGACGGTGGTAGCGGCTGGACTCGAATTCTCCAGGAGGTAGGCATTGGAGTATTACCTGTTGACATTCAATTTTTTGAAGACCGACCTCTCCAGGTTGTCATGACACAGGGAAATTTTGAGATCACGGCAGAGGTTGACGATTGGCATGATCAGGCTGAACTCGCTCGGGCGCTGGGACGCAATCGTGAGGATTTGGATGAGGAACTCCCTATTCAGGTGATTTCGACAGGCTTACCCTCGCTCGCAGTTCCAATTCGTTCTCTACATGACTTGCGACACTGTCGCGTAAATGCGGCGTTGCTTTCAGATCTGTACAATAGGTTTGGAGCTACTGCTTGTTATGCCTTCACGCGTGAGACCCTCGAAGTCGGGGAAGCACGTGCGCACGCACGCCTTTTCGCGCCCGATTACAACATACCTGAAGATCCTGCCACAGGAAGTGCAGCAGGGGCACTTGGGGCCTATCTGGTGCATCATGGCGCTGTTGCAATCGAACCTATTGAGGGCCGCTTTAAATTCGTCATTGAGCAAGGCGACTTCATCAATCGCCCTAGCCGTATTCACTTGGATGTAAAAGGGAACACGCGAATAATCGAGGAGGTTCGCGTCGGCGGCTCGTCAGTAGTGGTCATGGAAGGCGAGTTGTTTCTTGATTGAGACTACCTACTACAGAAATTTACAGGTAAGGAAGGTTTACCCTCGCAGAGCTAGCTTAACAATAGGATTGGCCTGTGGAATCTCTTATGTCCTTGACTTCTAACTCATGAGCCAGGAACGCCTTGATCTTCTAATCATTGGGGCAGGACCCGCAGGACTGTCAGCGGCCGACGCCGCGACTCGCGAAGGACTAGATTATCTGGTCATCGAGAAGGGGACGATTGCGGATACGATTCGCCTGTATCCTGTGGGCCGCACTCTTTTCTCAACTCCGAATGAACTTGAAATGCGGGAGGGCACGCTTAAACCGGTGCGGGAGAAACCAACGCGTGAAGAATTGCTCTCCCACTACATCCACTTTGTGCTCGAACATAATCTTCGCATCAACACTGACGAGGAAGTCACGCATATTGAAAGTCTAACGGACGAGACTTTCAAAGTGTGCACCAGTCGTGGCGAATATCAGGCAGCTCGAGTGCTGTTTGCGATCGGCGCCATGGCCCATCCACGCTGGCTGAATGTTCCCGGTGAGAACTTGCCAAAGGTACATCATCTGTTCGCTGAACCCTATGCTTACGTGCGTAAAGACGCGTTGGTTGTGGGAGGGGGCAACAGTGCTGCGGAAGCTGCGTTGTTTTTGGCCGAAGAGGGTGCGCGTACTACTTTGGCGATTTGGCGTGACGACTGGGAGAACCGTGATCCAAAGAAGGGCGCGATGAAGCATTGGGTGCGGACACCTTTAGAGCATCAAATTGAGGAAGGCCGACTCCAAGTGACCCTATTTTCACGAGTTCTCGAGATAACCGCGCATCACGTAGCGTTAATCACAGAAGATGGCGAAACCGTTCGTATTCCCAATGATGTTGTGTTTATTTTGATAGGTAGTGATGCCGATCTGACCCTATTAAAGAGCCTGGGCGTAAAAACTGAGCCAGGAAAGCTTACGGAAGTTCCAGTGTATGATCCTGAAACTTTTGAGACCAACGTGCGTGGAATCTATGTTGCTGGCCATTTCACACATGCGCGGCACATCAAGGAGG
The DNA here is from genome assembly GCA_964574785.1 of uncultured Chloracidobacterium sp. Lineage (GTDB taxonomy): Bacteria > Acidobacteriota > Blastocatellia > Pyrinomonadales > Pyrinomonadaceae > PSRF01. The sequence continues at coordinate 51,472 of CAZNPP010000001.1, read as the reverse complement.
CGATTGAGGTTCCTCGCAGAATTGTGCCTTTGATAGCGCAAGGATTACGGGCCAGCGTTGCTTAGCACTCTGCATCTCTCAAGATCGAAGGGATTAACTCGATGTGCTGCCTCATGAACAGACCCCTGCGTTTCCTTGCGATATTAACAATAACAATAATGAACGGGCTGGTGCTGGGCCAGAACAACGATTCACAAGGTTCAGGTTCCTCCCTCTGCGTTCGTGATTCGGCTCTGCAGACAATTCAACAACAGTTAGCTGCTACCAAGCTGATTGAGAATAGAGTACAGAGAATACGAGTACTAATTCGAGGGGCAGATCTCGTATGGCCGTACCAGGAAGAAAGATCTCGAGCAGCCTTTGCTGAAGCGTTTGAGCTTGCGAGGACTCATTATGAGGAAAGAGGCGATGAGTCGCAGCGGGAACGTTTCCTTATCATTTCAGTTCCAGACCCGCGTTTTACTGTCATCAACAGCATTTCTAAACGCGATCCCGATTGGGCAAGAAAACTGACTGAGCAAATGCTGGATGATGGGAAGCGTGAGATCGCGGAAAAAACTAAGGAAAAGTCGGAAAACCCGAGGAAAATGTCTGATAGGTTGCTCGATACCGCCTCTCAACTGGTGCCTTCCAACATCTCGGCAGCCTTAGGCTTTGCCAGTATAAGCTTGCGCTACCCAGGAAGCATGTACCTAACCGCATTCCTCTACAAAGTGGCTGAGTTTGATCAGACTGCGAGTGACCAATTCTATCGGGGAGCTTTGGCTGCCTATGCTAACCGGCCAATGACTGATTTTCTGTATCTGGCAACTTACCCATTCGGTGAAACACGCAGCATCGGAGACGTGCCGGACACCACGCTCTATAGGCCTCCTCCGACCTTCCACTCTAATCAGGCTCTCCAAAGGCTGTTCATTCAAACTTTATTAGCAAGAGCGCAACAGGTTACTCAGGATCCGGAAATCCCCACGACCGCGAATAGACTGCCAGATTCAGCTCAGATTTGGCTTGCACTTACACAATTGGAGAAACAGATTCAAGCATCCTTGCCTGACCTCTCTGAGGCGGCTCTACTGGCAAAGGCAAACATCTATCCCCATATTCCTCAGAGTTCGCAGCGCCGTGCCAGTCAGATGGCCACTCCTCCTTCTGCGCCAAGGACGTTCGCCGAACAGGTTGAGGCAGCCGAAAAGCAATCAGATCCGGCAACGCGCGAACGAAATTTGAGCTTTGCAATCACCGGAGCAGCGGCAACCGAAAGCCTTGATGCTTTGGTGAGTGCTGCCGAGAAGATCGATGATCTTAACGTTCGACAGCAGTTGCTCGACTGGCTTTACTTTGAGCATACTCAACGCGCACTAAAAGATAAGAACCTTGCTGCGGCTCAGAAGCTTGCAAGTAAGGTTCAATCGCTCGACCAACGCGCCTATCTCTATTCCCGCATCGCCGAAGAAGCCATAAAACATGTCGAGGGTGAGAACCAGGCAAGGGAGCTGTTGGAGGGAGTTGTCACGGCAACCGCAAAGGCGCCTCCTTCTGAAACTACTGCCCGCGCACTTTTCAGCGCTGCTTATCTCTTTACTAAAATTGATCTGAATCGATCAATTTCCCTAATTGCAGAAGCCGTGAAAGTTATCAATCGAATAAAGGAGCCCGACTTTTCTCGGGATTATGTTACGAGAAGGATTGAAGGAAAGAACTTTGCGAGTTTCGCATCCTTTCGAACACCCGGATTCAATCTCCAGACTGCCTTCCAGGAAGTAGGAAAACTCGACTTTGACGGTTTAATGTATGAAGCCAACAATCTAAGCGACAAGTTTCTACGGGCTACCACGACACTGGCACTCGTCGAACCTTGTCTCGAGCGCACAGCAGAAAAATAGGTCTTGGGTCTTTGGTCTTGGGTTCTGTATCGCTTTTGAATCTGAGCCTTGAGTTTTTGGGTCAAGGACCAAAGCCAAACACCAAAGTCCAAAGACCCAAGTCCCAAAACTTTATGAAACTTCTCTTTGCTGTTCTTTTAGTTCTTGCTTTACAACTTACTTTTGTAAATACAATCGAGAGCACCTCTAAACGGCCAGAGACTCCAAAACAAAGACTGCGTTGGTACAAAGGGAACACGCATACCCACACCTTAAATAGTGACGGAGACTCCACCCCCGATGAAGTCGTTCGCTGGTATCGTGAACACGCTTATCAGTTTCTGGTGCTGACGGACCACAACTTTCTTACCAGTGTTGATGGCTTGAACGCGCTACACGGAGCGGACGAACAGTTCCTGGCCATCAGAGGAGAAGAGGTTACGGACAACTTCGGCAACAAACCGATTCATGTAAACGGAATCAATCTCTCACGAGTGGTTGAACCCCAAGGAGGTAAGAGCGTCCTTGAAACACTGCAGCGGAATATTGATGCTATTCGCGCAGCTTCCGGAGTTCCGCACATAAATCATCCAAACTTTCGTTGGGCCATCACTGCCGATGAACTAAATCAAGTCCAGAACAATAAGTTATTTGAGATCTACAACGGTCATCCTCAGGTCAACAACGTGGGTGGTGGAGGCGCTCCAGGGTTGGAAGAGGTCTGGGATCAAATTCTTTCGAGTGGAAAACTTCTTTACGGGATCGCTGTTGACGACGCGCACCACTTCAAACGGCCATGGGATAGAAACAGCGCTAGACCAGGTCGTGGCTGGGTAATGGTAAGGACAGATCAGCTTTCTGTGCCGAAGATTTTGGACGCATTGGAGAGCGGCGAGTTTTACGCTTCAACAGGAGTTGAGCTGCAAGACTACCACGTCGATGAAAAAAGTATGACGATTACTCTGAAGCAGGCTGGAGACAGCAAATATCGGGTGCAATTCATTGGAACCGGTGGGCGCATTTTGAGCGAAGCGAACTCCAGCCCAGCTCGATATGAATTTCGCGGTAACGAAGTGTACGTGCGAGCCAAAATTGTCGACTCAAACGGCGGGCTAGCCTGGACCCAACCCGTATTTATTAAATAAGGACTTTGGACTTTGGACTCCCTCACTGTTCCCGCCGAGCCACTCCCGTCCGGTAAGCCGCTTCTTCAACATCTCGTGCCACAGCCTCCGCTACTCGCTTATCAAACACTGATGGCACTATATATTCGGGGTGAAGTTCGGCATCTGTAATAGTTCCAGCGATGGCGTAAGCAGCAGCAAGCTTCATCGCCTCGTTAATTCGCGAAGCACGACAATTTAGCGCGCCTCGAAATATACCCGGGAAGCAAAGAACGTTGTTGATCTGATTTGGATAATCGGAACGGCCAGTCGCCATAACTGCCACATACGGAGCGGCCTCTTCAGGCATGATTTCCGGAATGGGGTTGGCCATCGCAAAAATGATCGGCTTATTCGCCATCTGCTTTAAGTCAACCTCAGTGAGCATGCCCGGCACAGAAACCCCAAGGAAAACATCGGCTCCTTTGATTACATCATGCACCGTGCCCTTCTCAACATTTGGGTTTGTATTGCGTGCATACCAATCTTTCACCCAGTTCATATGCTCCGCACGGCCAGCATAGAGGGCTCCTAACTGGTCACAGCCTATGATGTTCTGTACTCCCGCTGCCATGATGATCTTGGTGCAGGCAACACCCGCAGCTCCTACACCTGTTACGACCACCTTAATGTCTTCAGCTTCTTTGCCAACAATCTTCAGTGCGTTGATCAATGCTGCAAGCACAACCACCGCAGTGCCGTGCTGATCATCATGGAAGACAGGGATATTCAACTCCTCTTTCAGCCGTTCCTCGATCTCGAAGCATCGCGGCGCCGAAATGTCTTCGAGATTTATCCCGCCAAATGCGGGCGAGATGGCCTTAACTACTCGGACTATTTCGTCAGGGTCCTTTGTATTTAGGCAGATTGGAAAGGCATCAACGCCCCCGAATTCCTTGAAGAGCATGGCCTTCCCTTCCATCACCGGCATCGCTGCTGCTGGTCCGATATCGCCGAGTCCAAGAACTGCAGTTCCGTCTGACACCACGGCCACCGTGTTCTTCTTTATAGTTAAGGTATAGGCCTTTTCAGGGTCCTGATGAATTGCTTCACAAACCCGCGCCACTCCCGGTGTGTAGGCCATAGAAAGATCTGCGCGAGTTTTCAGCGGCTTTTTGGAAACAACTTCGATCTTTCCACCGAGATGCATCAGGAATGTGAGATCCGATACGTGAACTACCTCAACGCCATCGATGTCGCGCACAGCGTCAACAATCTCTTCACCGTGCTTGATCGAACCGGCACTGACGGTGATATCGCGAATGATGAAATCTCCACTCGCCGTAACAATATCGATCGCTCCGATGTCTCCGCCGGCGCGCCCGATTGCGGTAGCCACTTCACCGAGTGTTCCCGTTCGACTCGAGAGCTTGACGCGGAGTGTCAGGCTATAACTCGCGCTAGGTGTTGTTTGCATATTCTTTGAAGGGGTTTATGACTTTTTGACGAGACGCTTGCGGGGTGTCCGGACGTTACGGGAAGAGCGCATCCCCTTGGATTTACGATTAGCACCTAACTCACTTCTTCTTCCTGGTTCAAGGTTTTTAATTAAGATCGCATTCATACGCCTTAAAGCGCCGGGATCTGCGCCCTCCTCCGACGCAAGTTTCAGTGACCAACTTCCCAGTTGTGAATAGATAGCTAGCACATCCTCCTCTTGGAGTGCGGCCAGAGCCTCGAGGTGTCTCTTCATTGTGGCGATATCAGCGCGCCGGAATGTTCCTGTTAACGCTTGAGAAGGCATAGCTGTAGAGAGGTTTCCAACTGTGCTTTGCAATAACGGCATCAGGATGCGTCGTGCTTCCTTCTTTTCGAGTCCGCATCGCACAAGCATATCGAGAGCAATATCAAACAGTGCCACAACATGACCCGAGGCGATCACCGCTGCGGCGTGATAGAGCGGTTTGTCAGCGGCTGAGATAGTGAAAGTTTGGCCCTCTAGCTCCCTCACCAGCGCAGCCCCTATCTCAACAGCCTTCCTTTCGCCTTCTACACAAAAGAATGCGCCTCGCAAGGCAGTGGCGCCGGAGATGGGCTCGCTAATTGAAACAAGAGGATGCAGGGAACCAATAATACAACCTTTTTTCGAAAGGGGAGCCAGCACATCGGACGACAGGGCTCCGCTAGTGTGCAACACAGCCATCGGATATTCCGGCAAACTCCTAAGCTTCTCTAATCCCTGAACTACTGACTCAATCCTATCGTCTGGAGTGGCAATGATCACGACTTCGCTCGGTTGAAGCTGATCCAGCTTATTTTCGGCAATTGCAAATACCGGCTGTCCCAAAAGAGCGGCTGCTTTACGAGCACGCGATAACCGCCGTGCTACCAATGAACGGATCTCGTATCCCGCGGAGGACATGGCTATTGCCAGGGCAGTACCAAGCCGACCAGACCCTACGATGGAGACACTCGGCATAGATTTCATTTTTGTTCTGGCAGACGGCATGGCGTTGCTGTTCACCTCACAGAGAATCGGTGGTAATTAGCTCGAATTCTTGGGATTTGCACGTTAGTGGATTATAATCACGTTTGCTCCCTGTTCCGACTATTAAAGGCCAGCAAGTTCCGAGTTCGGTTTAGAGCGCTGGTAATTTGTCGTTAGGTCTGTCTGAAGCGCAACCTTCGAACAATTCCCGTGCATCATAGCTTGCGTCCTAGTAGAATGGCGACTAATTTGAAAAAACTATTTGTCCCCTAAAGCGTCTCAATCATAGGGTAAACCAGTGTATTATCGAGCCAGGCTCCCTCGCCTTGGACCCAGCTCTCAGCATTAGGAGGTCTAGAAATGAACCGCTTTTCCCGTGTGGCAACTGCCATGTTGCTTGCATCATCGTTGCTGTCCGGTTCGTTTGTCACTCTTGCGCAGACGTCGCAACCCCCCGCCGCACAAGATAACGATACTGCAACCAAGAATCAGGAACAGCAGTCTGCCACCGCAACCAGTCAGGACAAGCAGTCTACCAAGCCAGCTTCGTCGGGTAAGCCGTTATCAGTAAATGAAGACCCGAATATGATTGGCAAACGGAATATCAACAAAGGTATTGGGGCTAAACTCAGTGGTTCGACCGAAAAAGAGGTTCGACTGGGCCGTCAGTTGGCAGCCGAGATAGATCGGCAGGTGCGGTTTGTGGATGACCCGATAATCACCGAGTACGTCAATCGCGTTGGCCAGAACATTGTTCTGCATTCAGATGCGAAGATTCCCTTCACCATCAAAGTTATCGACTCTGATGAAGTAAACGCCTTCGCCCTGCCCGGGGGCTTTTTCTATGTAAATAAAGGTCTGCTTCTTGCAGCCGACAATGAAGCTGAACTCGCCGGGGTTATGGCTCATGAGATTGCCCACGTCGCCGCCCGTCATGCAGTGGAGAATCAGGCTAAAGGAGCACTATTAGAATATATCGCGATCGGTACTTCAATATTCTTAGGCGGAATTCCGGGAATGATTTTTCAAAACACCGCGGGCCTGGGTCTTCTTGGTGCATTCATGAAGTTTAGTCGAAGTGCTGAAGAAGAGGCTGATAGGCTTGGTGTTCAGTATATGTATGCAGCGGGTTATGATCCCACAGCAATGGCAACAATGTTTGAGAAGCTTGAAGCCAAGAATAAGAAGAAGCCTGGCCTGATCGCACGGGCGTTTTCTACTCACCCGGCCCCTCCAGATCGTCGGGCAGCTTCTCTGGAGCTGGCGGCTAGATTCCCGGAACGTGAAGAATATGTGATCAGCACGTCTGAGTTTCAGAAAGCCAGGTCTCGACTCCTTCGACTTTCAAATGCCCGGGCCTCGACTGCGGGAGCACTTCCTGGCGCTGACGAAGGAGCTCCTGGACGGCCAACGTTAAAGCGTCGTCAACCAACGCCCGACGATCCCACAGCGGCACCCGATGGAACTGAACAGAAACCTGCTGAACAGCAGGGACCTCCAAAGTTGAAGCGAAAGGACATACCAAGTTCCCCAGATTCCGATTCGCAGCCTTAACTAATTAATTTCTATCTAACACTAGAGGCTCTCTGGTTAATCTACTCCAGAGAGCCTTAGTTATTTCCTGCGCACCAAAAAGAACATGATCCCCCCAAAATTCGCTGGCTTGACAATCTTCTGAGGGCTTCGGTATTCTACCCGTTCGCTTTTTAGGTCCTTAAAATAGAGATACTTAGCTTATGTCAACATACTTTCCCAGCGGGAAGGATCTCGCTGCAAAACGAAAATGGTACGTCGTGGATGCCGCGGGTCGCACTGTTGGTCATTTAGCATCAGAGGTGGCTTCAATATTAAGTGGTAAACGCAATCCTCAATGGACCCCATTTCTCGATATGGGCGATCATGTGATCGTCATCAATGCTCGACGCGCAGTCTTAAAGGGATCCAAAGCTGAGCAGAAGGTTTATCGATATCACACCCGTTATCCTGGAGGACTTCGTGAAATAGCGGCCAAAGACTTGTTCGTGAAAAGGCCGGAACGCGTGATCGAGTTGGCTGTAAAGGGCATGCTACCTAAGACCAAGCTTGGCCGGGCAATGGCAAAAAAACTTAAGGTCTATGCCGACGCAGACCACCCACACATTGCACAACGACCGCAAGTTCATACACTTACCTCCCAGGCAATCCAAAATCAAAACTAAGAGACACTTGAGGCACGATAGCTGTGGCTGAATTACAATATTACGGAACCGGGCGGCGCAAAACGTCAACCGCTCGGGTTTATTTGCGAGCAGGCGCCGGCGAAGTGCTGGTTAATCGCAAATCTTTTGATAAATATTTTCCAAATGAAACCCTTAGAATGATCATTCGTCAGCCTATGCAGTTGACGGAGACCGCAAATAAATTTGATGTTCTGGTTAACGTCACCGGCGGTGGTCCTTCAGGTCAGGCAGGAGCAATAAGACATGGCATTACTCGTGCCCTGATTGAGTTCAATGCAGACCTTCGCCCGACACTTAAACAAGCTGGTCTTATTACGCGCGATCCTCGAATAAAAGAGCGTAAGAAGTACGGGCAAAAGGGCGCCCGCAAGCGTTTCCAATTCTCGAAACGTTAATCCCGGTCCGGATTGGATTCAATTCTTTTGATTGTTAAGCTAGAACGTTATCCCATTGTCGCTGTTTGGATTGGTTGCTCTTACGAAATAGAGAGTCAAGTAAACTGCGGCGAGTACATTAAACCAGTTCAACAAGAAGGAGATTAGAGTTTGGTTTCAGTTACGATGAAGGAACTCCTGGAGGCTGGCGTACACTTTGGCCACCAGGTAAGACGCTGGAACCCGAAGATGAAGGAGTACATCTTCGGAGAGCGCAATGGCATTTACATTATTGACCTCCAAAAAACTCAAAGAATGTTTCGCGAGGCGATCAGTTTCGTGACCAACCTTATAGCTGAGGATCGGGGAAAGACCGTTCTCTTCGTCGGAACGAAGCGGCAGGCGCAAGATGCCATTCGTGAAGAGTCTGAGAAATGCGGCCAGTTTTTTGTCAATCAGCGATGGCTCGGTGGGCTGCTTACCAATTTTCAGACAGTTCAGAAATCGATCAAACGACTTAAAGATCTCGAGTCAATGCAGACGGACGGTCGCTATGAAAAACTCACTAAGAAGGAGCGAATAAAACTCGACCGTGAACGCGAGGGTTTGAATAAGAACCTTTCCGGAATCAAAACCATGACGCGACTGCCCGATGCGGTCTTTATTATCGACGTTAGAAAAGAAGAGATTGCAGTGGCCGAGGCCAACCGGCTCGGTATACCAATCGTTGCCGTCGTCGATACAAACTGTTCCCCTGAAGGAATCGATTACGTAATTCCTGGCAACGATGACGCCTTGCGAGCAGTTCGTCTATTCGCATCGCGAATCGCGGACGCGATCCTCGAAGGGCAGCAGATTGCCACAGAAGGTGCTGTGGCGGAGTCGCTTGCACCTGAATCGGAACCTATCGAACCGCCAGTTACGCCAGCGTCAGAAGTAACGCCAACAACAGCCACCAATGGTGCTGTCGATATCGAAGCAGCTGTAGAAACCGAAGCACCTCAGGCGAGCGAAGCGGACGCTACCCCGGAAGAGAGTACCGAATCTGTGGTCGCGGCGAGTTAGACAAAGAACGATTTACTCATCGGCGAGCGCAGCTAAGCGGGACTTCCGCCCGGCTGCGCTTTTCCATCAAACGGATTTTTATAGATTTGTCATCCAACGAACTCATAGCTATCGGGAGAGATTTTGATCATGGCAGAAATAACAGCGGCCGCGGTTAAGCAACTCAGAGAAAAAACCGGCGCCGGAATGATGGAGTGTAAGAACGCTCTAGTTGAGGCTGGGGGCAATGAAGAACAAGCCATTGACATTTTACGCAAGCGAGGCCTTGCCTCGGCCAAAAAGCGTGAAGGTCGAATTGCTGCCGAGGGCATAGTTGGGTCTTACATTCACATGGGAGGCAAGGTCGGTGTCCTTGTTGAAGTAAACTGCGAGACAGACTTTGTGGCGCGAGGCGAAGAGTTCCAACAACTAGTAAAAGATGTCGCCATGCATATTGCTGCCGCTGAACCTCGTTATGTTAGTCGGGAGGATGTGCCAGCGGCCGCGCTTGAAAAGGAGCGAGAGATTGCCCGCGCGCAAGCTCGTAATGATCCAAAGAACGCAAACAAACCTGAACAGGTAATCGAGAAGATCGTCGAAGGCCGTCTCAATAAGTTCTTCGAGGAAGTTGTCTTGATGGATCAACCATTCGTGAAAGATCCGGCCAAGACCGTTGGCGAGTTAGTTACGGAAAAGGTAGCAAAGACGGGCGAGAAAATTACTGTGCGGCGATTCGAACGCTATAAGATGGGTGAAGGCCTCGGACGACGAGGAGATGATTTCAGTAACGAAGTTGCTTCGCTATTAGGGTAAATGATTGCTAAATCCATTAACGTTGAAGCTCAGGACTTGGTTTACCGTCGAGTCTTGTTGAAGATCTCAGGCGAAGCCTTGATGGGCGAGCAAAACTACGGCATTGATGTTGACGTGGCGCGGAGCGTTGCGGAAGAACTGAAGGCTGTTCATGAACTAGGAGTGCAGATTGCGGTTGTGGTCGGCGGCGGAAATATCTTTCGCGGAGTTTCCAAAAGCGCCGGCAATATGGATCGAGGCTCCGCAGACTATATCGGTATGTTGGCCACGGTGATGAACGCAGTCGTGCTTCAGGACGCTTTGGAAAAGATTGATGTATACACGCGCGTCATGTCAGCCATAGACATTCCTCAGCTTGCTGAGCCGTTCATCAGACGCCGAGCTATCCGACATCTCGAGAAGGGCCGAGTTGTCATTTTCGCTGCCGGCACTGGAAACCCCTACTTCACCACCGACTCGGCGGCTGCGCTTCGCGCTCTCGAAGTCCAGGCGGATATCATTTTGAAGGCGACTAAGGTCGAGGGGGTGTATTCGGCAGATCCAATGGAGAACCAAGATGCAGAGCGTTACGATTCAATCAGTTATCAGGAGGTTCTCGAGCGGCAATTACGTGTAATGGATGCTTCTGCGATATCGCTGTGCATGGATAATAATCTGCCAATTATCGTCTTTAATATGAAGCGGTCTGGAAACATCAAGCGTGTCGTAATGGGGGAAGTCGGAATCGGAACTAAGGTTTCACTGGAAAAACAAAACCGGTAGAACTAAGGTTAAGCAGGAGCTAAGACTAATGAGTGAGAAGGACGTTATTAAGGAAACGAAGCCGCGGATGGAGTCGGTCATTGATGATTTTCGACGCAAGATCGCAACCGTACGCACCGGGAGAGCGGCGGTAAGTCTACTCGATGGCGTGATGGTCGATTACTACGGCACAATGACGCCGCTAAACCAACTTGCCTCTGTTCATGCGCCGGAACCGCAAATGCTCACCGTACAACCCTGGGACCAATCGCAGTTAGTTTCGGTGGAGAAGGCAATCCGCGCTGCTGACTTAGGCTTAAATCCATCAAACGATGGCAAGCTGGTGCGCATTCCGATCCCCCCGTTAACTGAGGAGCGGCGGAAACAACTAGCCAAACAGGTCCACGATATTGCGGAGGACCATCGTACTGCTGTTCGCAACATTCGGCGGGACGCGAACGAACGTCTCAAGAAGATGCTGAAAGAGAAGCAAATTTCCGAAGACGCTGAGCGCGACGCGTTAGATGAAGTGCAGAAACTGACGAACAATTACATCGCCAAGATTGACGAACTCACAAAAACCAAAGAGCAAGAGATTACGAGCGTGTAGCGACTAAGGAATTGCGAAGACATCGTCGTCCAGCGGTTGGTTGAGCTTCACATCTTTAACATTGTACTCAGCGAAAAAGGCTCCCTGACGCATCTCGAGTCTTTGAGTAAATGCCATGGGCACGAGTACGCCTTCAATCTCCTTCATCTTCCTGTTTTCAGTGCCAAATAAGTAACCACTGTAAGGAATCAAAAAGCTCACCACATGCCCTTTTACCGGGTCGATGTAGAAATCAGTGGAATTACCTTCCCCATCTGAAATACGAAAGCCTCGCAACTTCTTCTTGTCCGGAATTGAGGTTACGGTATAGCCCGGTTGATCAAACCTGCCAAGAACTGCTAAGCCAAACTTGCTCAATGGCGGTAGTTCAACCCCTGGAAGCGAGCTATAAGACTGCTGCCCATCATAAACCTGCTTGAAGCTGATTGCTGGAGGCGCTGAGACTTCCAGTCGCAGTCGTTCACCGGCGGTGGCTATGACAAAGCCGCCGGGAATACCCTGCGTAGAGTTCGGAGCGTAAAGATTCACCGAACCACGAAGGACCATGCTCTTTAGGGACTTGAACTTCTCGCCTCCATGGGCAGTTACTGCCGCCCGGGCGAGATCCATTGGAGATGAACTCGCCGTGATTACGAGGGGTGATGCTCCTTTAGGAGAATTCTCCTTTGTTCCTTCAGGAACTACAGCCGGCCCACTAGCTTCGCCCTGACCGTAACTGATTCCGGACAAAACCCCAATCAGCGCAAGAATTAAAACCAGTCTTTTCATCCCGCAGCTCTCCTTTTGCAAGTCGATAAAGACTGTACGACAAAGTGACTCTAAAAGTTGAACCGAACTTGAGCCGTTACTCTTCGGTTACCTCCAGCGCCACCGCCTCCACCGCCAAACATTCCGAAGCCGCCAAATCCACTAGCCAGTGAAAGTGATTGACCAAAGAATGGCGACGAAAGGTTTCCTACAGGTGGCGCCAGATTGACGCGGTTTAGCAAGTTTTGAAAATTGACGGAGAACTGCATGCTGTAGCGTTTTGCTTCAGCGGTGCCACCGCCAAATCCACCAAAGCCACCGCCGCGGCCAGGGCCACCACCGGCTACTCGGACACCACCTCCGCCGCCTCCAGGAATCCCCCGTGGACCGACTCGACCCGCCCCCGGACCTCCAGCTTGCTGTGGGCCTTGATCAGATCTTTCCCCCCTCGATGGCATGCTACCGAAACTCCACGTCTTGCTGATTCGCAGATTTGCGTTAACGGAACCGGGTCCTTCACCAAAATTACGCGGTATCAGTGCTTCTCCCGGAGCTGGCCTTAGATTAAAGTTCCCAAAAGGTGTGCACACAATATTTGCAGGCGGATTACTGCAGTCAACGCCTGAGGGGGCAAACGAGGGTCGTTCGGTAAATAGTCGGTCACCATTTGTGTCCTGACCAGTCGTAATATTGAAGGGACGACCCGAGCTCATGAAGACTAAGGGGTTTAAGGTCACTCCCCACCAAGGTAGATTAACTGTGCCGAAGAAGTTGAACCGATGCCGAATATCAAATGCCGCGCGTCCATACTCGCCACTCAGATCATATGAGTTCGCAGGGAAGAGTCCGTCGGTGTCATTCTTGGATTTACTAAGAGAATAGCTTGAAGAGAATGATATGACCCGATTTAATCGGTTGCTGACACCAACAAACCATTGGTTTTGATCAAATCTACCTGACGACTCGTATTGATAGATCTCTCCAACATCACCAAATGGACGATCACCACCTGGATTGACTGGGGTGATTGTCCCCGGCAGCGGCGCGTTGATGTTCCTGGCACGAATCACGTGTCGAATGTGAATAGTGTAAAAGCCACTAAAGACAGTAAATCGGTGCGGCAACTGGCGCTCAACCTGCAACCCGCCAAGATAGACAACTGGAGCTTGAAGGTCCTCCGCCACACGCCATGTAACTTGACGAGCGGCAGTTAGACCGTCAATCGCCGGCAAGTTAGGAAAAGCATCTAAAGGACTTGCTGTTGGCTGAACAAACTGGCCATTCTGAAATAGCGGCGTCTCACCAATGAAATACTGCTGCTGATTTAGCCCATTGAAGCGAATCGCCTGAAGAGTTGAATTCTCGCTGAACCGATTGTAGAAAATCCCACCACCGCCGCGAATAACCATCTGCGGTGGCCGAGTGCTATCTGCAGCGCCTGGGGACCACGCAAAGGCAACTCTCGGTGCAAAATTTAGGTTGCTGCTGATGTTAGTCTGGTTCTCGTAACGCATACCATAGCTGAACGTCAGGTTCGGCCTTACTCGCCAATCATCCTGGGCATAAATTCCGGCATCAATTTGGCGTACCGATGCTTCTGGATTTCCAGCTGAGATATTGAATTGTGACGCGCCTCCCCCAATCGCACGAATTTCAAGCGGGGTCAGACCCAACTGTTGACCCAAGAGAGTACGTCTATAGCGCTCAAGGCTATCAACAAAAATAGGTGAACCTGGTAGCGGTTGATTGTTAGCATCCAGCGCCGGAACAAACCCGCCCGTGAAAACATAAGTACCACCAAAGTTATTGGCATTGATGTCGGTTGTATGCACACCACGAAGGCGCCCTCCGAACTTGATCGAATGGCTGCCTTTCTGCCAGGAGACAAAGTCCTGCAGCTCCCACCGCTGATCGGTGTTTATAACCTCACCCACTTGAGAACCACCAGCAATAAAAGCACTGCTAACGTTCAGTGTTGGTATCGTTGAATCGCCTAGGCGGTGTGATCTTTGTCGGGTGTACTGGAACCGGACTTCATTTACCATCGAAGAATTGAGTATTGCGGTCTCAGTAATTTGGAATGTGTGCTGGCTGTTCCCGGTTTCATATGCACGCTCAGGAAGGGAGAAGCCTCCGATGCCATCATTCAGAGTACTTGAATTACTAAAGCTATAGCGGGCAATAAGCGTGTTGTTGGTGTTGATCTGATAATCGAAACGGGGGCTGAATGTCGTCGAGCGCCTCGGAACCAAAACGCCGAAGCCGAGATTCACTCGATTAAGATCATCATCCAGGATGGTAGCCGTAACGAGGTCGTTGTCGTCCGTTTCTCGGCGTTGGAGGTCAAAGAAAAACGAAGACTTTCCTTTAACAATCGGGCCGCCAAGATTCCCTCCGAACTGACGTACCTGATATGGCGTTCGGCTGTTTGAGAATGGGTTTCGGGAGTTAAGGCTCTCGTCCTCGAAATTGAAGAATGAACTGCCCCGCAACCTGTCACTTCCGGGCCGCGTGAGAATCTCAATGCGTCCGGAGGGTTGATCGTTCTCCGGTGCAAACGGGTTCTGATTAATACGAATCTCGCGGATCGCTTCCTTGGGAGGCATCCGCCCACCCGAGAATCCATCTATGAAAATCTGCCCACCATTCGGACCGACTGATGGTCCAGCCAAAGCTTGAAGCGCAGCAGCTAATTCATCCGGATCATCCGGCAAGGCATCAAGATCCTTACCAGTAATGACGGTCTGATTCGCGTTGTTTGTTGCTTCAGTGCTTAAAGGCGTTTCAGTGGCAACGGTTACTTGTTCTTCGATGGTTACTCTAAGAACGATATCCCGCACTTCCCGACCATCGCCGACTTCTACCTCGACTTCTTCAAAAGAAAATCCGGTTGCAGAAGCTTGCAGATAATATCTTCCTGGTGTCAGACCCGTGAACTGATAAATGCCTTCACCATTTGAGGTGGTGTTCTTCTGTCCACCATTAGAGTCAGTGAGTGTTACTGTGGCACCGACTATAGCTGCTCCCAACTCGTCGGCGATTAAGCCGCGCAATGTTCCCCGCGCTTGTTGGGAAAAAACAATAGTAGCTGCTAACGTGATCACAAGTCCGACGCCTGCAATCTTTTTGCAAAAGCTTCTGATCTTCAAGAATTGATTCTCCTGAGCTGTATTATGAATAAGAACAATTAGCTTTATGGCAAGCCAATACCAAATTGCGGAATGCCGGATCCCATGCCCGCAGCTGCGCCCGTACCTGGACCACCCGTTTGCTGAGACTGCCTGGCAGCAACCATGTTCAGCAAGGTGTCGGCGCCTGAAACCAGTGTTATAGCCGTCAGACGGTTGGGGTCCACCCCTTTTGTGCTTGAAACTATGATCGTGTCACCAGTCTGCACGTCGGCTAGTGGGATAATTGGAAGCCTTTCCAACATATCTTGAATGTTGAAACCACCTGCACGCATGCCACCGCCCGGTCCTCCCGGTCCAGAACCTTGTATGCGACGTTCACCCACCGCACCGCTCGGTCGTCCCCCACTGGGTCCTCCACCGGGTCCGCCTGGGCCACGCATCATCATTCCACCCATTTCTCCAGCAGCCGGAAACTTGCGAAGCACAGCGTCCTGTCTAATCACGACGGTTAACTGTTGTTTAGTTTGGAGATCCTGAATCACGATCTCACTCGCTTCAGCGTTTACAGCCATAACTGTTCCCGCGACAGTACGAAATGCTCCAGTAACAACTTTCTCGGGGATAAAGCGCGTGCCTTCAGGGTTTCGTTCGCCCAAGGCTCGCAGCTGATCCCCAACTTTCAAATCTTCGAAACTTGCAACCTTTGCATCCGCAAATCTTATCGAATCCGGCGCATAACGACGCAACTCAACCTTTTCTGTGACTGGAATTATTACTTCCTGCATTCCTGACATTGTTCGAGTGGAGATCGTAATCTCTTTCGACTCGAGGTTCACACTCTTAATCTCGCCCAGGATGCCTCGCTGCCGCCACTCGGCTCGCTCCTCTTCCTGCTTCTTAGCAATGTCGCCCTTGGTCATGATGATCAGTGCGGTGGCTGGCACGGACTTTAGATCGTCAGATACTTTACCTCGGGCCCAAACGCGATCTCCTTCGCCAACATCGCTCAATGCCACGGTCGTTGCGTTTGTTAGATCCTTTGCGCCCGGAGCCAACCGCATATAAACCGTCTTTTCCCCCAATTGGACCGTCACCAACGAGCCCGCGTCGGTCCTTATGATCAATTGTTTCCCGGCAACATCTATTGCCTTAACTTCACCTATTGCGCCGTTCGGAGTTATTCCGGTATCAGTGCCCTGAGCTCCCGAGGCCGCCTGCCCATATACCGCAATAACCCCTCCTACCAAACATAGTGCAACCATCAAAAACAGGGCTCTCATAGACTCCTCCGTATCTTCTGAGGGACGAAATCAATGTATTTTGTATTGAACTCCTTAAATAGCTCCAGCGCCCGCGGATTCTTACGTTCTAATGCTAATGAAGGTTCTATCCAAAAAACTCGGTGGCTGATTAGCTTTATCTTTAGACCCTCTCAAGAATCACCTTACCGGGAATTCACGTTGCAAGTATCAAAAGTCAAAACTCCCCGGCCCCGGCCTTGAGTGCCAGTAGAACTTTTGATGCGCGAACCCTCTGTTTTGTCTGAATTTTCCTCTTCAAACGTGGCGCACGCTCCAATTTGCCCGATAACGGGCTGTGAGAGCTAGTCCCAGGCTAAGGACGGAAACCACGCCAACAGCCAAAGGCCAAACGTATGGCAGGGATGAGAGGATTATCCAGAACGTGGCGCCCAGTAGGAGAGCAACTGATTCTGAGTTCTTACTGGCAGGAACGTACTTTCGTTGCAACCATCTACCTGTGGCGGCATAGATTATGACTCGGCCAAAGAGTACTGCGATTGCAAGCAGCATCAGCGCCATAAGCCCAAGTAGGACGCTGAACGGGGCTGGTAGCAGCCATAGACTAAAGGGAACCCCCACAACGATGACAAATACTCCCAGCAGACCAATTGCCGCCACTCTCAAACTTGTCAGTTGCAGTCGCGCCACTCCTCGACTAACAGTTCCAGGCATGGCCGCGGTCACGGCAAGAGAAACTATGAACCAGAATAGGACCGCCAATAGTCGCATCCCCAGGTATGCGCTTGACCAGGTGGGGGTCAGAATGCTCGCCGGATTACGCATTAACTGCCGGAGCTCTTCTTCATAACCGGCATACATAATCGTCATACTTGAGGAGCTCCGATCAGGAGTAGGATCAGCATGCTGATAGGTGCCGCCAAGAACAATTACGTCTCCGCCTATGCGCGCTCCGGTGGATTGAACCACTGAACCTCCAATAGCAGCAACGTCACCCTCTACCACTCCTTCAACGATCACGTCGCCTCCAAAGGCGATGGCTCCATGTCTGACGTTCCCTCTGATCCTGAGAGACCGCCCTACTCCAAAAACAGTACCTTCGTTATTACCACTTATTACCAGCTGATTAAGGTCCGCTGGTCGCTCGATAGTTTGTCCGGAAATTATTCCTACAAAAAGAAACAGAAACACAGATGTAATTCCAGCCTTCATGACAAATCCAAACAATGGTTGCCCGAGTGCGGGGATTACGTGTCTATGTAAATTTAGTAATCTAACGACAGCCATGCCAACACACAAACTCAGTTTGTGGCCCTTGTTCGGTGGTAGCCAGCAAGTAATCGCCAAAGCAGCAGTACGGCAAGACCAAGAAGGAGAAGAAAGGCACCAACGAAGGGAGTGTCAATGATAAGGCCTCTGCTCATGACTCGAGCAATAATTGTGGCACTTGAGGCGGTAGCGTAGGATAGTTTCGCAAGAAAGGTTGCCAGCCCGAGCACCTTAACCACAACCGCATAGCCACCTGAAAAAATGAATTGCGCCGCTCCGACTCCTAGTAAGGTAATGGACGAAAGTAGTAAAAGGATACAAAACCGAAGCGCAATCCTATGTTCGGATGGTGTTCGAACACCACTCATGTCGCTTTGAGCATGAGCGGCCACTACTTGAGCAAAGTCGCGGGGAACAGGATGGTCGCCACTATTGGCAAGGACTGCGTCCAATTCACACATAAATAGACGCTGTGCTCTAAGTTCAGCCGCACAGTTAGAGCATTCACCAATATGCGCCTCAAGACCGGAGCGCGCATTATGGTCCAACTCGCCATCAACGTAGGCGGCAATCTGCTCGCGTTGACAAATGTTTGTGTTAACCACTCGTTCCAAAAAGTTAGATGCCCGTGATGCCGCGGAGTAAAAACTGCTGACGCATCATCTCCCGCGCGCGAAATAGGCGGTTCTTAACAGTTCCCAAGGGTAATCCAGTTATTTCCACAATCTCGTCGTAGGTAAGGTCTTGTGAATGGCGAAGGAAGACCAACTCTCGGTAAGCAGTAGGTAGACCTCGCACAACACTCTCGATCCTAACCCGACATTCGGCCCGTTCACTTTCTTGTTCGGGATTTAGCTTGCCATTCTCGATCGGGAGTTCATACTGATTGCCTGGGGATCCGATATCCAGAGATTGCTGCCGCGCATTTCGGCGAAGATGATCCACTGCTGCATTATGTGCAATCTTGTAGATCCAAGTTGAAAATCTGAATTCTGGCCGAAAGCGGGAAAGGGAGCTATATACCTTGATAAAAATTTCTTGGGTCAGATCCAGGGCGGCATCATAGTCGCCTACCATGCGGTGAACATAAAGTGAGATAGCTCGTTGATATCTTTTGACGAGTTCCTCAAAGCTCCCATCAACGCCTATTACAGCGGCCGCGACAAGTTCTCGGTCATCTACCGCTGAAGACGCTTTATTCAGAATGGCAGGGGCAGTCGAATTCATAACGCTCCGGTGTTACGTTTGGCCAAACAGAAATGTTTCAACACACTTGCCGCTTTCCCTAACAAGGCGTGACTTCAGAGCCTTAGGATCAATTATTGGGCGAGCGTCGCTAACCCTGCCGGCGCTGCAATGGCGTCGAAAGCTATGTTCCCTGTTGGAAGCTGAAGGCCAACCTCATGGGCTTCAAGAACCCGTAGATTAACCGCCAAGGTGTCGTTGACAAGCCCTGTCACACGTTCTTTAGGAATTCGGTCGCCCAAGACCATAAGCCGTCTCAAGAGAAAGGAGGGATTCGCCGAGTCTCCGCCGCTCCGTTCACGGTAAAACAGCAGGAGTCGATAAAGCTCATCCTCACATTCCTGAAGTTCACACGAAACTGTTCTCAGAATGAACGGCTGATTATCCCTCACCACTACTGCAATGAACCCATGAGCGGAGGAACTGATGAGAAGAGAGTCTCCCGCAGATCCATTCAAAGTTAGCCAGCGCGTCTCCCCTACATGTCGAGGCAGGATTAGCCCCACTCGCCAACCCAGGCTTCTAAAAACAGCTTCGTATTCACCGAGCACCGCTGTCCTGATGCCAGTTGCCAGGAAACGATCACGCCCTTCGGTATCACGGCCAAGTCGAACACTGGAAATAATTAACTCCTCTGGTGATGCCCCAAAGCCGCGTTCAAATTTCCAATGCAATACTTCATCAAGCTCACTCGCAGCGCCGACCTTGCTTTCGACGGTGGTTATCAGAGTACGAGTTGTTGCCTCGGGCATAGTTACGGACCAGCGTTTGTGGCGATGTAACGTCACACTAGCGGCAAGCTGGTGCAGAACCGATGTAAGTTCGGCGGGATCTGGGATGTTCGACTGATCGAAATCGGGATTGAGCAACGACTGCCCAAGTTCCAATGTTGAAGCGCGACGGAGACTATAGGAACCTCCGCGGATTCGCTGCAGATCAACTATGGACGCTCTGCTCTGTTCGAGGCCAAGTGCAACAGAGGGGTACCAGGGGCTTATGATTTTAGAAAGTAAGTTCATAAATGTAACGTGAGACTTGCTTAGTCTTAGTCCCTAATTTCGTGTGCCATCGTCCACGGACTCACACGAACGAGCACTAATTTTCTCGCTGATTCTAACGGTTATTCGTGTAATTTTCGTCGACTGAGCACCTTCACCAGTCGCTGTAAGGCGTTCCCTCAGAAGAAACATCTGCCGAGGCGCTACGGACGTCAATTACACCCTGGTTGCCTTCGGTGCTGTAGGGATCCTCGCCCATAACAACGACCCAATCCTTCTGGCTCGTCATCGGATCAGCCGGAATATCTCTCAGATAGCCACCCGATACCAGGTCTTCCAGCGACTGTGGCAGTGCGCCTTTGTCCGCCGAATACTGGTCAATGAGAGAGCGCATCTTGAAGAGATCGTCTCGCAACACGGCCTCGCGAGCATGCATGATTGTTCGTTGATATTGGGGTAAAGCGATTGCTGCAAGAATAATGATGATCGAGATCACGATCATCAGCTCTAGCAGGGAAAACCCAACCATGCAACCTAAGGCAAATCTAAGCCGTCTCTGTCTATTATTATTACCAGTCACTGTATTTCTCACCGTTCAGAGCCGTTCCCTTTGAGGTCGAGTAAACATCGAACAAGTTTTCTTCACCCCAGGAGGCCGAATCAGGACCATCATACGAGGAACGAAAACCCCAATCGGCCTTGCCCGTCATGGGGTCAATGGGAATGGCCCTAAGGTACGACTTTCGTTTGGTTGCCAAGGCGTCTGACTTTGCCGCATCGAGCGCTGTTACTGACAGATTTCCTCGTTGACCCAGCCCGGCGGCCCCATACGGCATTACATCAACACCATTCACCAGTGTGTCGAGGTCGGGTGGGTATCTATCGGGATTGTCCACACCAAAGATGGTGCAATCCGAAATAACCACCTTGACTCTAGGATCTATGGATACCTGCTGCTGCT
The DNA here is from genome assembly GCA_964574785.1 of uncultured Chloracidobacterium sp. Classification (GTDB taxonomy): domain Bacteria; phylum Acidobacteriota; class Blastocatellia; order Pyrinomonadales; family Pyrinomonadaceae; genus PSRF01. The sequence continues at coordinate 30,608 of CAZNPP010000001.1, read as the reverse complement.
GCTGCTGCTGACCCTGGGTGGCCCCTAGTTGCGCTCCGCAAGGAGACCGCACTGCCTCGCGATGAAACTGATCAATTGCTTCACGCATAGTGCGCAGGGCGTCACGTAGCTGCTGTTCCTTTTGTCGTTTTACTGTAACCTGTACCAAGGGTACGGCGGCAAGAGTAAGGATAGTCATAACCGTAATCGTTATAACCAGCTCGATTAAACTGAATCCTCTCGATTTTCGGTTTGAACACATAGCAAACAGAGTTTCGCGGCGACCAGCTAACCAAACTTCTATTAACTTGTCGCCGCGTGTTGTTATCTTTAGAGTCGGAATATCTTCCAACTTCATTACTGCCTAACCGTAGCGCGATTGTGAGTTAGTTCAAGCACTACCTCTCGGGAGTCGCTTGCTACAACATGCATCGTATCTCTATCCAACAGAAATCCCGCATCACCTGAAGCAATTGCCTCGACATCGATATACACAAGCGTTCCCACTCCCCGCAAGGGTGCGACACCGTTGAGCGTGGAAATTGATATCAAGCACAACCCGCTTGGATCGATTGACTGGGCGAAGGTCGGTTTCTTCTGTCCATTGTTATTGGCTACAACAGTACCTGCAGAGACTGCGGTGACCTTAACGACCTTGGGATCAAATCGAAGCGCAAGCACCGCCAGGCCCAGGGGAGTGTCGGATTTGAGTTCGACAGCAAACCGTCGCTTCTCACCAATACTCATTACCTCATCCGCAGACCCAAAACTTAGGTGGGCAACTCGCGACAAGGCGGGATTGGAAGTTGTTTCAGTTGGTCGCGGAAGGCGGCTCAAGACTGCGTTCTGATTTCCTGCGCCACTCGTATTAACGGCAGCAACCTCTGCCGCGGCTTTGCTGTTAATTAATGATTTAGGGGCAGGCACGAAATCAGGTAACTCATCTACAGTAGCTGATGGTCGCGGTGTAGTTTCGCGAGCTGACTGCGCCGGAGTAGTTACCGGAATCTCTGCCCGT
>CAZNPP010000001.1:15448-29511 GCA_964574785.1 uncultured Chloracidobacterium sp. | reverse complement strand
GGAGTAGTTACCGGAATCTCTGCCCGTTCACTTGGTGCAGGAGGAGGTTGAGTATTCTGGGTTACCTGGGTAGCAGGCGCGCCTCGGCCAAAAGGAGCAGGCTCGACATCAGGTATCTGAACAACCACATTTCGCGGCAGCCTACGGGCGGCCGCCAGCTGCTCTTCACGATCTGCGTCGCGAATCATGGCTTCAAGCGACCCAGTAGTGGGCGACTGAAGAGTACCGCTAGGACGCATCTCTTCATCACGTGGAGTTACCGCTGGGGCACGCAGCACTCGAGGCGTCACAGCGATCACAATATCCACCTGGCGATCGTCTCGGGTTGGAGCTGTGAACAATCGGCCAAGCACAGGAACAAGTCCAAGCAGCGGCAGACCTTTGCGGCCACTTGACTCGATATCCTGGGCGACACTTGCCAGCATCATTGTTCGGTTGTTTTGAACTCTAGCCGTACCAGTTATGGTTCTCTCAGTAAATGTCGGAGTTAAAGTACCGGCTCCCAGGACATCCTTGGATTCAATCGACATCTTTACTTGCACATCGAGGTTGGGAAATACCTGCGGTGTGAATTTCAAGGTCAAACCGGTAGGTTCATAATTGATTACTGGGAAGCCCCCGCTGGGGAAGATATTTCCAGTTCCCTGTTGAGGTTGTCCTGTTTGAATCCCAAAAGGATAAGCTTGCGCGGTCTGAACTGGAACGCGTTGTCCAATTCGCGCCTGCGATTCTTCGCCATTAAAAGCATGTACTTGGGTCGAAGCTATTAGCTTGGTCCGTGTTCTCGCTTGCAAGGCTGATAGTGATGACGAGGGAAATACCAGAGCCGTCCCCAAAGCGGTTGGCAGACCCACCGTTCCAGTGGCTCCTTGAAGGATAGAGAAGCCCCGCTGCAAACCTCCTAAGTTAGTCAACGTGGTATCGGTTCCAAGCTGATTACCAAACTGCATCAAGTCTGTGCGCGACACCTCATAGATGTTCACATCCATAACGACTTCAGCGCGATCTTTATCAATGCTCTGTAACAGTTCTCCAATCAACCGAACGTTCTCTGCTGTATCACGGACGGTCAAGCTGTTCGTTGCTTTGTCGGGAACAACTATCGTCTGCGGCCTTCCTACTGAAGGGGGAATTGCCTGTTGTACAAGTTGGCGCGCCTCGTCCGGAGCTATGTTCGAGAGAAAGAATGTGCGCAGCACAAGCTGTTGATACTGCGGCCTCCGCGTTTGGTCAGCAACGAGAATCGTTCGACGGCTCAATTTCTGAAAGAAGAGCCCTTCCTGCAAAAAGAGGTAGTCAAGAGCTTGGGCCGTTGTCACTTCTCGAAGGTTGATATCAATCTGCCGCGATTGGGCAAATGACGTCCGATCAAAAACGACGTTTAGATTTAGCTGTTCTGCAAGACTGCGAACGAACGACTTGAGATCTCCACTGTAACTGATCACCCGAACCTGCTCGATCCGGGGCGACGGCAAGGGATCTTGGATCTGACCGTTGAGAGGCGCCATAGTGGCATCAGACAGATCGTCACTTCCGGCGCTATCAGTAATGGCGGGACCAGTCGCTCCCTCCTTGACGCTATTAAGCCGTAACATCCGCTCCATCTCGGAAACGGCTAGACCGTTCACAGGGTCGTAAGCATATGCCTGACGAAAGGCGTTGTAAGCCCCGATATAATCCTGCTTCTCGGCCATTGCACGGCCCTGCTGCATGTACGCCTGTGACGCGTTGAAGCTTGCGCGTCTGAATCGAAGTTGATACTCAACGTTCGATGGATTGGCAGCTACAGCAAGCGTGTACTCCTGCGCAGCCTTCTCCCATTGTTGGGCAGCCTCATATTGAAGCCCACGCTTGAAGTTCTTTTCGCCTTTTTTTGCAAGCACTGATGCAGGCAGGAGAAGGAAGCAGAAGGTGAGTAGTATCGAAACTGATACTCGTGTTTTAGTTTTGAGTCTCATGGCAGTCTCTTTTCGCAGGGAGGTGGACAGTTTAGCGGCCCAATAATGACGCCGCCGGGTCAAGAAAGCAATGGTTCAGGCCCCTGTTTCCTTACACGCAAAGAAATAGTTCAAGTTCCGCAAACCCAGTGAAGGATGGCAGGTCGAATAGGACCTGCATTTGCGGCAGGCATTATAGCTCCAACTAGGCCGTTGTGCTAACTTCTTCGACGAAAGTTACCCGGTTAATCTCGTGTAGCGTGGAGAAGCCTGCGAAGACCTTTTTCAAAGCGGATTCACGCAGGCTGGTTAACCCTTCGGCCTCGGCCGCCCTCCGCACTTCAGAACCAGGCCTACGTTCGACAATCATCTCACGTATGTTGTCCGATAGATCTAATAACTCGTGAATCGCCGTCCGTCCTCTGTATCCGGTATGGTTGCAAGAATCGCAACCCAGATTTGAATAAAGTATGCGGCCCTTGTGCTCATCAGGTCTGAGTCCCGACTCAACCAGTTCGACGTCAGTCGGTGTATAGGAACGTTTGCAGTAAGAACACAACAACCTGATTAGACGCTGAGCCAAAACACAATTCAGACTGGAGACGAAGTTATAGGGCTCAACGCCCATATTGAGAAAACGCCCAATCACATCAATAACATTGTTCGCGTGCACGGTGGTAAAGACAAGATGCCCTGTCAACGCTGATTGGATCGCAATCTGAGCAGTCTCTGTATCCCGAATCTCGCCGACCATTATCTTGTCAGGATCGTGACGCAGAATCGATCTCAACCCGCGAGCAAACGTTAGCCCCTTCTTCTCATTAACCGGAATCTGAGTAATACCATGCAGTTGATACTCAACCGGGTCTTCAATCGTAATAATCTTGTCCTCTTCGTTTCTGATCTCGTTCAAGGCTGCATAAAGTGTGGTTGTTTTTCCCGAACCGGTTGGCCCCGTTACGAGAACCATGCCATAGGGTTCGGCGATATAGTGACGAAACTTCCTTAGATCCTCTTCTGCGAATCCTACTACATCCAAATTGAGGTTTTTGAAGGCCTCGTTGATCTGTTCCTTATCAAGAATACGAATGACGGCGTCTTCTCCATGAATGGTAGGCATGATCGAAACGCGGAAGTCCACGTTCCGACCCTTATACCTGACGCGGAAACGACCGTCCTGAGGCACACGGCGTTCAGCAATGTCCAACTCTGACATAACTTTGATACGAGATATCAAAGTCTGATGATAAGCGAGATCAATTGGGTCGACTTTCGCGTATAGAGCACCATCGATTCTGTACTTTACCTGGACTTCAGTGTCACGCGTTTCGATGTGAATATCAGAAGCCCGTGACTCCATGGCGTTGTAGATTATGGTATCTACGAGTTTAATTATGGGCGACATCTCTGAATCTGTCGCCAAACGATCGAGATCTAAGACCTCTTCACCATGTTCGGTCTCCCTCACTAGTGAAATCCGGAAACCCGACGCTGCTTCCTGTAATACGCGCTGCGTCGCGTCGCCTCGACGCAAGATGACCTCAATCGCTCCAGCGGTTGCAACGTAGGGAACTACTCTAGAGTGAAGAGCGTTCGTAAGTTCGTCCAACCGCTCGAGATCAGTAGGGTCTGCCATAGCTATATGAAGGCCCTTATGGTCACGTTGCAATGGAAGAAACTGATAGCGGACCATCAAATCGACGGGAATCTCATTGAACAAGTCATAATTGACAGGGGAGTCGCTATCCGGAGGCAGCAAATCAACAAAGGCCAAACGGTACCTAATCGCGAGTTCCTTGGCAGCACGTAACTCAGGAGGTTCGTGCTCATCTCCCAGCTCGGAAACCGCGATATCGCCACCTTTACGGGGTGGGACTATGGCCGCTGATGCGGAACTAACTACCTGTTCTTCTGTTAAAGGTTTCATCGCAAACGTAGATTAGTTGCCTACAGTAATACCGGTGCCGCCAGAAATCGATTGAATAATGGGTAGGTAGATAGCCAAGAGGATCGTTACTACAACCCCTCCCATCACGACAAGGATCGCTGGTTCTAGTGTCGTCGTCAACTGCTCCAGCCGCACCTCAGACTCAGCATCATAGAAGACTGCCACCTCGTCGAGCATTTCTCGAAGACTTCCCGATCGCTCGCCAATTCCGATCATGTCCAACGCCAGGGGAGGAACCCAATTAGCCGCCTCGAGGCTCTCCGTAAACGAGCGCCCCTCCCGAATCATCGGAAGAATGGCGGAGCTGCGCCCGCGCAATTCACGGTTAGTAATCGACTCAGCCGCTATCTCCCAAGATTCCACCAGAGTAATTCCGCCTGCCAATAGTGTGGCCAAAGACCGCGTTGCTTGAGCGACAGATAATTGCACAACAAGATTACCAGCGAGCGGTATCTTGAGTAACAAGCCGTCGATTTTTAGCCGTCCGTGTGGCGTGCGGGACCAGATAAACAGGAAAACCGAGCCACCAATGATAAGGGGTCCAAACCAAAACACATTCCCCGCAAGCCAGTTAGACAATCCAACGACAATCTGAGTTATGGTTGGTAGTTCGCTTCCAAAGCCTGAAAAAAGTTCGGACATTCTCGGCACTACATAGACTGTGAGGAAGGTGACCATGCAGGCGGAGGCAAAAAGCAAGAAAATTGGATAAGCGAGAGCTCCACGAATTTTGCGACGCAGTGCCACGTTGCGTCGCATGTAAGTTACGTACCGGTTCAGTACCTCATCTAAAGCGCCCGAGCGCTCGCCAGCCAAGATCGAGGCAGTGTAGATTCTTGGGAAAATAGTGCCCTGAGCAGCGAATGCCTGTGAAAGAGCTGCCCCACCGCGGATCTGTTCCTCAACATCACCCAGAACAGCACGCAACCTTGCGGAAGCTGCGCGCTTGCGGAGCATTGAGACTGCCTGCAGAATTGCAATGCCCGCGCGAACGAGTGCCGCTAGCTGTTGATTGAAAAGAAGAAAGTCGTTTGCCTTAACGCGAGCATGACCGCCTGGTCGGCCCAACCGTGTGAGGTACGAAACTCCACTCGTCTTAGGTGGAGTGACATTGAAGACTCGAAAACCTTCACGTTCGAGGCGTGCTCGCGCTTCGTTAGCTCCTGGTGCCTCTATTGTTCTGGTGACTACTTCGCCTGCAGGCGTACCTAGGCGGCAATTGAACTCAGCCATAGATGTTGCTCGGGCTCTGAAACCATTCGCTGCAGAGTATAGCACGGCCATTGAACCTGGCGCCTGTCGCTCAGAAAGCTCTGACTCAGCTGCAATCAGGGCAAAAGAATCACGCGGACTAAAGTTGAGGTTGAAGGGATAGGTCAACCGGGTCGACGCCAATCATCACTCGTTACTCATAACTCGCATATGAACGCACGTTCTTTCTTGCACCTTCAGGCAGCGCTGTCCTACAATGACACAGTCAACACAGAAGGAATGGAATTGGCGCGGCTGTCTCCCCACGCAAGCGTTCTCCAATGGTAGCTCTAGTCAAATTCCTGTCGCTGGCATCACCAGTTCTCATTTCAGCATCTGTGTTAGATGAGTAGCTTACGCCCTGACCAACTGATTCGATTTGCTTGCGAGAGAACCTGGGGGTCACATGCAATTACCGACAAATTGTACGATTCGAATTGCCTACCTTAGCACTTTTGTTTTGGTTTTAGCACTCACCACGCCTCACAGTGCCGCTACGCAAGGAAAAACAGACGATCAAAAGAAACCTGAAGGAGCCTCGGCCTCTACTGAACAGAAACCGGGGAAGGAACTCGATGGACCAGTAATAGTCCATACGGATTTGATCACGCTGACGGTTACCGTGACAGACATGTATGGCCGTTATGTTTCTGGTTTGAACAAGAGTGCTTTCACCGTTTTCGATGAAAAAAAACCCCAGGAGATAACCTATTTCAGTGACGACGACTCTCCTGTATCAGTGGGTGTTATCTTTGACGTCTCCGGATCTATGAGTGGCGATAAGATCAGGCGATCTCGTGACGCTCTAGGCCGCTTTATTCAGACAAGCCACAATTCCGATGAGTATTTCCTGATTGCATTCAACTCGCAGGCTCAGTTGTTACTTGATAAGACCCGCGATGGGAATGCACTGCTGGATAAACTCACATTTGTCCAAACGAAGAACAACACGGCCCTTTATGATGCCTGTTATCTTGGTGTTGAGAAGGTTCAACGCGGGGCACACACAAAGCGCGCGCTTCTGCTCATCAGTGACGGACAGGACAATAATTCGCGTTATACATTCAATGAATTGAGACGCCTTTTAAAAGAGTCCGATGTTGTGCTGTATGCTGTCGGTATTTTAGGAGGTAACGACGCTGGAAGCGCTCTAGGAATGGAGGGTCAGGGTATTCTTGACGAATTGGCAAGCGTTTCAGGCGGGAAGGCTTTTTTTCCTCGATCGATTCCGGAGATGGACGACATCTTTGAACAGATTGCTTTAGAGCTACGGCACCAATACTCCATTGGGTACAAACCCGAGAACTTTACGAATGATGGTAAGTGGCGTCGCATTAAGGTGAAGGTGACGCCCCCGCGTGGTCTTCCACGGTTATTTGTAAGATCCAAGGAAGGGTATTACGCAATCCCGAATCCGCGCTGATGGTTTATCTGAGCAGGTTCCGGCAACGCCAAAACCTCCCCGAGCATCTTTTCGATGTGCGCGCAGTGGGCGCATTTATGCGCGACGCTGTTTGCCCCAGCCCTGCGACGTAAGCGTGCGGCAAAATATTTTTCAGCGCTCCGCTTCCCCCGATTCTTCTTGTTAGGGGTCGTGGGGCGCTTCGAACATTCGAGGTTAGCCTTTATACTCCACTGGGGAAGTAAATACGTCAACGTCCGGCATTACGCCGGCCTTATTCTGATCAGGTACAATTCTGGAGATGAATTTCAAGCGAGATCTAACGTTCCCAACCAATCGGATTCTGGTTTTTATCTTAGTTGGCGCATTTACATTCGTTCTCATGGTCGGCTCAGGATTCGTCTCAGCAGCGCCTGACGATGAGCTTCAGGAATCGAGACCCCGCACTCAAACCCCGACTAACTCTAGCCAAGATCCAGTAAGTCCGACACCAACACCAACTCCGATTGATAGAATAGCACCGACGCTAGGCGCTCCACCGCCGCCACCGCCCAAACCATCACCAACTCCGCCGCCTGATGAGGAATTCGTCGATGAAGGAACTGTTATCAAGATCGATGCTGAACTCGTTACGCTAAACGTGCGAGTTATCGACCGCAACAATCGACCGATAGATGGCGTGCGTCAGGAAGAGTTCAAAGTTTACGAGGATGGCGTGCTCCAACCAATTCAGTTCTTTTCTCGTGAAGAGGTACCGATTAGCTATGGTCTGGCTATTGACACTTCAGGTTCTCTGCGGAGCCAATTATTAAGTGTGATAGAGGCAGGAAAGACGATTATCAACAGTAACAAGTCTGGGGATGAAACTCTTCTGGTGCGCTTCATCAGCAGCGACAAAATCGAAACGATTCAAGACTTTACATCAAGTAAGGACCTGCTGATCGATGCCATTGACGACCTCTACGTTGAAGGTGGTCAAACAGCTATCGTCGACGCTGTATATCTAACTTCAGAGTATGTCTCAGAGTATAAGAAGGGAGACGACGGCGATCGCCGTAGGCGCGCCCTGATAGTGATTACAGATGGTGAAGATCGTGCGAGCTTCTATAAGGCCGACCAACTTTTTGGTCGATTGCGCGAGATGGACGTGCAGATTTACGTCATTGGATTTGTGAATGAGTTGGACACCGACCGCAGCCTAATTAGAAGAAGCGTACGAGAAAGGGCCGTTAACCTTATCAACAAACTGGCAAACGATAGTGGCGGTCGCGCATTTTTCCCAAACTCTTTGTCGGAATTGCCGCAAATTGCCAGTGAAATAGTGCGCGATATGAGAACTCAGTATGTTGTAGCTTATAACCCGACCAACAAAGCACGTGACGGCTCTTTCCGTTCGATCAAGGTCACCGTAGCCGACTCTCCGGGACGCGACAAGCGAATTGCTCTTACCAGGAATGGGCGACTAGCGCCAAAGGGTGGCCCACTCCCTGCAAAGCCCGCAGCCACTCGCCGCAGCAGGAGCACAGTCGGAGGGAACTCGCCCTGACTTCCAATGGAGGTTCCCCATCGACTAAACCTTGCTGCCCCTGTTAAGGGCTTTTACCATCTCAACCAAGTCCGAAACCTGACCATCGCGAGCTCGTTCCTTACGCATCAACTCTTCCAACATCAGCTCGCTCTTAAGATTAACCTTAAAATCCTGTTCGGCTGCCAGACGATCCTTTTCCGCCGCGCGATTCTGCGACATCATAATGATTGGCGCTTGTAGAGCCGCCATCATTGACAGCATCAAATTAAGAAGTATGTAAGGATAGGGATCGAACTGCGCCTCTTCCCCTCTGCCATAGTAAAACAACACAACTGAGTTGATTAATACCCATGTTGCCAGAAAGCAGCAGCATATGAAGATAAACGTCCATGAACCACCGAAGGAGGCTACTTTATCGGCTACCCGCTGCCCCAGCGTCGCTTTCTGTTCCATCTCCACATTAATATTTCGCGTCACTCGCTGCGAAACTAACGCGTTAGTCTGTCTCATGCGCTGCCCAATCCCGCAGATCACATCAATCGCCACATCGGGGTGGTCCATAAGGAATCTCTGAAAGTCATCGCTGCTGAGGCGGTGAAGTACCGTGCCGCCGATGGCTGTGGCGTTTGTCGACCGTGGTCCGCGATCAAGGACCGCAAGCTCGCCAAAAAACTCACCCTCCCGCAGTTCAGCGAGCGTTACTGGCTTCACATCTTCATCAAGTACCCAGATCCGCACCGCTCCTGAATCCACGACATACAGCGCATCACCTTTATCCTGTTCATTGAAGATTGTCTCGCCAGATTTGAAGTGTACCTGATCTATCTCAAGAGCTAATTGCTCGAGTTCATCTGGTGATAATCGGTTGAACAGAGGAACTCGTGAAAGGCTTTCAGCTCCATCGCTCAGGATCTGCTCAGTAGTCATACTCTTTTCCTCAACTTAGTATGGAAGGAGGTGTGTTAAGCGGAGATTAGCACCTTTCTAAGCAGTGTAACAGTTCTTTCCTTCTCAATAATCTTGTCATCGAGGCGCTCTTTTCTTGACTAGTAGTTCACTGACTTTGCTATCGCTATCACTAATCCAGCATCGATCTTTTCATAGCCAACGAGACGCACGTTAGCGGCCTTTACCATGGCATCGGCGGCCTCGATCATTGCTACCAACCCTCTGCACTCGACCATTCCCAAGGCCTCTTCCATCTTGAATTCCGTTCTCTGATCTGCATTCGTGTGGATCGCGAGAATATCATAATCCTGCGGTTTTAATTTCGGAGAGAATGAATGGGAGCGGGAATACGCCCGCCACGGAGTATGAAACCCGCAGAGGAAAAGGCACTAACAGGCATTATGGGCGCACTACCGAGTAGTCCCCCAAACTTGACCATCTCACCGACCTTGCGTCCAGGAACTGGAATGATCCTCACTGCCGTCGTTTTGTTGTTCATGACTCCTATGGCCATCTCGTCGGCAATAATTGCGGCGATTGTTTCTGCGGAGGTAGAGCCAGGAACAGCAACCATATCTATACCTACGGAACAGACACTGGTCCACGCTTCCAACTTGTCTAGTGATAAGGCGCCTATGCGTGCAGCTTCAATCATGCCCGCGTCTTCTGAAACTGGAATAAAAGCCCCGCTCATTCCTCCCACCGAAGTGCTTGCCATTGCGCCGCCCTTCTTAACAGCATCGGTGAGAAGGGCAAGCGCCGCAGTAGTACCATGAGTGCCCGCTCGCTCGAATCCCATCGCCTCGATAATGTTGGCTACCGAGTCCCCCAAGGCGGGAGTGGGAGCCAGGGAAAGGTCAATTATTCCAAATGGAAGTCCCAACCGTTTCGCCGCCTCGCGCCCGACCAACTCTCCCGCCCTCGCTAGTTTGAATGACAATTTTTTGATGGTGTCAGCCAGCTCCTGAAGCGGCATGTCGGGTGGCGCATGTCGAATAGCATGATGGACTACGCCTGGTCCAGAAACGCCAACATTTATGGCGGCCTCAGCTTCACCCACTCCATGGAAAGCCCCTGCCATGAAAGGATTGTCTTCTACTGCGTTTGCAAAACAGACAAACTTTGCGCAGGCAATCCCACTTTCGTCCTTCGTTCGCTCAGCAGCTTCCTTAATAACCTGTCCGACCTGGCGAACGGCATCCATGTTTATTCCAGCTCGCGTGGTAGCAACATTTACTGATGAACATAAACGCTCAGTGCGAGAAAGCGCTTCAGGTATTGACTCAATGAAACTACCCTCTGCACGAGTTATCCCCTTGTGTACAAGCGCGGAATAGCCTCCTATAAAATCCACGCCAACAGCTCCTGCCGCCTCGTCGATAGTGCTCGCCAAGTGCACTGGATCGCCGCTCGCTCCTTCTGTAATCAGCGACACGGGAGTAACAGCAATTCTCTTGTTGGCGACTCTGATACCAATTTCGTCCCCGATCTGATCGACCGTAGCGACTAACTTGGCCGCAACCTGCCGGATCTTTTGCTCTACACGTTCGCCAGTCTCCTCCATCGATTTGCTGGCGCAATCACGCAAGCTGAGGCCAAGAGTGACGGTACGCACATCAAGGTGCTCCATCTCCGTCATTGCTACCGTCTGAAGGATTTCCGCCTGAGTATATTCCATATGCGAGCAGTCATGTTCCTACAGTGTACTTAACTAACTTATCCACTTGCTTAGGAATAAGATGATCAGAAAGAGTAAAAACAGCGCAACAACCACAACTAGAAACCGCAGGCTGGGATCTTGGAAAGTTTCGTCCAGCACTACTTCGACTTTCTGCAATGGACTGTTGCTGCTAGCTAAGCGGGGGTCGTGCATTCTCTCTGGAGACGCAAAATGTTCCTGCTGCTTCGGCAGCGCGGGCTGACTGGCAATTTTCTTCTGCATTCGCTCGTCGAGAAGTAACGTTGGCCGTTCATGAGCCTGCTCTAATTGGTCTGCAAGCTTCTTTTTGCCTGAGCTTTCATGATCAGACTTCTGGATGTCTTCGACGCTGACCGACGTATTCTTTGCTGTTTCAACCCGCTTACCACACTGAGGGCAGAAGGAAGCGCGGGTGCGAATTGATGCCCCACAGAACGGACAGCGCCGAAAGATCTCTGGTTCCATTAAGAATCTCGTGTGCTGAGCAAGGAGCGTGTGGCTTTTAACTCATACTCGATGCATTGCATTGAAGAGATCCTCACGCTGAGCATAGATGCGCACACCAAGCTGTTCGCCTTCCGACCGTAGACGTTCTTTCAATTCAGCAGTGCTCTCGCGAGCTTTTAGGGTATCGGCAACGATCACCATCGCAAACTTACCCTGCACAACTGTCTGGTTAATATCGATGATGCTGCAGCCTGCTTCTGCCAAAATGTGGGAAACGCCAGCCACTATTCCGGGATTATCAACTCCGAATACAGAAATGATCATGCGATCCGATGAACCCTCGGAGCGAGCCTGTGAACTTACCGGTTGTATCTTTGACCCTGCAGCTTCTTTGCCGATAAATGGTTCAACCTCGCGGTAGATATCCGTCACAAGTTGCTCTACCGTCTCTTCGTCGGCGCCAGCACCCAAACGAGTATAGACCGCACGGGTAAGCCGATAGATCAAATCTTCATTCGCCATATGACCTGGATCTGAGGTTTTTCGACGGTTTGGATTTGTGGAAGTATGCGGCAGCCGGAAAGCGGCCGGTAACAGAAACTCATGAGCGCCCGTTATCGCGTGCCAACTTCTTGGCTTCTTCAATCAGTTCATCAGATCGGCTTTCTTGAAGATCAACTCGGTCAACGATCCCCACTACGGCCGCCTCGATAGCCATGTCTTGATTACCAATCGCAGTGCGTGCCGCTTTGCCATAGGCGCAAATCACCATCTCACCAACGCCGGCTCCAAGGGTATCGGCGCAGACGACGATATTTCGAGTTGGCTCCTTATCGAGATCGTAAGGGTGAACAATCAAGAAGCGGACGCCCTCTAAATCTGGAGTTTTCTTGGTGGACCAAACGGTGCCGACGACTTTGCCTAAGAACATTGCTTCGAGTTGCGAACATCAGTTCCGAGAATTCGCGTTTCGCTTCAGAAATCCTAGAAGCGAAGCTTGAAACTCAGATTCTGGCAAACACCTCGGCCGGTTCGCCGAGATCACGTGCAGCCGGTGTAATGATTGTGCGTGCACTTATATAAATCTTTTCGCCTTTCTGTAGAGCTTGTCTCACATCGTCTTCGCTGACGAAATCAACTGCTTTGCGTCCGTTCGCCAACGGTGCAGCCTCTCGTGATGCTGGAGAGCCCTGTTTCACTTCGGCTGATCGGCCACCATTTGCGGGCCGTCCCGCGTACATGCTTCCTGCCTCTGGCTGCTCAGGCAGGCTGGATGCTGTACCCGCAGTATCAGTGACTCGCCCGGCCAGGAACTTATCAACTATGGCGGCTATATCCTCTCGATTTATCCTGCTGGGTTTTCCAGATACTGACACCGGAGTGCCTTGCGGCCGGTCAGATGTAATGCCAGGCACGGCCGCTGCTATCGGTCTTGCTGTTGGTTTTGCAGCAACTGCGGGTCGAACACTATGAACGGCCCTTGTTTCAAATGCTACTCGTTTTATGTCCATTAGATGAAGTGGCGACACGTTGTCTGAAGTGACGTTGCCGCCCCATGAGCCGCAACCTAAGGTCATAGATGGGGGCAATGCAGTCGAAAACCCGATTGCTCCATGAGTGGTAGGAGTGTTCACCGTAACTCGAGAGGCAGGCACTTCATTTCCGAATCGCACAGCGGCTTCACGTGAGCGCGTGTGAATTCCGGCCGTATGGCCCATGCCGCCATAGCTGAGCACTTCATGACAGCGAGACGCTCCTCTTTCGAGCCCATCATCAACATAAAATGCAAGTATGGGAGACAACTTTTCTATTGAGAGGGGGTAATCGCGACCCACACCGTCGAGATCCGCAATAAGACAGCGAGTGCCTGACGGAACGTTCAGTTCCGCCATCCTTGCGATCACCTCAACTGATTTGCCGACTATGGCAGGGTTCAAGGATCGTTGAGGTGTAACTACAATCTTTCCAAGCTGGTCCGCCTCTGCTTCTGACAAGAAATATGCGCCCTGGGCCTTAAACTGCTCGCGTACCGCACTCTCAACGGGCGCGTCACAAACTACAGCCTGCTCAGAGGCACAGATGGTTCCATTATCAAAGCATTTCCCTGTCAGAATGTCCTGAACGGCCTTTGGAATATCGGCCGTTCGATCGACAAAAACTGGAACATTACCAGGCCCAACACCGAAAGCAGGTTTGCCTGACGAATAAGCTGCTCGAACCAGGCCAATACCACCAGTTGCCAAAATAACGGCAGTATTCTTATGTTTCATCAACGCCTCGGTGCCTTCAATAGTCGCATTGGTCATACAGCTGATGCAGGCGCCGGGCAAGCCCTCCTTGATGGCGGCATCTCGCATGACACGAACTGTTTCATTGATGCAGCGGACAGCCGAAGGATGAGGTGAAAGCACAACTGCATTTCTAGACTTGATTGCAATCAGTACCTTAAAGATTGCCGTCGAGGTCGGATTCGTAGACGGAACTATTCCCGCAACTACGCCGCGCGGGCTCGCAATTTCAACCACGTCTTTCGATTCTGAAACTACGCCTACAGTGCGCAGTCCACGAAAGTAGTTCCATACATCTTCAGCTGCAAATCGGTTCTTCTCCTGTTTGTCTGCTGGAATTCCAAAACCCGTTTCTTCGACTGCCACTGCTCCGAGCCGAGCAGATTCATGAAGCGCGGCGCGGGCCATAGCTTCACAAATTCTGTCGATTTTTGCCTGATCAAAGCCTGCTAGTTCAGCTTGGGCTTTGTGGGCTGCGTCGACAAGATCGCGCGCCTGTTGTACTGATAAAAGATCCTTATCCGCTGACATAACGAACCCCCTGAAATTGCGAATTGCGGATTGCGAATGCGAATGCCGATTGTCGATTTGAGACTGTCGATTGTTGATTATTGA
>CAZNPP010000001.1:0-15348 GCA_964574785.1 uncultured Chloracidobacterium sp. | reverse complement strand
CTATTTCACTCGATCCTTATTTGTTTCGCGTGCGCCCGCCTGCAATGAGCGTCCCTGATCACCGGAACTTAACTGCCCTCGGGCGCCTCCCGGAATTGCTCTTTCGTCTGGACTTAGTCCGGTGCGCCCATCGACTGGTAGGACGCGCTCAACCTCAGCATGAGGGCGCGGGATAACGTGTACGCTAATTAACTCGCCCACTCTCCTGGCGGCCGCCGCACCCGCGTCTGTAGCAGCTTTAACGGCGCCTACATCACCGCGCACAAACACGGTAACGTAACCGGCACCGATGTATTCCTTTCCCAAGAGCTGAACATTCGCTGCTTTGACCATGGCGTCTGCCGCCTCAACGGCCCCAACAAAACCTTTGGTCTCAACCATTCCAAGTGCTTCTAAGGGCATCTGTTCTGTCCTCGTTTCTGTCTATTGTAATAATAAAAACGACTTTCGGGTCTTTGTGGCGCCAACGTATCACCGCGCGCATCAAGAATCAAGAATGAAACTGCCCCCAGTGTGAATACGCCCATTCTGCCGGTAAGAAGGTCAGCTTCAACGCTCCATTAACTGTATCCCTGCACCACTTAAGAACTGGGCAAACGATTTCCAGCATCTGCCATTACCATAAAGGTTTGACACCGTTTAGCAATGCGGGCTATATTGCGGTCAACTTGGCAGATGCGTCTACAGGTTGGGGCTCGGTAGCGTCGACGACTCCCAAAGTAGAATTGCCCTTCCCCACACTTGCATTGCACAGGGCTTAACACCCGAACCACAGTTTGAGAACTGACGCGGACTGGTAATGGCAGCAACTATCGGCGAACAGTTGCGACTCGCACGGGAAGAGCTGGGTATTCCCTTACGTCAAATCTCTGACCAGACGCGAATCTCTGTTCGCTATCTTGAGGCCATAGAAGCCGACGATTTTAAACGACTACCAGGCGGCATTTTCAATCGTAGTTTCGTTAAAGCTTACGCGAAGTGCGTAGGTTATGACGAGAAGGAGGCCGTAGAAGCTTATGCCCGACATTTGAGAGAGCGTGGTGAATCAGGGTACGACGTGGCTACCAGTCCACATCATGAAAAGGTGTATACCGACACTCCTACCACTCGCTCTCCAATACTTACTGTACTCCTTACGATATTGATTCTAGCAATTCTCACTCTCAGTGCCCTGGCAGCATTGCATTGGTATCAAAGACGGGACGTCGGTAGAGATCCTAATGCTCGGTCACGCGTCACCACGGTGAACCAAGGAAAAACCATCCGGGACGAAATTAGTCAACGCATGCACAGTGACCATTCATTATTATTTTGGAGCGCAGATTACGAAAAAGTGTGGCAATAAAAGCACTGGCTTCACCACTGCGGACCATTCAGCGCATATCAGCAGATTCCTGCAGAAGAACTGCAGAAAAATGCAACTCTCAACTGCTCGCTTAGATTGGCGGGCAGTTTCGTTTATATTGGTGACTTTACTGTTGGTCATAAACGACAGCAACTGCATGAAGGAGTATTCCAGATATCGCCATGATCACGTCTAATATCTCTGAAGGTCTTACATTTGACGACGTATTGTTAATACCTGCTCGCTCAGACATTCTGCCGTCAGAAACCGACACATCGACTCAGTTCACGCGGAGCATCAAGCTTCAGATTCCTTTATGCTCAGCCGCCATGGACACCGTTACTGAAGCGGCGCTGGCAATAGCCCTGGCGCAACAGGGCGGTATCGGTGTTATTCACAGGAATCTCTCCATAGAACGTCAAGCCGAAGAAGTGGACAAAGTTAAACGCTCCGAATCGGGAATGATCGTGGATCCAGTTACTATTCGTCCGGATCGGCCCGTTCGTGAAGCGCTGCAGGTGATGGAGCGATTTCACATCAGCGGTGTCCCCGTCGTAGATGAAGATGGTCACCTGGTCGGCATAATTACTAATCGTGATCTGCGGTTTGAAACGAGATTTGACATTCCCGTTAGCGACGTAATGACCAAGCAACCCCTAGTCACTGTTCCGGTGGGCACAACTCTCGAGCAAGCCAAGACTGTTTTGCAGAAGCATAGAATCGAAAAGCTTTTAGTAGTTGACGATGATAAACGAATTAAAGGCCTGATCACTGTTAAGGATATTCAGAAAGCAATCAAATACCCCTCGGCAGCAAAGGACAATTTGGGCCGGTTGCGAGTTGCGGCGGCCATCGGCGCTACAGGAGACTTTCGTGAGCGTGCTGACGCCTTGGTTAATGTTCGCTGTGATTGTCTAGTGATCGACACAGCTCATGGACACTCTTCTCGAGTGATAGAGGCCGTTCGAGAGATCAAAAAGGCCCATCCTGACACTGATCTGATTGCCGGAAACGTAGGAACTACCGCAGGCGCTCAGGAACTGATCGATGCTGGTGTGGACGCCATCAAGGTCGGTATTGGTCCTGGTTCAATCTGTACAACTAGAGTAGTAACCGGAGCAGGGGTGCCGCAAATCTCAGCAATTGACGCGTGTGTTCAGGCATCACGTGATAAGGGGATTCCTGTCATCTCCGATGGCGGGGTGAAGTTCTCCGGTGATGTGGCTAAAGCGATTGCTACAGGCGCCGATGTCGTAATGATTGGTTCGCTGTTTGCCGGAACAGAGGAAGCTCCGGGTGAAGTAATTCTGTTTCAGGGTCGTTCCTTTAAGACTTATCGTGGGATGGGTTCGATTGGGGCTATGCGCGAGGGTTCCCGCGATCGCTACGCTCAAGAGTTGACTGAGATCGAGTCAAAGCTCGTGCCTGAAGGTATCGAGGGCCGCGTACCCTATAAAGGAACCTTGGCCGACATGGTGACTCAATTGGTGGGAGGTCTGCGATCTGGAATGGGATATACAGGTTGCCGGACCATAGAAGAGTTTCAAAAGAATACTCGCTTCCTCCGTATTACTTCGGCTGGTCTGAAGGAGTCGCACGTGCACGATGTAATCATTACCAAGGAAGCGCCGAACTATCGATTGGAGTAAGAAACTTTCACAATACTTCAGTCATGTTAGTGAACTACTCTCAGGCGTGCGAAAAGACTACTAACTGCCAAAAATGGCAACTCGCCGAGCTATTCTAATCTCGAACCCCAAAACAGGGCGGTATGCGACGCGGCGGCTACCCACTTTGAAGGAAGTGTGTGCCGATCTAGCATCAGCAGGAGTGGAGATCGAGCAAGTCAATACTGCTGGTCCAGGTGACGCAACAGAGATTGCCAGGCGGGCTGCGAACGAGGGAGCAGAGATGGTTGTCATTTCAGGTGGCGACGGCACCATCAATGAAGCACTCCAGGGTTTAGTTGGGACCAACACTCGACTTGCTATTCTGCCACGCGGTACCGCAAACGTCCTGGCTCGCGAGCTCGAAATGCCACTAGAGAACAAGCTGGCAGCCGCGGCCATCGCACAGGGAAACTTCCGTCGCGTTCACGTTGGCTGCGCGATTGATGAGGCTTCTAAACTAAAACGTTACTTTCTGTTGATGGCAGGAATTGGTTTGGACGCCTCAGTTGTGCGGCGTGTAAAGCCAGGGTTGAAGAAGCGGTTTGGCAAAGCTGCTTTTTGGATATCGGGACTTAGTCATCTGGCGGACTGGCAGCCTACACCGTTCAGTGTCGAGGTAAAGGGTAAGAAGTACCTGGCAACCTTCGCGACTATTGGAAAAGCGGCTGGCTATGGCGGAGAACTTGCTGTAACCCCACGAGCACAACTCGATCAGCCCGAGTTTGAGATCTGCATTATTAAATCGCAGAGCCGCCTTCGCTATCTGCACTTACTTTCCTATGCAATGCGCAACGGGATTCCGCCTCACACCAAGGGAGTGTGCTTCTTGCACGCTACCGAGGCGCGGGCAACCGGTGAAGCTCCGGTTCAGGTCGACGGCGAGATTATTGGCAAGCTCCCCATGACCTTCACGATTGCTCCTGAGACAATTGAGATCATCGTGCCCTGAGTTAACCCCTCAGCCAGGCAGCGCGCAAGGCCCTTTGCCCCGCTGTTGCATCGTTACGTTCTTCGATTCGGTATTCAAACCGTTCCGGTTGTCCAAGCACCAGATTGGTTTGGATGGTCCCTCGGTCTCGCTTTACAGTTATAGGCACTCGGTCGCCGGATTTATATTGACTGAGTACGTTGCGCCAGTTTTCTCTGGTAACGCTCTTACCTCCGATTGAAACAATTTCATCGTCCCGCTGCAATCCGGCATTTTCCGCTGGTGAACCATGCCGCACACCGCCGATACTTATTTCAGGATTTTCCCAGTTCAGCATAATCCCGGCATTGTAAGGTTCTCGTGCCGGAACCCGAACAAGTCGCAGCCCCATAAGCTGGAATGCTTCCTCGTAAGGCGGAGGTTCAACTCCGCGCACGTGTCGTCTGAAGAAATCGCCTAAATCAAAGCCAGCGACTTCAGAACTCATCCGCTCGAAATCTTCGTTTGTATAACCACGTCCGCGGAGATAATAGGTCGCGTTAGGGCTATTGAGATAAAACTCAGCATACATTCGTCTCATTACGTGATCGAGAGAGACTTTCCCATTGGTTTTGCCTCGTATAAGAAGGTCCAGCACCAAGCCAAGCACTTCTCCTTTTGAATAATAGCTGATAGCTGTATTCACAAGATTTGTTTGTTGAGCGTGGGGCGCGTCATCAATGAACGGCGCCGATAGAGAAGATTCTTCAGCGCTCATCAATTGACTACCGGGAGAATTCTCAACGTCGATAATCGTATCGCTCTCACGCTGCAGAAAACGTGCATCATCCCAGATCCCTGCACGCCGGAGCATTAAATGCCCGTAATAATTGGTAATCCCTTCAGCAATCCACAGCGACCTTGTATTCAAGGGGCGAGTCCAATCCCATGGTCCCAGCTCGACTGGACGCAGTCTCTTAACATTCCAGACGTGAAAAAACTCATGGGATACGGTATCGAGAGTGCTCTCGTAGACACCCGGTTCGGCAAGAGCTCCAGGCTCGATAATCTGCGTCGAGTTCAAGTGTTCCATACCATCTCCGGAACGATCATCGGCGGCAAAATGGATCAAGAAAGTATATGAATCGAATTCAGGCTGCCCCCACATTGCTATTTGTGCCCGCACTATCTTTTCGATATCACGAATCAAAGCCGAACGTTTTCCACCCTCATCGCCAAACGAATGTATGACCACGTAATACTTCTTACCGTCAACCTGAAACTCCTCTCTGGTCCAATGTGGTGCAATCTCCGTAGGCGTGTCGATCAGGATATCGTAATTTGGAAAGTGCCACTCGCGCTGATCGGTTCTGTTAGTCAAACCATTAATAATGCGCCAACCGGATGGGGGTTCAATCTGAAGCTTGATTGGATGTTGCTTATGATTCACGACGTACATGAATACCGATGCGCCGTTAAAGTTTGCATGCCGTGTGTCCAATTGTGAGAAGGTACCAGACAAATCGTTGCCGAAAACGTTGTAGCTTACTGTTACCTTACTTATCCCAGTAGTGTTTACTCGCCAAGTCTGAGTATCCACGCGTGTGACCGGCAAAGGTGATTCTTTGCAGTTAAGGTGTGAGAACGAGCTGGGCGGAGGACAAACAACGGAAAGAGCTTTGACTTCCTGAACGTTTTTAGCGAAATCAAACACTGCGTAACGTCCGGGAGACCACTTTGGCATCTGAAAATCTAATGATGCGATATTTTTATTGTTTGGGTCGAGCTCAACTTCAATCGCAACCTCAAAAAGGTGCGACTGTGGACGCGGCATAGATAAGCGATAGTTGAGAGAACGGAGCTGCGACGCTTCCTGAGCCGAAGAGACGAAGTGCAGCGAGATCAACAGCAGAAATGCCAGACTGAGGCAAAATAAGAGCTTTCGAACTGAAGTGTTCATTGGGGACTCGACTTCTGCTCCTAAATTCGAGCAACTTAAAGATTTCACTGGGGGTCCCGAAAAAGTTTTCTTGTTGTGCTTCGTCTAAACTCCATGGAAACGTTGCCGTGTGATTGTGAAACGAGTTTATAGGAATTGCGTTTCTAGAATGATCTTCAATTGCAAGGAGTTTAAAGTGAAAGCGAGACCGGGTGGGATTCTATCGATTTTCTGAAGCAAGCGCCAGCTTTGATTCAGCCGATGATCGAGTGATCGCTAGGTTTCCACGAGGCATTGACCAAGATTTACCAATGAAGTTTGGAACCTTTTTCTTTGAGGACTAGTAGTTCTCATCTTCTTAGGTTCTCTCGAGTGTTGTTTGTAGCAGCGAAACGCTTGGGGCAAGCCCATGGCATCCGATGACGCTTAACAGCGGCATGAGTTATCGGCATAATCACGCTGGTAAGTTCAAATGTGTCGCAACAAATTTCTAACTTAACCAGCCACATCATCACGTTCAAATGATTTGCCAACCAATAAACGTTAATCTAACCGGCTATTGTGGAGTAACAATATTGCTTGGGCTGGTCCTTATCATGGCTTGGCCGGCAAGCGCTCAGCGCAAGCATTCTGCGCGACAAACACCAGAGAGGAAAAAACAAGCGGCCACTGAACTCGCGAAGCTGCGAGATGATTACATCAATGCAACCGCTAAGTACAAGGCAAGTCTGACAAAACTACTGACATTCTACGAAGACAACCTCCGGAAGGCTGAAGCAAAGCTGGCAACCAGCAAAGCGCTTTTTCAGGAGGGACTACTTTCCAAAAGGGATCTTGCGGAAAGCGAACTTGCTGTGACAAGCGCATCTGTCAAAGTCGAGGAGGCGCGGAAGGAAATGAGCGATGCTGACGAGCAAGTAGCCCGGGTCCTTATCGAACTCGAGACCGAAAAAGAAGCCGCACGCGTTGCAAAGGGACAAACGATTGCTACAAACGCATTTATTCGCTACAACGGCAGTGGCGTCTGGGCACTGTCGGAAGCAACCAGGGTCAATAGTTTTTACACACAGAAGTTTGGGAGACGTCTTCCCATTGCCGTCTTGGGCCAAGGAGCTATTCACAACTTATGGCGCCTGGACCATCGGAACGCAATGGACGTATCCGTACATCCTGACAGCGCCGAAGGCAGGACTTTAATGGAGTATCTGCGGAGCAAAGGAATTCCTTTTTCGGCATTTCGCCAAGCTATACCCGGAACGGCTACGGGGCCTCACATTCATATCGGCAAACCTTCTCACCGATATTGATAGCGGCAATCCATTTATAGGTTAAGCAATCAATTGCTGACCCTTTTCAATTTGGGCCTGTAACACTTTGCGAATCAATTGACACGCCTGCTTAACTTCGGGCATCGCCAGCGAGCAGTAGATCTGTTTGCCATCTCTTCGTGTTGTCACTACCCCCGCAGACTTAAGAACAGCGAGGTGTTGAGACATACTGGTCTTCGAAATTCCGAGCACCTCCTGCAACTCGGAAATTCCTTTCTCACTTTGTCCCAGCAGATCGAGTATCTGAAGGCGTCCTGGGTGCGCAAACGCTCTGCAAATGCGCGCTTGACGCTCAAATATCTCGTCTTGGCTTTTCAGTGCGGCTCTCATAAACATCGATTCGAGACACTAACCTTGATTTGTTGGCAAACAGTGAGCCGCGCACGAAGTGAGGTCCAGGGAATCCTCAAACTCAAGCCAGCCGAAACAATTCGACCTTTTTCGAAGCTCTTCTGATTGATGCGCAGTAGCAAGTCCTTTTTCCGGATGCGCATGCTCGAATTGGGTGCGGAAAACTCCGCAATCATAGTCCTTCAGTTGCGAAATTTTGCAACTATAAATGCTCGCTCTAAATAAAACACAGCAAATCTAAAGTGTTCGTCACGGGAATAGCTATTGCTCCCTTACTATCTTGAAAGGAGTATTCCCTATGACTCTCGAGAGATACCTTCGATTGATTGCAGGAAGCTTTGTGTTGGTCACCTTATTCCTTGGTTACTCCCATTCTTCGTACTGGTTCTTGTTCACAGGCTTTGTAGCTCTGAACTTGATCCAATCAGCCTTTACAAACTGGTGTCCAATGATGACGTTCCTGCGCTGGCTCGGCGCAAAGGAACAAGTCGCTTAGAGCAGGGCATGTTTACAAGTCCCCAACGAAGACGTTTTGTATTCGTCGGCCTGTGCCTTGCGCTACTTGGTACTTCACCGCTTTATCCGTCAGCTCTGGCCCAATCGACGTCCGCAGTCGAAGCCCTTACTCTTTCACGTGCTGTTGAGATTGCACTGCGCTCAAATCCCTCGACACGCGCAGCTTCGGCTCACCGCGAAATGGCTGACGCGCAAATTCGAGAAGCACAGGCGGGGCGTTTACCAATCTTGCAAGGAAGCGAAACATTCACCAGAAGCAACAATCCTGTGTTTGTTTTTGGAAGCTTGCTTGAACAAGGACGTTTTGGACCTGAGAACTTCGACATAAATTCACTTAACCATCCCGACTCGTTGACCAATTTTCGATCAGCTCTCACTCTTCGCGTCCCTATTTTCGACCAACGACAGACAGCGACGCGATTGGCGCAAGCGCGAATCAAGAGAGAGCAAGCTGACCATCAAACCGAGATGGTTGATCAGCAGCTCAGGTTCGAAGTTGTTCGCAGTTATTACGGAGTTCTGTTGTCTCAGGCACGGCTCGCAGTTGCTGAGGAGGCTGTGAAGACCGCTGAAGCCGACGTGAAGCGCGCACGCGACTTGTTTGAAAGTGGCTTAGTAGTCCGCTCTGATCTCCTTGCCGCCGAAGTTCACTTGTCGGAATTTCGTCAACAGAAGATTCAGGCAGATGGCGAGTTGTCAACAGCACACGCCGCGCTGAATACAGCTATGGGATTGCCTGTCAGCACTCCACAACAGCTATTGGACGAACTGGTTGACAGACCTTTCACAGTGGAATCACCAGAAGTCCTGATCAGGAACGCATTGGAAAGTCGTCCGGACTATCAGCGAGCGGTTTTATCAAGGCGTGGCGCCGAAGTTCAGGTGCGCAGTGCGCGGGGTGAATGGTTACCACGCGTAGATGGGTTTGTAACAACAGGCGCCAGCACCCGATACCTCTCCCGAGGGAGCAGCGACTATGCCGCTGGCGCCAGCGTTACGCTCAATATCTTTGATGCTGGCCGAAGAGCGCGGATTGATCAAGCTCGAGTCGCTCAGTCGATCGCGGAGGCCGAAGCCGAGCAACTCGCCAACCAAATCCAGTTCGAGGTTGTGCGCGCCTACCAACAGTACGTATCAGCTCGGGAGCGACTGGTAGTCGCGGCCCAGGTTTCGGAGCAAGCCAATGAAACACTAAGAATCGTTCAAGATAGGTACCGCGCAGGTCTTACAACAATTACTGAGCTGCTGCGAGCTGAAACCGCCTTGGTGCGTTCACGGTCAGATGTCCTGGCGGCCCGCTACGATCAGCATGTCGGTTTTGCCAGTGTGCTTCTGGCAGTTGGCAGATTGAACAGAGTGGATGCCTTTGGGCGTTAAGGGGAGGGATCTCGATGAACCGATTCGCTATTCTCGTTTTTTTAACACTAATCCTCCTAATAACCATCTCTTGCTCTAAAAAGGCGGACACGTCGCAGACGGCTGAAATGGTTGAGGGGGTAAAAATTGAGACGTTACAAATCACCTCTGTCGATGACCACTATGAGGCAGTGGGCACGATTCGCGCTAAGAGCAGCAGTGTCATCGCCGCCAGGATTATGGGAAACATTGTTGGCTTGCACGTTCGTGAAGGAGATCGTGTGCGTGTGGGCCAGACCTTAATCGAAATCGAGAACCGCGATGCCGCAGTGCAGGTGCAGAGAGCACAAGCAGGAGTGCGCGAAGCTCAGGAGGCGCTGGACGAAGTCGAACGCAACATCCGCGCGGCCGAATCAACTCGCGCTTCGGCCCGGGCAAACGAGTCTTTGGCAACGACCACGCTCCATCGGTACCAGGAGTTGTTCGAGCGCCAGTCCGCCAGTCCACAGGAGTTCGATGAAGTACGTGCCAAATTTGAGGTCGCCAGGGCCGAAAGCGAGCGCGCCTACCGAATGCTGCAGGCAGCTAAAGCAAAACGGAACCAGGTGCTGGCCCGCATTGATCAAGGAAAGGCTGAAGTTTCAAATGCGCGAATACAGGCAGGTTACGCACGACTTACTTCTCCAATCAACGGCATTGTCGTATCGAAACAGGCGCAGTTGGGTTCAATGGCACTTCCTGGCACTCCCCTGCTGACTATCGAGAACGATTCGAGCTACCAACTCGAGGTCTCGGTAGAAGAATCACTCCTCAACAAAATTCATCTTCACGATCAGGCCCAGGTGGAAATCCCGGCATTTGGTAGCACGATACTTACGGGTTCGGTAGGGGAAATCGTTCCCGCATCTGATCCAAATAGTCGAAGTTATACCGTAAGAATATGGTTACCGAGTATTGCGGGGCACCTAATGCGCTCAGGACTTTATGGCAAGGCGCTGTTTCTTTCGGGACAGCGGGATGTTTTAGCTATTCCTCAAAAGGCTATTACTCAACACGGCCAACTCCTTACCGTGTTTGTTGTGGACCAATCTGGTGTGGCTCGTTCCCGATTAATAAGAACCGGCCGGACCCTTGGCGAGAATGTCGAAGTTTTATCAGGCTTAAATGCTGGGGAACAAATCGTGAGCGAACCTGCAACATCAATAAAGGATGGGACTCGCGTACGACAAACGAGCCCAGAACCGCCACGGATCGCCGCGAAGTGAAACGTCGTTATGAAAGACCCATTAGGGCTCGCCGGTAAGCTGGCCAGCGCTTTCATTGACTCCAAACTTACGCCGCTCATTATTGCGGCGTCGATCCTGCTTGGCTTCGGCGCCGTGCTGTTGCTTCCTCGCGAAGAAGAGCCCCAGATCATTGTTCCCATGATTGACATCTTCGTGCAGATGCCCGGTGCATCCGCGAAAGAAGTTCAAGAGCGGGTCACTAAACCGATGGAAAAGCTGCTCTGGGAGGTGCCCGGTGTCGAGTACATTTACTCGACTTCCTCGCCAGGCGTTGCCATGGCAGTTGTCCGTTTCTATGTGGGCCAGAATGAAGAGGCCAGCATCGTTCGCCTCAATCAGAAGATGCAAGCCAACTTTGATCTCATCCCACCGGGCGCGACACTCCCGATTATTAAACCTCGCTCCATCGATGATGTTCCGATTCTGGCGCTCACACTCTCGGGTGAACGCTACGATCACTTCACCCTCCGGCGTATTGCAGCCCAGGTTCATGATCAGATCAAGGAAGTGGTGGACGTTTCAGAAGTCAAGATTATCGGTGGCCAGCGCAGGCAGATTCGAGTCATCCTCGACGAAGCGCTGATGGCAGCGTATCAACTGGCGCCGGTCAGCATTATCCCGGTGCTGGAGCAGGCAAATCGTCAGTTACAGGCCGGAAGTTTGACCACCGGTAATCGCGAGTTTTTGGTTGACGCTGGGGGCGTTCTTCGTTCAGCAGAAGACGTCGGCAATGTTGTAGTTAGCGTCTTTAACAACCATCCCGTATATCTGCGCCAGGTAAGCCGCATCGAAGATGGTCCCGAAGAGGCCGCAGACTACGTATTTCACGGCGCGGGCCCCGCCCTAAAGAAGCAGGATGAACAGTCCCCGTTACCTGCTGTGACGCTTTCGATTTCTAAACGAAAAGGAACAAACGCGATTACAGTAGCCGACCACGTCATCGAAAAGGTCGAAAGGTTGAGAGGCTCGCTGATCCCTGGGGATGTAACAATCGCAGTCACTCGAAACTACGGCGAAACAGCGAGCGAGAAGTCTAATGAACTTCTGCTGCACATGATGATCGCTATCGTCTCTGTATCGATCTTGATCTGGCTGGCGTTGGGTTTGCGAGAGTCGGGTATCGTGGCGATTGCCATTCCCGTAACCTTGGCACTCACCCTTGCGGTCTTCTACCTCTACGGTTACACGCTAAATCGCATCACCCTCTTCGCGTTGATCTTTTCAATTGGAATCCTTGTTGACGATGCAATTGTGGTCGTCGAAAACATGGCTCGCCATTATGCCTTACCCGAGAATCGTGGCCGGCCGCGAATGGCCATAGCAGTCGAAGCTGTTGCCGAAGTTGGGAATCCGACAATCCTGGCCACATTTGCGGTGATTGCAGCGATTCTACCTATGGCCTTCGTGAGCGGGTTAATGGGACCATATATGCGGCCGATTCCTGTGGGAGCATCTGCAGCAATGATCTTCTCGTTGCTAATAGCTTTCATAGTTATCCCATGGGCCAGTTTGCGGCTGCTCAGAGACCATGCAAAGCACAAGCAGAATGGACAAGAGAGTTGGTCTACTCGTTTATACCGCCGCGCTATGGGCCGGCTGATTCACGAGCCGAAGTGGAGATTTGGATTCTTGACGCTTGTTGGTCTACTGCTTCTGGGTTCGTTGTCGTTAGTCATATTCAAGTTTGTGCACGTTAAGATGTTGCCGTTCGACAACAAGAGTGAGTTCCAGGTCATAGTGGATATGCCAGAAGGCTCAACCCTGGAACAAACGGCAGCCGTCACGCGCGAGTTGGCCCAATACGTTCGTACTGTCCCCGAAGTAACCGACTATCAAATGTACATCGGCACTTCCTCGCCTTATAACTTCAACGGCTTGGTTCGGCACTACTTCTTAAGGCAGGGCCCGAATGTGGCCGACATTCAAGTTAATCTCGCTCCCAAGGGTGAGCGAAAAGCACAGAGTCATGACATTGCCAAACGAGTGCGTCCAGCACTACAGGAGATTGGCGCAAAATATGAGGCGCGCCTGAAAGTGTCGGAGGTGCCGCCCGGCCCACCAGTGCTTCAAACACTGGTCGCCGAAATCTATGGACCGGATTATCAGCGGCAGATCGAAGTGGCTCGGCAGATTCAGGATATCTTTGATCGCACCGCCGGAGTTGTGGACGTCGATTCTTACATTGAAGACGAGCAGACGAAATATGAATTCCTGGTGGATAAAGAGAAAGCTGCTCTCAATGGTGTATCTACTGAGCAGATTGCGGCAACACTTCGCATGGCTGTCGCAGGCGCAACTGTTGGCCTCGCGCATCAACCTGAAGAGAAAGAAGATGTTCCGATTGTGCTGCGGCTACCGCTTGCTGCTCGATCTAGCGTCGATCAGCTAAGACGAATAAAAGTTATTGGCCAACAACGTAACCTTGTTCCACTGGGCGAATTGGTGCGGGTTGAGGAAAGCACGAATGAACAAAGCATCTATCACAAGAACCTGATGCCCGTCGTCTATGTCACAGGCGATGTGGCGGGTGAAGAAGAGAGCCCAGTCTACGCTATTCTCAAACTAAACAAGGCAATTGACGAGTTGAACCTTCCTGAAGGTTACACGCTTGATCGTTACGTGGCTAACCAACCTTTTGTAACAGACAAGCTCGCATTGAAATGGGACGGCGAGTGGCACATTACCTACGAAGTGTTTCGCGATCTTGGTTTAGCTTTCGCAGCTGTATTGATTCTAATTTACATCCTGGTGGTAGGTTGGTTCGAGTCGTTCAAGACCCCGTTCACGATCATGGCCGCGATTCCGTTTTCGCTGGTTGGTATTCTGCCTGCACACGCACTGATGGGCGCTTTCTTTACTGCGACGTCGATGATCGGTTTCATCGCCGGAGCTGGGATTGTAGTGCGCAACTCAATTATCCTTGTTGATTTTGTTCAACTAAGATTGAAACAGGGAATGCCGCTCGCTGAAGCGGTTATCGATGCGGGTGCGGTTCGTTTCCGTCCGATGATGTTGACGGCAGCAGCGGTAATCGTAGGCGCGGGTGTGATCCTGTTTGATCCGATCTTTCAGGGACTCGCGATTTCACTTATGGCTGGCGAAGTCGCTTCGCTATTTCTATCACGCATGACGGTACCCGTGCTCTTTTATCTGAGTGAACGCAAGAAGCATCAGAAGAGTGTCGAAATCAGCTCTGAGTTAGAAGTATTTCAACCGCCTCCCGTATCTGATCTCGGCGGTCATGATGGAGATGGGGACGAACCCGCGATTGCAGCACTCACGCCTGAGAACGTAAAGAAACTCATCGAAACTGATGTTATCGTTCTTGATGTCCGCTCACCAGAGGAGTTTAGGATCGCTCACATACCGAACGCCATAAACGCTGCTTTAGGTGAAGAGTTCGCTGCCTGTGCGGCTGAGCTCAAAGAGCAAGCTTTGGGAATAGTTCTTCTCGCTAATGAGGTCGCAGAGGTTAGCGCCGCTAGGTCAAAACTCGCAGAAATAGGCTTTTCGGATATTAGAGGCTATCTTGCTGGCGGGCTTTCGGTGTGGCAGGAGGCAGGATTCGAAACTGAATCAGTTCCAGATGAAGAGTCTGTTCAAGAAGTTTAGGCCTTCCTTCTCTCCAACAACCCGCCTTTCTCATCTTCCGTGTTGCTCGAGCTTTTAATGAGTCTAAAACCAGCTCTGGACCACAACGGGCAGTGACAACCGTGTGGACGTGGTTCGTCCGTGCTTGTACAGCCCATAATCTCCATTTGCGCTTTTGACATGTCTCGCGAATTGCCTCCTCAACTACTTTTCGTTGTCTCCCGTTAAGCCTAACGGGAGGATATTTGAGATTACGACGGATGTAGTCTTCCCATTGCTTGTTCGGGGCAGCCGAGGAGTGCCATAAATGTTATGGAACCGGTCTACCGATCCCCGGCGGTCTCCGTGAAGCCACGTACCATAGCAGCGGAAAGTAATGAAGTAAGCAAGCGGAATGTGTTCATCATTGAACTCACGGTGAGGGTGAGACATGGCTCTTATTTCCTTCCGGGAAGATTATGTGAAGACGTGCAATTCTAGATCAGAAAGCAGGTTTCATGGGCTAGATAAAACTACTCAAATTGGGGAACCAGAATTTGATTACTGAAGACAACTACAGAACTGGGAAGATTACAGAACTAGCAGCATTACAGAACTGCGAGCTTACAGAACTGCGAGCTTACAGAACTGGGAGCGGAGAAGCTGGGACAATTTTGCTGCCACGTACTCGAATGGCAACACGTTAGTCGGAGTCGCGGGCCCAATTGTCCCAGCTTCGCAGCGACCAGGCCGCCGCGGAAGGATGAAGCATAGGTGGTGTTCCCTTTCGCTGAACATCACACTAAGCCTTCATTCATCCCTTCGCCTTCATCCTTCCTCACCGGCCCGGTCGCTGCGAAATTACGGAACCGGGAGCAGAGAAGGTGAAAAATTGTTGGCTCCGACATACTCGGAGGGCGACAAGTTAGTTCGAGTTGCGGGCTTCAATTTTTCACCTGCGCAGCGACCGGGCCGCCGCGGAAGGATGAAGGCGGAAGTTTACAGAACTGCGAGCTTACCGAACCGGGAGCGGAGAAGCTGGGACAATTTTGCAACCACATACCCGGATGGTAACCAAGT